>NZ_CP032616.1:3090000-3435000 GCF_003626975.1 Pseudomonas sp. DY-1 | reverse complement strand
TCTCTTTGTAGGCAGACTCATAATCGATCTGGAGGTGCAACAGCCCACCGAGAAATCCCTCAATGTCCAGAATCCTTGGGTCGCACATCACCTTACATATTTCGACTGATTGTCCAGCTGGCAGGACGTATGGAGTGTAGAAGAACTCATGGGCCACCAATTGGCATCCAGGTACGCCGGTGAAGGCTTTTACGATTAAGGGCGGGCCTTCCCCTTCCACTTGGCTACCGTGGCGGTAAACCCGGGCCTCCGTAATTATTGCAGGGCCTAGGCCATCGTTTCGTACTTCTAAGCTGTAGAAATTGTCCTCCCAGTGGCTGTGGCCTTCGAGTTGCGGGCGAACCGAGAGTTTGTTGTGAGCCCTGGCAAGGTGTGCCTGCCACAAGGTGGCAAATAGGGCCAGGATCGAGATAGCAATGGCGACCCAGCTCGGCCAATTTGTTCCGGTTGCGGAATCCACAACGATGTAATGGATGTCGTAAGGCATGCTGCTTCCTGCGCAAGTTTGGGGAGACCACTCTGCGAGCACAAAAAAGCCCGGCATGAGCCGGGCTTTTTTGTACCACTTTCTGTACCACAGAGGGGGCCTTTGGGGGATTTTGGCGGGGAAAGGGTGCTGCAATATCTGAGCGTAATCCCCTGAAATCCCCAGCAAAATTACTTTTGGTAGGCCGCAACCGCTTTAGTGATTTCAGCACGGGCAGCGTCAGCGTTGCCCCAGCCTTCTACTTTCACCCACTTGCCTTTTTCGAGGTCCTTGTAGTTCTCGAAGAAGTGCTTGATCTGCTCCAGCAGCAGGGCCGGCAGGTCGGTGTATTCCTTCACGTCCTTGTAGAGAACGCTCAGTTTGTCGTGGGGAACGGCCAGCAGTTTGGCATCGCCACCGGCTTCGTCGGTCATGTGCAGAACGCCGACCGGACGGGCGCGGATGACGGAACCCGGAGCGACCGGGTAGGGGGTGACGACCAGCACGTCCAGGGGATCGCCGTCGTCAGCCAGGGTGTTCGGGATGTAGCCGTAGTTGGCCGGGTAGAACATCGGGGTGGCCATGAAACGGTCGACGAACAGGCAGTCGCTGTCCTTGTCGATCTCGTACTTGATCGGCGCGTGGTTGGCCGGGATTTCGATGGCGACGTAGATGTCGTTCGGCAGGTCTTTGCCTGCCGGGATCTTGCTGTAGCTCATGGTCAACTCCCTGGGGGTGGGCCAAAAAAGTGGGCGCGATTATAGGCATATTCCAGGGCCGATGCCACGCCGTTGTACTCATCCATTGGTCGCGTCGCGATAGTCCGGGTGGATGTCCTGGAGGTGCTTCAGGCGCCGCAGCGGGTCCTGGCGGTAGAACGCCTGGAGCTGGCGGTAGACGGCGGGGAAGGCCTGGTCCAGAAGGTCCGGTGCGGTGAAAAAATACTCGCTGGCGACTGCGAAGAACTCTGCCGGGTCTTCGGCGGCGTATGGGTCGATGGGCGTTTCGGATTCGGGATCGCGGTCGAGTTGGGCATTCAGCGCGTCATAGGCGGACTGCATGGCCAGTGCCCAGTCGGATTGGCGCATGTCGCGGTGCAGTGGGGGCAGGCCGTTCGGCGCGCCGTTGAGCATGTCGAGCTTGTGTGCCAGTTCGTGGATCACCAGGTTGTAGCCATCCCAGCCGCCGCTCGATTGCACACCAGGCCAGGCGAGGATGACCGGCCCGTACTGCCAGGATTCGCCGCTGCGCTCGTCATCGTATTCGTGCTCCACGCCAGCTGCGTCGCGATGGCGCTGGGGGCTGACGAAGTCGTCGGGATAGAGCACCAGCTCGTGAAAGCCCCGGTACCAATCGAGGTCTGGCAGATGCAGCAGAGGGAGTTGCGCCAGGGTGGCGAGTGTCAGGCGGTCCTCGGGGGACAGTTCGACGCCGGGCAGGGCGGTGATGCGCTTTTCATGCAGGAAGATCACGCTGCGTTCGCGCAGACGCTGGTCTTCCGTTTCGTCCAGGCCATCGAGTATCGGCAGGCGCTGGCGCACGATCTCCCACTGCTGCGGCGTGACCGGATTGCGGGCGAGGATGCGCTGGCGGCGCCAGCCGCGATAGGACCACATGGTGCGTCGGTCAGCTCGAGTGCTCGGCGCCCTTGCTGGCGGCGCGAAAGTGGCTGCGGGCAAAGCCGATCATCATTGGCAGCAGTGAAATGCCGATGATGACGATGATCATCAGCGAGAGATTCTGCTTGATGAAAGGTACGTTGCCGAAGAAATAGCCGAGGGTCACCAGGCCGCCCACCCAGAGGATGGTGCCCAGCACGCTGAAGCCAAGAAAGCGCGGGTAGGGCATGCGGCCTACGCCGGCAACGAAGGGGGCGAAGGTGCGCACGATGGGCAGGAAGCGCGCCAGGGTCACGGTCTTGCCGCCATGACGGTCGTAGAAATCATGGGTGCGCTGCAGGTAGTCGCGGCGGAAAATCTTCGAATTCGGATTACTGAAAAGGCGTTCGCCGGCCGTGCGCCCGACCAGGTAGTTGAGGCTGTCGCCGCTTATGGCCGCGATCATCAGCAGGCCGCCCAGTAGCCACGGGTCCATGGCGCCGCCAGCACTGACCGCGCCGGCGATGAACAGCAGGGAGTCGCCGGGCAGGAAGGGCGTTACCACCAGACCCGTCTCGCAGAAGATGACCAGAAAGAGGATGGCGTAGATCCAGGTGCCGTAGTTGCTGACCAGCAGATTCAGGTATTGGTCCAGATGGAGGATGAGGTCGATCGGGTTGAAATCCATGAGGCGCCTTGTGAGTGACTGCGGCGAGAAAGCGAGGTAGTCGCCGCATTATAAGGGGAAGTTTCCCGGCCACGGCGAGCTGTTATCCGAATGGTGAACGGCATGAAGGCTGCAACTGTTTCCATTGTTTTCCCGGACCAGGATGCGCGCCCATGCCCTTGCAGTTGCTGGAACACCCCGCCGTCAGCCTGGCCCAGGGACACGGCCGGGACCTGCCGACCCAGGCGGCCCGCGCCCGTGCAACTTGGGTAGCCGGGCGGAAGGGGCGTCCGCCGCTGATGCTGGTAGCCCTGCTCTGGGGATGTTCGTGCACCAACGTGGTGCGCCTGCTCGGGCAATACCTGGACGCCCTGTTCGTCGACTACGCCTGCACGCCGGATGGCTGGAGCGAGACCCAGGCGGCGCGCCAGGTGCTCGCGGCACTCAATCTCCAGCTTTTTCGTCGGCGCCAGGCCGGTGAACGGGTCCCGGAACTGAGCGCTGGTCTACTGCTGGTGCAGGACGGCGAGGCGCACTTCCTGCAGGCCGGGGCGGTCGGACTGGTGCGTTTCCAGGGGCAACTAGTCCAGGAACTGACTGGGCGGAACAACCCCTTGGGAGCGCAGGCTGAGCTCGCGGTGATCCAGCACAGCCTGCCACTGACACCTGGCCAGCCTCTGCTGATGGCGCCCCAGCCGCTACTGGAAGTGGCTGATCTGAGCCCCCTGCGTGAATCCAGTGACAACTTGCAGTCCGCTCAACTGGGCGGGCTGCTGGAACCCCTATTAAGCGCCCCCGGCGCCGCTGCGCTGGTGTTGCCCGGCGAGCCTCATTGCCTGCCGCCATCGGCGCCTGGAGTCCGCTGGCCGAAGGTGCAAGGCGTGGTGCCGGGAACCGTGATGGATGGCTGGACCTTGCTCGCCCCCTGCGACTATGGGCCGCCAGGGAGGTTGTTCCGGGCGCGGGAGGAAAGCCGCGAGGCGTTGTTCTGGCTGTCTGAAGTGGATGCCGATGAGGCCTTCTGGCAGCGGGAATGGGTGTTGCGCCGTAGCCCTGTGGAGACCTTGCCGCAGGTACTTTCGCCGCGGCAGGACCGTCAGCACGCCTTTCTGCTTTTCGCCTTGCCGCCGGCAGGTGCGCAGAGCCTCGCGCGACGTCGGGAAGGGCGACCACCTCTGGATGCCGCCGCGACCCTGGCCATTCTGGTGCAGTTGATCGAGGCGGTTCGCTCGCTGCAGCGGCGCGGCATGCAGGGGCTCTGGCTGAATCCCAGGCAGATACTGCTCGACGAGCGCGGCCGCTTGCTGCTCTTGCCCGAGTTCGCCGCCATCCTGCCAGGCGTGCCACAGCAGACGGCGCCGCCCCAGGCCGTCCCCTTGGCCCCGGAGCTACGCCATGGCCGCGCCCTGGATGGCAGTGCCGACCAGTTCGCCCTGGCGGCGCTGGCCTATTGGCTGCTCAGTGGACAATGGCCTGAAACGGCGCGCCCCGAAGGTGGCCAGGCCAGCCGCTACATGCCGCTGGCGGGTCGGGTACCCGGGCTACCTGAAGGCTGGGACGGGGTGCTGGCCAAGGCGTTGGCGCCACAGCCTCGCGTGCGTTACGAAGCCCTGTCGGAGTTCCAGTTGGCCCTGGAGCGCCTGTTGGCGCAGGCGCTCAGGCAACGGTCCTCTCCCAGGCTGGGCAGGTCACGGCAAGTGGCGCTGGCGCTGCTACTCGGGCTCCCGCTGCTACTGGGGCTCTGGCTGGGGCTTGGTTAGTGGGGAGGGGCCCGGCTTGCTGACCGGGCCCATGCAGCGGGTTCAGTCGCTGTTGATTGGCAGGATGTAGTTCTTGAACTCGGTGTCTTCGCGGAAGCCGATGGACTCGTACACCTTGTGTGCGACTTCGTTGTCGACGCTGCTGGAGACGCGCATCCGCACGGCGTTGGTTTCCCGCGCCATCTTCTTCGCAGTCTGCAGCAGGCGGTCGGCTACCAGTTGGCGGCGGGCATCCTCGGCGACATAGATGTCGTTGAGGATCCAGACGCGCTTCAGGGACAGGGAGGAGAAGCTCGGATAGAGCTGACAGAAGCCCATCAGACGAGTGTCATCGTCATCCGGAAAGGCCAGGTAGATCACCGATTCCTTGCGGCTCAGGCGTTTCTCCAGGAACTTTCTCGAGGACTCCGGGAATGGCAGTTCACCGTAGAACTCACGGTACTTCACGAACAGCGGCGTAAGCAGGTCCAGGTGCTCCAGGGTGGCTTGGACGATGCGCATGATGGGCCTCGGTATCTGTGGATGGGCGTGATTGGCGATGCAGATGCTGTGCCAGCCAACGTCGTCGATGCTGCACCAGAAATTGTGGAAAACGCAATCCAAGCAAGCGTTTGAATGGTTGGGAAAGCGTGAGCAATCCTGACGCTGGCGGAGTCCAACCTTAATCGCTGTATGCCAAGGAGGACGCCATGCTCCGTTGCGCTCTGGATCAGGCCGTCGACGAGGTGCTTGAACGCATCGATGGCCCCGTTCGATTGGGCCTGCCGCTTGGGCTCGGCAAGCCGAACCGCTTTGTCAATGCGCTCTACCAGCGGATCAAGGCCCTGCCGGAGCGGCAACTGATCATCCATACCGCCTTGTCCCTGGCCAAGCCGCAGCCCGGCAGCGAACTGGAGCAGCGCTTCAGCGGGCCCTTCCTGCGCCGGGTTTTCGCCGACTATGTGGAACTCGATTACCTCAGCGATCTGCGTTGCGGTGAGTTGCCGCCAAATGTGCGCATCGAGGAGTTCTACCTGCAACCTGGCAGTCAACTGGACAATCCGCAGGCCCAGCAACACTACGTCAGCCTCAACTACAGCCAAGTGGCTGCCGATCTGCAGCGCAAGGGCATCAATCTGATCGCCCAGATGGTGGCCTCAAGGACGCAAAACCCCGGCCGCTTCAGCCTCAGCTGCAATCCCGACGTTACGCTCGACCTGCTCCCTGGCCTGCTCCAGCGCCGCGCCCGAGGCGAGGTCATCGTCATGGTCGCCCAGGAACATGCCGAGCTGCCCTACATGACAGGGCCGGCGGAGGTGGACGCGGCCTGCTTCGACCTGGTGCTGGAAAGGGTCGAGCGCAGCCGCCTGTTCTCCACGCCAAACATGCCGGTCAGCACCCAGGACCACGCCATTGGCCTGAATGTCAGCACCCTGGTGCGGGACGGCGGCACCCTGCAGATGGGAATTGGCGCGATGGCTGATGGGCTGACAGCTGCGCTGCTCGCGCGCCATGCCGACAACACCCGCTACCAGGCTCTGCTGGGCGCCATGGATGTGCCCGGTCGCTGGGCAGACCTGATCAAGCGCGAAGGGGGGCTTGCGCCATTCACCCGGGGGCTCTACGCCAACAGCGAAATGTTCCTGTTCGGCCTGCTGGTGCTGATGGAAGCAGGCATCCTGCGCCGCCCCGTGTATGACGACATCGAATTACAGCGCCTGGCTGACGCCGGAGTACTGGATGGCGACGGTGTGATAGTCGACTTCGACGCCCTGGCCGAACGATTGCCACGAGGCCTGGATGCCGAGGGGCTGGCCTGGCTGAAGTCTCATGGCCTGCTCGACGAAGGCATCCGTTTCGAGGAAGGACGGCTGCGCCTTCCGGATTGCCGCAGCAGCGCATGCGATATCCACAACCCCGACCTGAGGCCCTACTGGGGCAAGGCTGGCCGGGGAATCCTGGTGCACGGTGGCTTCTTCCTGGGGCCGCAGGCTTTCTATCAGCGCCTTCGCGAACTGAGTGAGGCACGTCGCGCGCGTATTGCCATGGGGCCGATCAGCCAGATCAACCGGCTCCTTGGCGACGAGCCCCTCAAGCGCCTGCAGCGTCGTGATGCGCGCTTCATCAACAGCTGTTTCACCGTCACGCTGCTCGGTGCCAGTGCCGCCGACCAGTTGGAGGATGGCCGGGTGATCAGTGGTGTCGGCGGCCAATACGATTTCGTCGCCCAGGCCCATGAGCTCGAAGGCGGTCGCTCCATCCTGATGCTTCGCAGCTGGCGTGAGTCGGGTGGTGAGGTCAGTTCCAACATCGTCTGGGAGTACGGCCACGCAACGATTCCTCGTCACCTTCGGGACTTGGTGGTTACCGAGTACGGCATTGCCGACCTGCGCGGCAAGAACGACTCGGAGGTGATCGCCGCCTTGGTGCGCATCGCCGACTCACGCTTCCAGGACGGGCTGATCGCCGATGCGCAACTGGCCGGCAAGTTGCCCGAAGATTTCGTCCTGGAACCGGCCTGGCGGCAGAACACGCCGGGGCGGCTGGAAAAGCTGCGCACGGCGTTTCCCCAGCTGTTCCCCGAATATCCGCTGGGCTGCGACTTCACCCCGGTGGCGCAGGACCTGTTGCGCGCCCTGCGTTGGCTGAAGCGCAAGCTGAAACTGGGGGAAATCATCGACCTGGGCAGGGCCGCGCTGTTCGACCTGCCGGATCCGGCCAGCTACGTCGGGCATCTTGATCGGATGGGGTTGCTCGCGCCGGCGGGCCTGCGCGAGCAGCTGTATCAGAAGCTGGTGCTGGCCGGACTCAAGGCCACCGCCCAGGGCGATTGAGCCGGGCCGTCAGAGACTTCAGAGAATATTGAGCGGGTATTCGATGAAGGCGCGAACTTCATTGAGGTCCGGGCCCACGTCGTTATCGGCACGGTAGATAGAGTTGCGCAGCTTGAAAGACAGGTCCTTGGCCGGGCCGTCCTGCACCACGTACTTGAACTGGTTGAACAGCTCGCGCTCGGTGCCGTCGTTCTCGCCACCGGCAACGATGTCGGTGCCGCGCACATAGGCAATCTTGTAGGTCAGACCGGGGACGCCGTAGCCACCGAAGTCCAATTCGTAGCTGACCTGCCAGGACTGCTCGTCCTCCAGGTTGAAGTCCGAGTAGTAGGAGTTGGCCACGTAGATGGTGCTGCCGCCGTCGCCAAAATCATAGGCGTAGCCGGTATCGCCGGTGTTGCGCTGGTGGGCGAGGATGAAAGCGTGGGCGCCGATGCTGTACTTGGCCGCCAGGCTCCACAGGGTGTTCTTGTCGTCCTCACCGTCGCCGCCGAGTGCGAGCGCAGCAACGGAGCCATCGTCGTACTTGGTGCGGTAGATGTTGAAGTCGAAGTTCAGCGCCTGTTCATCGGTAAAGGGAATGTTGTAGTTCAGGTTGGCGTAGTACTTCTTGAACATGTCTTCCACGTCGGAGTGGTAGAGCGCCAGGCTGAAGTTGTCGCTCACGAGGTAGCTGCCGCCGATAACGTCGATGCTCTTCAGGTGATTGGGGTCGCGGGCCGGGTCGCCCATGGGGCTGTCCCCGGTGAAGCGGCCGACGTTCAGTTCCAGGCCCTCGATCTCCTTGCTGGTGAGCAGGGTGCCGGTGAACGCCTGGGGCAGCAGGCGGCTGTCGTCATGGGCCAGAACCGGCAGGGTGGGGAACTGGTTGCCGTACTTGAGCACGGTGCTGGAGAAACGCAGTTTCACCACGCCACCGGCCTCGGATAGGTCGTCTACCGGATGGCCATCGCTGTCGGTGTCGAAGAAGGCGGCATAGTTGCGGCCGCGACCACTGTCCAGTTTCACGCCGAGAAGGCCGTAGGCGTCGACACCGAAGCCGATCGTGCCCTGGGTGAAGCCCGATTCGAAGGTGCCGATGAAGGCCTGGCCCCAACTTCTGGCATCCCTGGCGCCATCCTTGAAGTCGCGGTTGAAGTAGGCGTTGCGCAGCAGCAGGGTTGCGTCGGCGTCTTCGATGAAACCCTTGGCTTCGGACTGTTCACTCGCTATGGCAGGAAGGCCGAGTACAGCGGAAACCGCTAGCGCCAGGGCGCTCAGTTGGGTCGCTTGCATCGCGTTGCTCCTGATGGTGTTCGTGGCTGCCGACTTCTGGGACGGCTTGATTTGTGTCTAGCCGACGAACGGGAGCCACGCGCGGCGCGGCGACCAGTGGTGCAGAGCGGTTGCGACGCGGCGCGTCAGTGGTGATCGGTGGCCAGGAGGAAATTGCCCGCCAGGGCGCTGTCCGGTTCGCCAGCCAGCGAGGGCACCTCGGCCTCGTCCTTCAGGTTCACTCCGGACAATTGGCGACGGCAGGCCTCGCGCATCAGGTAGAGTAGGCGGTGGGCGGCCATGCCGTACGACAGGCCTTCCAGACGCACGTTGGAAATGCAGTTCCGGTAGGCATCGGTCAGGCCGACTTTGGGTGCCCAGGTGAAGTACAGCCCGAGGCTGTCGGGCGAGCTGAGACCAGGGCGTTCGCCGATCAGGATCACCACCATCTTCGCGTTGAGCAGTTCGCCCACCTCGTCCGCCACTGCCACCCGGCCCTGCTGAACCAGCACCACGGGCGAGAGCGACCAGCCTTCCGCTAGCGCCTGTTCTTCCATGCGTTCGAGGAAGGGCAGGCTATGGCGTTGCACGGCGAGGGCGGAGAGGCCGTCGGCGACCACTACCGCGAGGTCATAGCCACCGGGATTAGTCCGTGCATGCTCCTGTAGTTTCTCGCGTGAGGCCGCGTCCAGGCGCCGACCGAGGTCCGGTCGCTGCAGATAGGTGTCGCGGTCCTTGGCGGCGCTGTGCAGCAGCAGCGTGGCGCGTCCGCGCTCATCCAGCCGGGCGACAAGTCCGTCATGGTCGAAGGGCAGGTGTACCGCGTCTCGTGCCTGGGCGTGGGCGTACTGGAAATTCAGTTGCGCATGGGTGGGCAGGCTGATGCCGGCGCGACCCAGCGCGATGCGTGCCGGAGTCAGGCGGCGCAGTTCTTCCCAGGGGTTGGCGGTGTGGCCGGAATGGGGGCGAGGCGTCTTCATCCATTGCTCCTTGAGTTCAGGCCAGTCGCGCAATGGCCTGGCGGAAGGCCGGCGGAAGCTGGTCGCCGAGGATCACCCGACCGTCGCTCTGCACCAGGATGCCCATGCGCTCTAGCCACAACTCGAACTCAGGGGCCGGCTTCAGGCCCAGGCTCTGGCGGGCGTAGAGCGCGTCGTGGAAGGACGTGGTCTGGTAGTTGAGCATCACATCATCGGAGCCCGGGATGCCCATGATGAAGTTGATGCCGGCGACACCAAGTAGCGTCAGCAGGGTGTCCATGTCGTCCTGGTCGGCTTCGGCGTGGTTGGTGTAGCAGATATCGCAGCCCATGGGCACGCCGAGCAGCTTGGCGCAGAAATGGTCTTCCAGGCCGGCGCGGATGATCTGCTTGCCGTTGTAGAGGTATTCCGGGCCGATGAAGCCGACCACCGTGTTCACCAGGAATGGATTGAAGTGGCGGGCCACCGCATAGGCCCGTGCCTCGCAGGTCTGCTGGTCGACGCCGTGGTGGGCGTTGGCCGACAGTGCGCTGCCTTGACCGGTTTCGAAGTACATCAGGTTGTTGCCCAGGGTGCCGCGCTTCTGCGAAAGGCCCGCCTCGTAGCCTTCCTGGAGGATTTTCAGGCTAATGCCGAAGCTGGCGTTGGCCGCCTCGGTACCGGCGATGGACTGGAACACCAGGTCCAGCGGTACGCCACGCTCGATGGCGGCAATGGAGGTGGTGACGTGGGTCAGCACGCAGGCCTGGGTGGGAATCTCGTAGCGTTGGATGATCGCGTCGAGCATTTCCAGCATGGCGCAGATGGAGGAGATGCTGTCGGTGGCCGGATTGATGCCGAGCATGGCATCGCCGTTGCCATAGAGCAGGCCGTCGAGAATGCTCGCGGCGATCCCCGCGGGTTCGTCGGTCGGGTGGTTGGGTTGCAGGCGGGTGGAGAGTCGGCCGCGCAGGCCCATGGTGTTGCGAAAGCGCGTCACGACACGAATCTTTTGCGCCACCAGCACCAGATCCTGCACACGCATGATCTTCGACACGGCGGCGGCCATCTCCGGCGTCAGTCCCTTGGCCAGGACGCGGAGGCTGGACTCGTCGGCATGCTCGCTGAGCAGCCAGTCGCGGAAACCGCCGACGGTGAGGTGGCTGACCGGTTCGAAGGCGACGCGGTCGTGGCTGTCGATGATCAGCCGGGTTACTTCGTCTTCTTCATAGGGAATCAGCGCCTCGTCGAGGAAGTGTTTCAAGGGGATGTCCGCCAGGGCCATCTGCGCAGCGACGCGCTCGCCGTCGCTGGCAGCGGCTACGCCGGCCAGGTAGTCACCGGAGCGGGCCGGGCTGGCCTTGGCCATGACTTCCCGGAGGCTCTCGAAACGCCAGGTCTCTCCGCCGACGCTGTGGGAAAAACTACTCACTCGAAGCTCTCCTTGGTGAGGCGCCCCAGTCTTCTTGCACTGGGGCGCGGGAGGATCAGGCGCGGTTCAGCAGGGCATCGACCGGTGCGCTGGCGCGATGGTGGGCGGTGAACTGGAAGTAGATATACCCCGCCGCCATGAAGCCAAGGAAGATGAATCCGATCAAGGTATTGAACCACGCCATCGCCAACAGGCAGACCACGGCCAGCACCAGGGCGATCGCCGGTACCACCGGATAGCCCGGCGCACGGAAGGTACGTTCCAGATTGGGCTCACTGACGCGCAGCTTGAACAGGCTGAGCATGCTGATGATGTACATCACGATGGCGCCGAACACGCTCATGGTGATCATCGCGGCGGTCAGCGTCATGCCCTGCAGGTTCACCAGGCCGTCGCTGTAGATGGCTGCGATACCCACCACGCCACCGGCGATGATGGCGCGGTGCGGGGTCTGGAAGCGCGACAGCTTGGCCAGGCCGCGCGGCAGGTAGCCAGCACGCGCCAGGGCGAAGAACTGCCGGGAGTAGCCGAGGATGATGCCGTGGAAGCTGGCCACCAGGCCGAACAGGCCGATCCACACCAGCATGTGCATCCAGGTGGAATCGTTTCCGACCACGGCCTTCATGGCCTGGGGTAGTGGGTCGTTGATGTTGGAAAGCTCACGCCAGTCACCCACGCCGCCGGCCATGATCATCACGCCGATGGCAAGGAACACCAGGGTCAGGATGCCGGCAATGTAAGCGCGCGGGATGGTGCGTTTCGGGTCCTTGGCTTCCTCCGCCGCCATGGCCGCGCCCTCGATGGCGAGGAAGAACCAGATGGCGAAGGGAATGGCGGCGAAGATGCCGGAGATGGCGTGGCTGCCGAACTCATTGGTGCCTGCCCAGCCGTTGACCACGAAGTTGCTGAAGCTGAAGCCCGGTGCGACGACGCCCATGAACACCAGCAACTCGGCCACGGCCAATACGGTGACCACCAGCTCGAAGGTGGCGGCGATGCTGACGCCGAGAATGTTCAGGGTCATGAAGATGAGGTACGCCCCAACGGCTGCGTGCTTCGGGTCCAGCTCGGGGTACTGCACGTTGAGGTAGGCGCCGATGGCCATGGCGATGGCTGGCGGGGCGAAGACGAATTCGATCAGGGTGGCGATCCCGGCGATCAGTCCGCCCTTCTCGCCGAAGGCGCGGCGGCTATACGCGAAGGGGCCGCCTGCGTGGGGAATGGCGGTGGTCAGTTCGGTGAAACTGAAGATGAAGCAGGTGTACATGGTGGCCACCAGCAGCGCGGTGACCAGGAAACCGAGGGTGCCGGCAGTGCCCCAGCCGTAGCTCCAGCCGAAGTATTCACCGGAGATCACCAGGCCGACGGCGATACCCCAGAGATGCAAGGTGCCGAGCGTTGGTTTTAGTTGTGTTGTGCTCATCAGGACTCCTCGCCCGTGGGGGCGTCGTTGGTGGATGACCAGGCTCGATCTTATCCAGCGACCCTCCCCAGGACTTGACCGTGGAAGGTCGTGTGCGGCCTCTGCGGTCAAGTCGTGTGGCACTGTTACCCATCGCCCCACGCGTCGTGCCCCAGCACGGGGCGGGTCTATGGAAAATGCCCGGAAATGGCCCGCAAACGCCCAGCTGGAGGGCCTGTGGCGGCGTTGGCAGGAAGCCGGGGCGAGGGCATGGGTTTTGCTTGAATGTCCGTTCAAAAAAGATTCGGTGGACCGTGATGAATCCGTCCCTGTTTTCCAGTGCCAGCCTGCAAGCATCCACCACGAGCAATGTCGGTGTGCTCTCGGCTGCCGCCAGCGGTCTCGACCGCTTCATCACCGGGCAGGGCGGAGACCTGGACCGCATCTTCGGCCGCGCCGGTATCGACCCGGAGCAGTTGCGGCACCCGACACTGAGCCTGGCCCTGACCAACTACTGCCAGGTGCTGGAAGAGGCCGCACGACAGTCCGGTTGCGACAACTTCGGCCTGCGCTATGGCCAGCAATTCCAGCCCCGCGACCTGGGCTTGCTGGGCTATGTCGGGCTGTTCTCGAACACCTTGGAAGAGGCATTGAAGAACTTCGCCGCGGCCTTCCCCTATCACCAGCACAGCACCCTGATCCGCCTGGTGGATTGTGGTGAGTGCTATCGCTTCGATTACCAGGTCCGCCATGGCGCGATTCTCGACCGCCGCCAGGACGCCGAACTGACCATGGGCATGGCGCTCAACCTGGTCCGGCATGCGCTGGGCCGTGACTGGTCGCCGCGCGCGGTGGCCTTCGAACATGAACGTCCCGAGGGCTGGCAGGAACATGCCGAGGCATTCGGTGCGCCCGTGCAGTTCGGCCGGCCCTGCAATTTCCTGCTGGTACCCAAGGGCGATGTGCAGGGCAGGCTGATGCCCGAGCGAGATCCCAATCTGTTGTTCCTGTTCCAGGACGTGATTCGCAGGTTGGGTGAGCAGGGCGCTGGGCCGAACCTGCTGGAAGAAGCCAGCACGCAAATTCGCCTGGCCCTGGCGTTGGGTGAACCCTGCCTGGAACAGATCGCCGAATGTCTGGAACTGACCCCGGCGGGTCTGCAGCGTCGCCTGCGCGAAGACGGCCTCAGCTTCAGCCAACTGGTGGAACAGACCCGCCGCGAGCTGGCGCTGCATTACCTGCGTCAACGGCAGCGGCCCATCTCCGAGCTGGCCCCCTTGCTCGGCTACTCCGAAACCAGCGCCTTCTCCCGCGCCTTCCGCCGCTGGTTCGGCGTGAGCCCGAGGCAGTGGCGCGGGGATGAGCGCTGAGGTCGGTGCTTGGGGCTGCCTTGTGTGGGGGCGAACTCATTCGCGAATAAATTCGCTCCCACAGGCGCTGGTCATTGGGGCAGGGCGGAGCAGGCATGAGTCACCCCTCTTCTCTTCAGGGCGAGGGCTAGGGGTGAGGGCGAATCTTTGCGCGGAGTTCGAACGGCAGACCTTCGACCTGTTTGGCGAATGAATTCGTCCCTACAGGGAAGCTCTGTGAGGCGCCCATAAAAAAACGCGGCCGGGGCCGCGTTTTTTGGTTACTTGCCGAGGATCAGAAGAAGCCCAGCGGATTGATGTCGTAGCTCACCAGCAGGTTCTTGGTCTGCTGGTAGTGGTCGAGCATCATCTTGTGGGTTTCACGGCCAACGCCGGACTTCTTGTAGCCACCGAACGCGGCGTGTGCCGGGTACAGGTGGTAGCAGTTGGTCCACACGCGGCCAGCCTTGATGCCACGGCCCATGCGGTAGGCGCGGTTGATGTCGCGGGTCCAGAGACCGGCACCCAGGCCGAACTCGGTGTCGTTGGCGATCGCCAGGGCTTCGGCTTCGTCCTTGAAGGTGGTGACGCCCACCACCGGGCCGAAGATTTCCTCCTGGAACACACGCATCTTGTTGTGGCCTTTCAGCAGCGTCGGCTGGATGTAGTAACCGGTGGACAGGTTGCCTTCCAGTTTTTCCACCGCGCCGCCAGTGAGCACTTCCGCGCCTTCCTGCTGGGCGATGTCGAGGTAGGAGAGGATCTTCTCGAACTGCTGTTGCGAAGCCTGGGCGCCGACCATGGTGTCGGTGTCCAGCGGGTCGCCACGCTTGATGGCTTTGACCTTCTTCATCACCTCGGCCATGAACGCCGGGTAGATGGATTCCTGCACCAGGGCGCGGGACGGGCAAGTGCAGACTTCACCCTGGTTGAAGAAGGCCAGGACCAGGCCTTCGGCGGCCTTTTCGATGAAGGCCGGCTCGGCCTGCATGATGTCTTCGAAGTAGATGTTCGGGCTCTTGCCACCCAGCTCCACGGTGGAGGGGATGATGTTCTCGGCGGCGCACTTGAGGATGTGCGAACCCACCGGGGTGGAGCCGGTGAAGGCGATCTTGGCGATGCGCTTGCTGGTGGCCAGGGCCTCGCCCGCTTCCTTGCCGAAGCCTTGCACCACGTTGAGCACACCGGCTGGCAGCAGGTCGCCGATGAGCTCCATCAGCACGGTAATGCCCAGCGGTGTTTGCTCGGCGGGTTTCAGTACCACGCAGTTGCCGGCGGCCAGGGCCGGGGCCAGCTTCCAGGCGGCCATCAGCAGCGGGAAGTTCCACGGGATGATCTGGCCGACCACGCCCAGCGGTTCGTGGATGTGATAGGCGACGGTGTTCTCGTTGATCTCGGCCGCGCCGCCTTCCTGGGCGCGGATGCAGCCGGCGAAGTAGCGGAAGTGGTCGACAGCCAGCGGGATGTCAGCATTCAAGGTTTCACGCACGGCCTTGCCGTTGTCCCAGGTTTCGGTGACGGCCAGGACTTCCAGGTTCTGCTCGATGCGGTCGGCGATCTTCAGCAGGACGTTCGAACGGTCCTGCACAGAGGTGCGACCCCAGGCATCGGCCGCGGCGTGGGCAGCATCCAGGGCCTTCTCGACGTCTTCGGCAGTAGAGCGGGGGAATTCGGCGATCGGCTGGCCATTCACCGGCGAGGTATTGGTGAAGTACTGGCCTTTGACCGGGGCGACGAACTCGCCACCGATGTAGTTGCCGTAGCGGGACTTGAAGGAAACGACAGCGCCGGGGGTACCGGGTTGGGCGTAACGCATGGTGTTTCTCCTGTCTCTTGTTTTGTTGGAGATAACGCAGGGTGGCGTATGTCTTCCACAGAGCAAGTGCTGGGCCATGGCGTGGAAAGCACCGTCCCAGAGCGGTTCTTGCGCCGCACCTATAGGGCGAAGGTGGGCGCTTGTGACATGCCTGCCACAGTTGAGGGTGACACTTTGTCACGCATCTGGCACAGCAGGTGACCAGCGGGTCAGGGGGCCATTGCAAAGGCATCGATGCTGGAGGATGCTGCGTCGACGCGAATGCCGTTCCACGGCCCGGGCTGCCTCCCGGAAGCGCGCAGGAGAACAACAACAATGCAGAATTCTCTCAGCCGTCACGCCCAGCAGGTGATGACCCTGGCACAAGGGAAGGCACAGGCCAGCGGGCCGGCTGCCGACCCTTCGATTGCTCGCTCCTGGCTGCGCTGCCTGGAGGACTACCACCTCGATCCGGCCCAGCCGGTGGCACCCACGGTGCTGGAGCACGGGCGCATGCTCGAATGCCGCGAGCGTATGCAGCAGGTGCTCGAGGTGGCCAATGGCGAGATGAACAACCTCTACCGACAGCTCTCCGGGGCCGGCCATGCGGTGCTGCTGACCGACGCCCGCGGGGTGATCCTCAACTGCGTTACTGCCCATGCCGAAAGACCCGCCTTCGAGCGTGCCGGGCTCTGGCTCGGCGCCGACTGGAGCGAGTCCAGCGAGGGCACCAATGGCATCGGCACCTGCGTGGTGGAGCGCCAGGCACTGACCATCCACCAGGACGAACATTTCCGCAGCCGCCATACCGGCCTCACCTGTTCTGCCAGCCCGGTGTTCGACCCACAGGGTGAGTTGATGGCAGTGCTGGACGTGTCATCCGCTCGGCACGATGTCTCGCGCCAGAGCCAGTTCCACACCATGGCGCTGGTCAACCTCTCGGCGAAGATGATCGAGAGCTGCTATTTCTTGCGTCGCTTCGAAGGCAAATGGCTGCTGCGCTTCCATTTGCAGGCCGAGTACGTCGGACTGTTCAGCGAAGGCTTGCTGGCATTCGATGGGGAAGGGCGGATCAGCGCGGTGAACCAGAGCGCGATCAACCTGCTGGGGCTGCCCCGCGAACGCTTGATCGATCAGTCGGTGGAGGCCTTCTTCGATTGCCGTCTCGACGATCTGCTCGGCCGCGCCACCCCACAGCCAGTGACCAGCTGGCCGTTGCGCACACGCAATGGTCGGTCCCTGTTCGCCGCCCTGCGCGGTCAGCCACGCACCATTGCACAACCCATTCCACTGGAACCGCCAAAACCGACACGCCCGGGCATCTGCCTCGGGGACGCGGCGCTGCAGAACGATTTCCGTCGCGCGCTGCGCGTGTACGAGCGCGACGTACCGCTGTTGATCAACGGCGAAACCGGCTCCGGCAAGGAAGCCTTCGCCCGTGCGCTGCACCAGGCCAGTTCCCGTGCCGAGCGACCCTTCGTTGCGCTGAACTGCGCGGCCATTCCGGAAACCCTGATCGAGAGTGAACTGTTCGGCTATCGCGGCGGCAGCTTCACCGGCGCCCGCAAGGAAGGCATGCGCGGCAAGCTGCAGCAGGCCGATGGCGGCACCCTGTTCCTCGATGAAATCGGCGATATGCCGCTGGCACTGCAGACCCGCCTGCTGCGGGTGCTGGAGGAGCGCCAGGTCGTACCCATCGGCGGCGAGCCGCTGTCGGTTGATGTGCGCATCATCAGCGCCACCCACCGCGAGCTGGAGGAACGAGTGCGCAGCGGGGGCTTCCGTGAGGACCTGTTCTATCGCCTGAACGGCCTGGTCCTCGACCTGCCGCCCCTGCGTGATCGCAGTGACAAGCCGGAGCTCTTGCATTACCTGCTGGCGGAAGAGGCTCGAGGGATGCGTATCGTGCTTACCGAAGAGTCTCGCCAGGCCTTGCTCGACTACCACTGGCCGGGCAATGTGCGGCAGATGCGCAACGTGCTGCGTACCCTTGCGGCGCTGTGCGAGGACGGCATCATTCGAATTGCCGACCTGCCTCGCGAGGTATTGCGCGCGGCACCCTCAGCGACCGTGCCCGAGCCGGTAGCGAGCCCGCTGGACGACGCCGAACGCAGCGCATTGCTCAATGCGCTGGATAGCCAGCGCTGGCACATGACCCGCACCGCCGAGCAACTCGGCATCAGCCGCAACACCCTCTATCGCAAGCTGCGCAAGCACGCGATTGCGACGCGGGGGTAGAGGGCGGGCTGTTTTCCCCTGTGGGGGCGATTTCAATCGCTGACCGGGCCGTAGGGCCGGCCTGCTGATTCGCTCCCAGCGTGGCGGGCACGGGCCAGGCGCTTCGCTGCCAGTGTTCAGACGACCCGCGGAAATCCCTACCTCCCACTGACCATTCTCCCTGCACGAAAACCCCATTTTCCCCGCGATCTTTCCGAACCGGTCTGATAGCGGCGGGCCGGTGTGAGCGGCAACCTTCGGCGTTTGTTTCTGACGACGGAAGGTTCAACCGCATGCTCGCTGCAATCCGCCCCTTCTTCGATCACAGCCGCCACCAGCTCAAGGTCCGCAACCTCGACGCCACGCTCGACGTGCTCGCCTTCCAGGGCGAGGAGGCGCTCAGCGAGCCGTTCCGCTACCGCATCGAGTTCACCTCCAGCCAGCGCGATCTGCCGGTTGACCAGCTCCTGGGGCAGGACGCCGCGTTCAGCCTCTACCCGTCGCCCATGCCGCTCCCCATCATCGGCCTCAGCCCGCCGGTGAACCGGCCGCTGCGCACCTTGCATGGCGTCCTCACCGGCTTTCGGCGCCTGTCCGGCTCCAACGACGAAGCCCGCTACGAAGTGACGCTGCAGCCGCGCCTGGCGTTGCTCGGCCTGGGCCGGCAATACCGCATCTACCAGCACCAGAGCGTGCCGGAAATCGTCGAGGGCATCCTGCGCGGCCGGCATCTGCTTGAAGGGCAGGACTTCTTCTTCGACCTCAAGCGCGACTACCCCAAGCGCGAGCAAGTGCTGCAATACGCCGAGAGCGACCTGGCCTTCGTCGAGCGCCTGCTCGCCGACGTCGGCATCTGGTACCGCTTCACCACCGACGAGCGCCTGCACATCGACGTGGTGGAATTCCACGACGACCCGCGCAACTACCAGTTCGACGTCCGCCTGCCGTACCGGCCGCCCTCCGGTACCAGCAGCGGCGAGGACGCCGTGTGGCAGCTGCAGGCCAGCCATGGCCTGGTCGAGCAGCAGGTCAACATCCGTGCCTACGACCCGCGCGATGCCGGCGCCTACCTCGACGGCGAGGTCGACCAGACCCGCGGTGCCCGTACCACCTATGGCGAGGCCTACCACTACGGCGAGCCCTACACCGTGCTCGGTGACGCCCACAGCCAGGACGAGGACCTGCCGAGCGAAAGCGGCTACTTCTATGCGCGCCTGCGCCACGAACGCTACCTCAACCAGCGGACCCGCCTCGGCGGCCGCACCAGCAGCGCCACCCTGGCCCCCGGCCAGGTCCTGCGCATCGACGGCGGCGCGCCCGAGGCCTTCGCCCCGGGCGCCGTGATTACCCGGCTGACCACCCGTGCCGCGCGGGATCGCAGCTTCGACGCCCGCTTCGACGCCATGCCCTACTCGGAACGCGTCTGCTTCCGTCCGCCGCTGCGCACCAAGCCGGTGATCGCCGGCACCCTCCCGGCGCGCATCAGCAGCCCGCAGGCCAACGACCTGTACGGCCACATCGATCTCGACGGGCGCTACAAGGTTCACTTCCTCTTCGACCGCGACAGCTGGCCCGCCGGCCAGGAAAGCCTGTGGCTGCGCCTGGCGCGGCCCTACGCCGGCGACACCTACGGCCTGCACCTGCCGCTGCTGCAGGGCACCGAAGTGGCCGTGGCCTTCGAGCAGGGCGACCCGGACAAGCCCTACATCGCCCACGCCCTGCACGACAGCCAGCACCCCGACCCCGTCACCCTGCGCAACTACCAGCGCAACGTCCTGCGCACCCCGGCCAACAACAAGCTGCGCCTGGACGACCGCCGTGGCCAGGAACACATCAAGCTCAGCACCGAGCACAGCGGCAAGAGCCAGCTCAACCTCGGTCATCTGGTGGATGCGCAACGGCAGAAGCGCGGCGAAGGTTTTGAATTGCGCACCGACGGCTGGGGCGCGATTCGGGCGGGCAAGGGCGTCTTCATCAGCGCCGACGAACAACCCCGCGCCCAGGGGCAGGTCCTGGCCATGCAGGAAGCCGTCACTCGCCTGCAGGAGGCCAGCGAGGAGATGCAGCAGCTGTCCCGCGATGCCGAGCACGCCCAGGCCGATCCGGCCGACGTAAACGCCCAGCTTGCCCTGCTGCGCGAGCGGCTTGACCAGTTGCAGGCCGCAGTGGCCCTGCTCAGCGCCCCACAGGGCATCGTTCTGACCAGCGGCGAGCACCTGCAACTGGCGGCCCGGCACAACCTGATGCTCAACGCCGGCGGGGAGGCCGACATCAGCGTGGTCAAGCGTCTGTTCATTGGCGTGGGCGAGGGCCTGAGCCTGTTCGTGCGCAAGCTCGGTATGAAGCTGATCGCCAACCAGGGCGCGGTGCAGATCCAGGCACAGAACGACCGCTTGGAACTGCTCGCCCGGCATGGGCTGGACATCACCAGCACCGAAGACGAAATCCGCATCAGCGCCATGCAGAAGATCACCCTCAATGCCGGCGGCAGCTACATCACCCTCGATCCGTGCGGCATCGAGTCCGGCACCCAGGGTGAGCACCTGATCAAGGCGGTGCATTTCGACTATCGGGGGCCTGCGACCAAGCCCCTGAAAACCCCTGAATTGCCGCCGCTCGATGGATATCCCCGGAAGCATCAGCAGGTCGCGAGCTTCTCGGGATGATCTGGCGATATCCCCAATACCAAACAGTGGTCAGCCAGTCACAAGGAACGTATCGCGTATGCTCAACTATCTGCTGGATGTTTACGATGGCCTCAAGGATGGGTATCACCGCTGGCGTAAGGGACCGCCTCCTGTCCGCCACCATCGCACGCCTTCACAAACGCCAACGCCTTCCCCGCAGCTACCAGACGCGGCATCTGTGCACGCGGCGCCGCGATTGCCCGCACTTAAAAGCTGGAGCCATCCCTTTGGTGATAAATCCAACCCGCTTGTCCAACTGACCAACCTGGCCAAAGCGCAGGCGGGCTATTTCCCGTTGGGCCGCAATGGCATGTGGCATGGTGGGGTGCACTTTGATTCCGGCACTGCCGGTACGGTGGGAACTGGTGGGCAGTCCGAGGTACGTTGCCTGGCCGATGGCGAAGTCGTTGCCTACCGCATTCCCGAGCGAACTCCGACGACTACGTACTTCCCCGCTCCTGGGGTCACTGTCCAGGCCCCATTTGCGTCGGGTTTTGTGCTGGTGCGCCATCGGCTGGAGGCACCCACCATTGAGGGCAATCTGGACACACCGCCCAGTCTGGTGTTCTACAGCCTCTACATGCACCTGCACGATTGGGAGAGCTACAAGAGCGATCCCAGCCTGGCACGACCAGCGTTCTGGCCTGAAGGAGCGGAACGCCGTGTAAAGCAGACGGCCAACGATACTCGTGCCGGTCGCCCCGGCCAGCGAGGCCTGAACGTGCGAAGCATGGCGCACAGAGGCGCGGTCATTGACCTCTTGCCATGCGGAGCGACGGTCACGGTCAGTGGTGAGGGCAACTACCGCAAGCTGGAGAACGTTCGGGGCCCGAGCGACCTTATAGCTTCGGACGGCACCATGCAGGGCTATGTGTTCTTCGACCTGCTGAAGGACATCGGCGGTGGCGTCTATCGAGTCGACACACAACAGGATCACCTCACCGTACGTGCAGCACCTCACGCCCGGTCCCATAAGATCGGTGGGCTGCCCAGGGGCAGCGAAGTGACCATCAGCGGCGATGGTGACTTCCGTAAGCTGGAGAGCGTTGCGCAATACGTGCACCTCGACTCACTGGAAAGTGAGCGGGTGCCCCAGGTCAGCAACAGCGCCGTGGTGCTTGATCAGCCCGTTCCAATCAAAGCCAGCGAACTGATTGGGCACCTTGGCCCCTACCAGGAAGGCACCGAAACCGCGCCGCAAAAGAAGCTTCATCTGGAAGTCTTCACCGCAGACGACGTGGCGACGTTCTTCGCCGCCTGCCGCGCGTGGGCAGAACACCTGCCGTCTAAAGAGAAAACATGGCTGAAGCTCGCCAAGGGCACGCTGGTCATTACCCACCAGTCCCAGTACTGCAAAACGTCGCCGCCGAGCCAGGCTCACCCCGGCACGCCAAGCGGCGCAGATCTGCTCGTGCCTCGCGTCATCCTCGATGGCCTGGCGTCTGAACAAAAGATCGAACTACCGAGAACCGATGACCGCAACGCCTTCAACTGGTATCGCCTGGACGGACTGCTCAATGACGACCAAGGCAACCTGCTGGACGGCTGGGTGCGTGAAGAGGTGGGAGTTACGCCCTGGGTCAGCCCGTGGTCCTGGGAGGGCTTTGACGTCATCTACAACGACGACCCACCGCACAATGCCTTGGCATATTTCCTTCAGTCGATGTCCGCTTCGTTGGCTGACGAGGCTATCGAATCCAACCGCGCCAGGGCCGACAAGTCGGATAGGGGGCCAGTCAGATCCCGCCTCTACGAGATCATCGATACCAACCGCGACGGCAGAATGACCGCCGAAGAGTTGCAGGCGGCACTGCGTATACCGGCGCATGCCCAGTCTATTTCTCAACTGGTTATTCATTACGAAAGTGAATGGTATTACCAGGAAAGAAAGTGGGATGCACTAGATAAAGTGTTGGGGCACACCACTTCCGCACCAATTCTGAACTGGGTGGTGGAAAAAGAGCGAATCAAACAGTTGAGTTGGTGGGAGGGTGTTGCAGAGAAGGTAAAACTTCCAAAAGAGGGTGGGGTGTACCACTTGCATCCTATAGAGCTTATGGCTTTTGGTAGTGGCATTTGCCCTCAAGAATGCATTGTAGACTCTTATAGCATGGAAACTCCTGTTGGAATCCTAATAGTCTCGAAGGAGTCGTTTGATTTTATTTTGGAAATGGAAGGGTACGAGGAATATCCGTATGTGCCGGCCGGGATAAGTGGAGTGACTGTAGGGTATGGCTACGATTTAGGTCAGCAGACAGTGGGGCAAGTGCGGGATGAATTGGGTGAGATATACACACCACAAAGCCTCGAAAGACTTTTGGCTGTGGTGGGTAGAAAAGGCGAAAGTGCTCGTACTGCTTTGTGCTCTGTTTCTGATATTTCAATATCTAAAGAAAAAGCTGGTGTCCTTGCTGTGAAAATGAAGAAGCGCTACGCAAGGCTTGTTCTTGATGCATACCCTGAGCTGACTAAGCTTCACCCCCATTGCCAAGGATCAATACTGTCGCTGGTCATCAATAGAGGGAGCGATTTCTATAACCCCAATCCCGCGTCGCGTGTAGAGATGAAGCAGATAGCTGAGGACCTAGCGACTGGCCAAGAAGAGCGCGTTCCGGGAAGAATTCGGTCGATGAAAAGGCTCTGGGAGGGGAAGCCTGGTCTTGGCGGGGTGATCGTTCGCAGGGAACAAGAGGCAAAATTATTTGAGAGAGGTTTGAAATGCAACTGCTGGCAATAGTGTTTTTCATATTCGGGTCGGTGTTTTCGGGGAGAGTACTTTCAAATGAGCGCTGCCTGCCATCAAGCATTGCTACTAGTGAAATATTGAAATGCATAAATAGGTCCTATGTGGCAGTCGATAAATTACTCAATGACCGCTATAAGGAAGTGCTGGGAGATGAGAATTTTATTTATAGGAAACAGCTTGTTGATGGTCAACGCCTATGGGTTAAATTCAGGGATTCACGGTGCAAGCATATTTACTATTCCGTTTATCCTGGGGAGGAGGCCGGAATAGAGAGGGATAGTTGTGTTTCTTCCATGACTTATTTTAGATTTTTAGAGCTTGTTTATATAGAAACCGGTTGGGGTGGGGGGGAAATAAAAAGGATTTCAGAGTTGGCGATTATGGGAGATAAGGGGCGAATGTCAAGTGTTTATGAGGCAGTAATGAGCGCTTCTTTTGGGGCGGAGGGAGATGCATATTTTAGGGAAAATTGTGCCTTGGCAAAAATCCTATATGAAGAAGATTTTGACTCGTGCTTCTTCAGGATGAAGGTTCAAAATATGTAGTCTGTATGCTTTTGCTGCTTGTGCAGTGAAATTTTGAGGTAAATAGGGGAGGCGCGAGCCGGGCGTGGGCAGAACATCTATCGGCCAAAAACAAAACATGGCTGAAGCTCACCAAAGACACGCCGGTAATTACTCACCAGCCCTGCTACAACAAGACGTCGCCGCAAAACCAAGCTCACCCCGGCACGCCACGCAGCGCAGATTTTCTTGTGCTTCGCGTCATCCTCGATGGTCTGTCGTCTGAGCAGAAGATCGAACTGCTGAGGACCGAGACTGACGAGGCTATCGAATCCAACCGCGCCAGGGCCGACAAGTCTGATAGGGGGCCAGTCAGATCCCGCCTCTACGAGATCATCGATACCAACCGCGACGGCAGAATGACCGCCAAAGAGTTGCAGGCGGCACTGCGTATACCGGCGCATGCTCAGTCTGTTTCTCAACTGGTTATTCATTACGAAAGTGAATGGTATTACCAGGAAAGAAAGTGGGATGCGCTGGATAAAGTGTTGGGGCACACGTTCTCGGCACCAATGCTTAATTGGATTGCGGAGAAAGAACGAGTCAAGAAACTTGCTTGGTGGGGAGAAGTGGCTGCGAAAGGAATATTTCCAAAAAGTGGGAGGGTTTGTCACTTACATCCAATCAGACTATTAACTCAGTTAAATATGATGCCGCGTGCTAACGATTTGGTAGTTGAAACAGGTCAAGTGACTTTTGATGCTGAAGGAAATGACGATCCAGCAAGCTTCTACTTTAGTAGGCGCTTGCATTGGCCGGGTGGGGCATCTGGAGTAACTTTGGGGCGCGGTTATGACATGCGTCATCGTACCTCAGCATCAGTCTATGCAGATCTTATTGTCGCGGGGGTTGAGCCAGTTGCTGCCAAGCGTTTTTCTACTGGAGCAGGTTTGTACGGGCAAGTAGCAAGAGACTTTGTAAGCACAAATAGGGATGCGTTTGGAGCTATTTCTAGAGAGGCGCAGCGCGTACTATTTGAAGCTGTGGTTTATCCAGGGTATCTGTCTGCAGCAATGGAGCGGTATTCCAATGCCGTAGGTGCTGGAGAAGCTTCTTGGGATTCTCTTGATTCACGTATTCAGGACATAGCGGTAGACTTAACTTATCAACAAGGGCGTATATGGGATAGGCAAATTCCATATATATCAGAAAATAACTCTGAGAAGCTTGCTGCCTACATACGCGAGACCCCTGAGCTTACGCAGTATGAGGCAGGAAGAGGGCGTGCCAAGTACTTAACTGGCAGGAAGGCTAAATGAAACATTTGTCCGTTATTTTGCTAATGATTACTGCCGTATCTGTATGTTCTTCTGAAGAAAATGATAATTCTTCGGTAAGTAGCAGGGAAGAGGGGGAGGTGCTTTGGAGCGGCGACTGGAGTGGGTGCTATGAAAATGAAAGCTATTTATGCACTTCTCCAATTGATGGTGCATCTTGTTCTGATGAGTTTCATGATTACTTAAGCATAGGTAAATCTATTTTTGGATATAGGGTGAGTTTATACAGTACTCAAGCCAGTCAGCACGTGTGCTCATTTTCATTTGATATGCAATTTGTGGCCGGAGAGCTGTTTAGGGGTACAGGCGAAGGTGCAATACGCTTGGTCAGAAATGGGGACGATATTATAATAAGGTCTCAAGGGGTAGATCCTACGGCATTAGGTCTTGGGATATGTGGAGCGCATGCGGATGTTGATGGTCTTAAGTTTCCGTTAACAAAAAAAAATAAAAACTTACTTGAGTGCATGAGGGAGGAATTCTGATTTCCATCGACAGGGCGTGCTTCCGGGGGAAGCTCTGAAGAAGACATTCAGATTTTGGAAAATACCTGAAGTGCACCCGCCGAGCTTTCCGATTAAACAGATGACCATCGCTGATGCCGAGTACGCAGGCAAGTACAAGCAAACCCGCGAGGAGTTGTTCCTGATCGAACTGGATCAGTGTTGCCGTGGAAGGGCTTGGTTGTCCCTATCGAGCCGCATTACCCGACAGCTGAGTGCGTGAAGAACTTGGGGTTTCGCCTTGGCTCAGTACGTGGTCCTGGGAGGGCTTTGACGTCATCTACAACGACGACCCACCGCACAATGCCTTGGCATATTTCCTTCAGTCGATGTCCGCTTCGTTGGCTGACGAGGCTATCGAATCCAGCCGCGCCAGGGCCGACAAGTCTGATAGGGGGCCAGTCAGATCCCGCCTCTACGAGATCATCGATACCAACCGCGACGGCAGAATGACCGCCGAAGTGTTGCAGGCGGCACTGCGTATACCGGCGCATGCCCAGTCTATTTCTCAACTGGTTATTCATTACGAAAGTGAATGGTATTACCAGGAAAGAAAGTGGGATGCGCTGGATAAAGTGTTGGGGCACACCACTTCCGCACCAATTCTGAACTGGGTGGTGGAAAAAGAGCGAATCAAACAGTTGAGTTGGTGGAAGGAGGTGGCGATCAAGGTTGAACTTCCAGAAGTAGGGAGGATTTATCATTTGCACCCGGTTGGAGTAATGACAAGTCTTTCGGAAATGGTTGATGAGAATGATATTGGATGGCTTAAGGTTCCATATGGTCAGCTAACTTTTGATGTTGAAGGTAATGACATAGAAGATGGAACGCACCCCTTGTATAGATACTTTAGTCGTGTTGCCCATTGGCCTGGTGGAGTGTCGGGAGTGACGATTGGACGGGGGTATGATCTTGGGCAGCGGCCAACTCCCGCTGCTGATTTGCGAGCGGCTGGAATACAGGAACCTTTGTTGTCTTGGTTGATGGGGGCTGAGGGGCTTAAGGGAGAGGCGGCGAGGATCTATTTGAATAGTGCTCCTGCTAATGTTTGCAAGCAAAGAATAACAAGAAAGCAGCACGACCTATTTTTGCCTGTATATACATACATGAAAGAGAGGGTTGTGGAGATTTCAAGTAAGAAAGATACCCGAGAGGTATATGGAGTTTTGTGCTGGGAAGAGACAAACTGGAAGGTTAGAGATGTTGTTGTTGATCTAATATATAGAGGTGACTACACGGGTGCGACTAGGCGAATTATACAAAAGCCATTTGTGGATAACGATTATTTGAATTTTTCCAGAGGAGTTTATAACTATAATAACTGGCCTGGAGTTCCCGTGGATAGGTTAAATAGAAGGGTTTCGTATTTGAGGGGGAGGGTTAAATGAAGTGTGGGATTATGCTCGTATTATTGTTTGTGACCTGCAGGAGTGGCGCTGAAAGTTATGTTGAGTCGAACTACAAATTGGTTGCGGAATCTGGTTTTTCTCGTATCGGTGGGAAGGTGTTTAGATATATGAGGGTGTATGGGGGTATGTTTATTTGTGCAGAAGCTTGATCCTGAGGCTGAGTGGGTTGTCGCTAGGCAAAAGGCATGTTGCGGCTATAAGGTGGAAAAATTTGATAGAGACTACGCATATGCTGGTTTTGAGGGTTTTTCGTTTGTTGGTAAAAAACTAGAATTTATCCTTAGTGTTACAACTCTTCCTCCTGTGCGCGACTTGAAGCTTAATTTTTTTATTAGTCTTGAAGAAGAGATAAGCGATTTTTAGTGTGATTAGCGTCGGTTTCGTATGGAAGTGCATGACTGGGGTGCATAAAAATAAATCCAAATCTGGTTGCTGCACAGTAGCTTGTTTGACAGGGTTTGTTGTAATCCATTGCGAATGGCACTTGAAAATGTCCAAAACTTGGCACCAGTCCTGATTGGTTGTTCAGGACTCGATGCATCCCTCGCGAACAAATTTCCCACCACAGGATTCGGCTTCCCACGCGCCAAAAAGCCCGGCCCTTAAATGGGGCTGGGCCTTTTCACGAGAGGTGCGGGCATCCTTGTCCGCCGGGGGAGGGGCCGACGGCTGACCCCGCTTCCAATCAGTTGGCCTGGGGCATCTCGCCACGGGCCAGGCGCTTGTTGATGTCGTCGATCACCGCCGGCAGGTCGGCGATGGTGTCGATCAGGTAGTGTGGGCGGGAGCCTTCGAACATCTGGCCGATGCGCGCGCGCTCCTGGTCCAGCTTGTCCTTCGGCAGCGCCTTGAACTGCTCGTACGTCAGGCCCAGGGCGTTGCCCGAGCAGGTCAGCGCCACGGTCCACATGCCGGCGCTGCGGCCTTCGAGGATGCCCGGCCAGGTGTCGTCCACCTTCACGCAGGCGGCGACGTCGTTGATGCCGAGGGCGATGACGTTGGCCAGGGACTGCGCCGGGTGCGGGCGGCCGTTGGGCACTTCGTCGGTGGCCACCACGTAGTCCGGCGTGTAGCCGTTCTCGCGGGCCAGCTCCACCACCTTGGCCATCACTACCGCCGGGTAGCCGGAGCAGGTGCCGATCTTCAGGCCCTTTTCGCGCAGGGTGGCGATGGCGTCGAGGGCGCCGGGGATCAGCGCGGAGTGCAGGCCGATCTTCTCGATCTGCAGCGGCATGAAGCGCTCGTAGATGGCGGTGACGTCATCGTCCGTGGGCAGGCGGCCGAAGGCGGCGCGGTAGCGTTCGGCGATGGCCGGGATGTCGCAGAGGGTGCGGATGTGGTCCCACTTACCCATACCCATCGGGCCGCGGGCTTCTTCCAGGGAGACCGCGACACCGAATTCGGCGAAGGCCTCGACGAAGATCTGGGTCGGCGCGAAGGAACCGAAGTCGACGACGGTGCCGGCCCAGTCGAGGATGACGGCTTGCAGTTGGGTGGGTTGCTTGTAATGCATGGTGATGACTCCAGCGGATTGCAGGTTGGCTAAGGGAATTCAGGTCTTGGCCCCGACCAGGGCCGGTTGACCGGTTGCCGGGAAGCTTTCCGGCGCGTTCAGGGTTTGCGGGCGGCTGTTCCAGAAAGGCACCAGCATCAGGCTGGCCAGCAGTGCCGCGGCGGTGAACACCACGAATACGGTGCTGGTGTCGAAGTAGCCCGGCAGCAGGCCTCCGAGGATGGCGCCCACCGAGCCGCAACCGTTGACGAAGCCCGCGGCGGTGCCGGCTGCTTCCTGGGTGCCGAAGTCGATGGCGGCGGAGCTGCTGATCATCGAATCCGGTCCGTAGAGGGTCATGCCCATCATGAACAGCAGGCCGACCACCAGGTACAGGCTGCCGCTCTGCATGGCCGGGACGAACAGCGCCAGGCACACGGTGAGGGCGATCAGGCTGAACACGCAGGCTGGCATGCGGCGGGCACCGAAGAGCTTGTCCGACGCGAGGCCGATCAGGATCGGGCCTACCAGGCCAGCCAGTTCGAAGGCGGTGGGGACGATGGCCGAGGCGACCTTGCCGATGGCGGGCATACGCTCGTAGACGATGACCGGACCCCACAGCAGGATGGCGTAGCGCGCCGGCTTCAACAGGAAGTAGGCGAGGCCGAGGACAAGCACGGTGCGGTTCTTCAGCACCTTGCGCAGGGCGCTCCAGTGGCCTTCACGCGGCCCGCTGGTGGCGATTTCCACTTCCACCGGCGCGTGGCCGACGTCTTCCGGTTTGTTGCGCTGCAGGAAGTAGAACAGCACCGCGACCACGCCCACCACCAGGGCACTGGAGATGAACGCCATGCGCCAGTCATGGAACACTTCGTAGGCCCACCAGCCGGCGAAGGGAGTGGCGACCAGGCCGCCGAAGGCGTAGCAGGTGCTCCAGTAACCCAGGACGCGGCCGCGTTCGCCGGTGGCGAAGAAGCTGCCGATGTTCTTGCACAGGCCCGACCAGCCGGTGGACTGCGCCAGACCCTGGACCACCATGCAGGTAGCGAAGATCGGCAGGGTGGCGAAAGTGCCCATGACAACGGCCACCACGGCCGAAATCACCAGGCCGCCGAGTACCACCACGCGTGGGCCGAAGCGGTCGGCGAAGATGCCCCAGGTGAACTGGCCCACGGCGTAGGCGGCCAGGTAGAGGGCATCGAGGTTGGCCATCGCGGATTTGTCGAGTTCGAAACTTGGGTCTTCGCCAATGCCGAGCTTGGCGACGGAGAAGGCTTTCCGGGTGAAGTAGAAGGCGGCGTAGGCCAGCCAGGTGATGAGGAATATCTGGACACGCCAGCGCTGGAGGGACTTCCAGCCGCTGTGCAAGGCACCTGCGTTGTTGTTCATGGTTTTCTGACCCCGTGTGGGTATGCCGGACAGTGCAAATAGGGAGGTTGTTGTTGTTTTGCTGCTGGGCTGTCTAAACGCACGACCTTGGTCAGATGGCAGCGGTCGTGGCGTCAGGCTGGTGAATGGGATTCGGCGTTAGTCTTGGCTCCTGCCCGGCGCGGCCGAGCGGCTGGTTTACTACGGATATGTTTCAGAAAAAGGTCACCGCACCACGGCCCCGCTACCCGCAGCGGGAACCGTCTCAGGACGGTGGGTGACCTGGAATGGGCCAGCCCTTCGACGTGGGTGGCCGTTTCAACTGCGGGTCATTTCATGTCCACGCCCATCGCCTCGAGGGTGTCGGCGATGGCGCGCAGCAGTTGGCGGACGATGTGTTCGTCGATCTGCCCGATGCAGCCGATGCGGAAGCTCTCGGCGACGGTCAGCTTGCCGGGGTAGATGATGAAACTGCGGGCCTTCAGCTCCTCGTAGAAGCGCTTGAACTCGAAGTTCGGGTGTTCCGGGCTGAAGAAGGTGGTGATGATCGGCGACAGCCACTGGTCGTCCAGCAGGGTCTTGAATCCGATTTCGCGCATGCCGGCGACCAGCACGTCGCGGTTGCGGCTATAGCGCGCCAGTCGGCCAGCTACGCCTCCTTCGGCAGCGTGCTGTTCCAACGCCGCGCGGAAGGCCACCACGCTGTGGGTCGGCGGGGTGAAGCGCCACTGGCCGGTGCGCTCCATGTAGAGCCATTGCTCATAGATATCCAGGGCGAGGGAATGGGCGCGGCCCTTGGCGGCTTCCAGCACCGAGCGGCGGATGATCACGAAGCCGAAGCCGGGGATGCCCTCGATGCATTTGTTGGCGGAAGACACCAGCACGTCGAAGGCGACTTCATTGACGGTCAGCGGCACCGCGCCAAAGGAGCTCATGGCGTCGACGATCAGGCTCTTGCCGTGTGCCTTCACCACGTCGGCGACTTCGCGCAGCGGGTTGAGGATGCCGGAGCTGGTTTCGCAGTGGACCAGGAAGACGTTGGTAACGTCCGGGTTGGCCTGCAGCAGGGCGTCGACTTCATCCGGTTGCGGCGGCAGGTAGTCACCCTTGTCCAGGGTGATGTAGGCGCGGCCGAGGTAGTCGAGGGTCTTGGCGGCACGCTGGCCGTAGGCGCCGTTCATCAGGATCAGGCACTTGCCATCGCGGGGGATGGCAGTGGCCAGGGCGGCTTCTACCGAGAAGCTGCCGCTGCCCTGCAGGGGAACGCAGGCGAAGCTGTCGTCCTGCACGCCAGCCATGGAGAGCAGTTCCTGGCGCACTTCTGCGGTTACCAGGTTAAAGGCGCCATCCCACGAGCCCCAGTCACGCAGCATGGCTTCCTTGGTGGCCTTGGAAGTGGTCAGCGGACCGGGAGTCAGCAGGTAGGGCTCGCCGAGGGCGGGGGCTGCCAGCGGTTGGGCGTTGGTGGGGAATTCGGCTTTGGTCATGGTCGTCTCCAGCGTTGTTCTGGTGAGGGCGCGTTGCGATGGAGAGATAAAACCAATTCCATAAAAATAAAAAAAATCGATTTATAGTATTTCAAATATAAGTTGAGCTTATTTATCGAGGAGCAGGCGAATGGCGGTTTCCCAGGCACAGCTCAAGGCCTTCCACGCCGTGGCGGTGCAGGGCAATTTCACCCGTGCGGCCGAGGCCCTGTTCCTCAGCCAACCGGCGGTTTCCGACCAGGTGCGCAAGCTGGAGGAACGTTTCGGCATCCTGCTGTTCCACCGCAACAAGCGCTCGGTGCAATTGACCGACCTCGGCGAACGTCTGCTGACCATCACCCAGCGGCTATTCGCAGCCGAAGCCGAAGCGCAGGAACTGCTTTCCACCTCACGCGCATTGGAGACAGGCAGCCTGACCCTGGCGGTGGATTCGCCCGTGCACCTGCTGGGGCACATAGCGCGCTTCTGCGAGCGTTACCCGGGCATCCGCGTCAGCCTGGTCACGGGAAACAGCGACGAATGCCTGCGCCGGCTGCAGGAGTACAAGGCGGACTTTGCCCTGCTTGGTCGCGTTGTCGAAGACGACAGCCTGATCACACATGTGCTCAGTGCTGATCCGCTGGTGGCGTTCGTGGCCCACTCGCACCCATGGGCTGCGCGTGAGTCGATCGTCCTTGCCGACCTGGAGGACATGCCGATGGTGTTGCGCGAGCGTGGCTCCATGACCCGGCAAATACTCGAGGAAGAGATGCGCCGAGCAGGCATCGCCATCCGTCCGGCCATCGAGGTTGAGGGTCGCGAGGCTACCTTCGAGATGGTCGCTGCGGGCCTTGGCGTGGGCCTTGTTTCGGCGGCCGAGGTGGGGGCCAGTGCCAACGTGCATGTGCTGCCGATCCGCGACTGCCTGCAGCGCATGACGGAGACGCTGGTGTGCCTGCGCGAGCAGGGTTCGCGGCGCATCATCGAGACCTTTTTCGACATCGTGCGGTCGAATCGCGGCTAGCCGGTTCGCTTCATCCTTGTAGGGGCGAATTCATTCGCCAAGGATCGCGTAGCGGTCCGAAGGGAGCGCATGGCAGACCGTCGGCCTGCTCGGCGAATTCATTCGCCCATACACCAGCCTCCTAGGCCCCAGGGGAGGCCGCTGTGCTAACCTGCGACAAGTTTTTTCCGGGCCGGGGCGGCCCGTTTCAGAGGTCATCCATGCATATCCACATCCTCGGCATCTGCGGCACCTTCATGGGTTCGCTGGCGGTGCTGGCCAAGGAACTTGGCCATCGTGTCACCGGCTCCGACGCCAACGTCTACCCGCCCATGAGCACCCAGCTGGAGGCCCAGGGAATCGAGCTGATGCAGGGGTACGAGCCCGCCCATCTGGAACCCGCTCCGGACCTGGTCGTGGTCGGCAATGCCCTGTCCCGCGGCAACCCGGCCGTGGAGTACGTACTGAACAAGGGCCTGCCCTACGTCTCTGGCCCGCAGTGGCTGGCCGACCATGTGTTGCAGGGGCGCTGGGTGCTCGCGGTCGCCGGTACCCACGGCAAGACCACCACCACCAGCATGCTGGCCTGGGTACTGGAGCATGCCGGCATGAGCCCGGGCTTCCTGATCGGCGGCGTTCCGCAGAACTTCGGCGTTTCCGCGCGCCTGGGCGGCACACCCTTCTTCGTTGTCGAGGCCGACGAGTACGACAGCGCCTTCTTCGACAAGCGCTCCAAGTTCGTCCACTACCGCCCGCGCACCGCCATCCTCAACAATCTCGAATTCGATCACGCTGACATCTTCCCCGATCTCGCGGCCATCGAGCGTCAGTTCCATCACCTGGTGCGTACCATCCCTGGCGAGGGGCTGGTCATTCATCCGACTTCCGAAAGCGCCCTCAAGCGCGTGCTGGACATGGGCTGCTGGACCCCGGTGCAGACCACCGGTGAAGGCGGCCAATGGCAGGCACGCTTGCTGGCCGAAGACGGCTCGCGTTTCGAAGTGCTGTTCGAAGGCCAGGTCGCCGGCACCGTGGACTGGGAACTGACCGGCCAACACAACGTCGCCAATGCGCTCGCGACGCTGGCTGCGGCCCGCCATGTCGGCGTGGTGCCGGAGCTGGGAGTCGCTGCGCTGTCCGTCTTCAAGAGCGTCAAGCGGCGCATGGAGAAGGTGGCGGAAGTGAAGGGCGTAACCATCTACGACGACTTTGCCCACCACCCGACCGCTATCGCCACCACCCTCGACGGCCTGCGCAAGCGCGTTGGCGATGCTCCAGTGGTCGCGGTGATCGAGCCGCGTTCCAACTCCATGAAGCTCGGCGCCCACCGCGACGGCCTGCCCGACTCGGTGAAGCTGGCCGACCAGGTGTTCTGGTACGCACCGCCGAACCTCGGCTGGGACCTTGCGGCCACCGTTGCCGGCTCCAGCGTGCCGACCCAGGTGTGTGAATCCCTGGAGTCCATCATCGAGGGCGTGAAGGCCATTGCCGCACCCGGCACCCAGGTAGTGATCATGAGCAACGGTGGTTTCGGCGGCCTGCACGGCAAGCTGGCCTCGGCCCTGGCGGAGTGAGGCCATGAACGGACCTTCCCGCATCACGCTGGCAATGACCGGCGCCTCTGGCGCGCAGTACGGCCTGCGCCTGCTGGACTGCCTGATCCAGGAAGACCGCGAGGTGCATTTCCTGATTTCCAAGGCAGCGCAGCTGGTGATGGCCACTGAAACCGACGTCACCTTGCCGGCCAAGCCCCAGGCCATGCAGGCATTCCTCAGCGAGTACACCGGTGCCGCACCGGGACAGATTCGTTGCTACGGCAAGGAAGACTGGATGTCCCCGGTGGCGTCCGGTTCCGGCGCACCAGCAGCGATGGTGGTGGTGCCCTGTTCCACCGGGACGCTCTCGGCCATCGCTACTGGCGCTTGCAACAACTTGATCGAGCGTGCCGCCGACGTGACCCTGAAGGAGCGCCGCCAACTGGTCCTGGTGCCGCGCGAGGCGCCTTATTCCAGTATCCACCTGGAAAACATGCTCAAGCTGTCCAACCTTGGCGCGGTGATCGTGCCTGCCTCGCCGGGTTTCTATCACCAGCCGCAGACCATCGATGACCTGGTGGACTTCGTGGTGGCGCGCATCCTCAACCTGCTGGACATTCCCCAGGACATGCTGCCGCGTTGGGGCGAACACCATCAGGGCGTCGATGACTAGTCGCCTTGCGGCACCCTTGCTGGCATTCGTCCTGATGCAGGGCTGCGCCAGCGTCGCGACCCTCAACGCCGCCAAGCCGGGGGCGCCGATCATCTATTCCGGCACCCGTCTGGACTGGTATTCGCTCAATGGCGGCTGCTGCCCCACGGATCGCTTCGGCGTCGAGCCGCCGGCCTACCCAGCGCTCGACCTGCCCGCCAGCGCCTTGCTGGATACGCTGCTGCTGCCCTTTGCGGTAGCGGCGGAATTGGGTGTGACGCTGGGCGTTACCGGCGGGTATTGAACCTGTAGGGGCGAATTCATTCGCCAACCGGGGCGTAGGCTCGGCCCTCGGGTTTGCGGGGGGATGCTGCGCATCCCTTGGCGAATGAATTCACCCCTACAAGAAGTGATGGCCGCTCGTGACTCAAGCCGGCTCCTGGCAGACGTCCACCCATTTCGCTTCCACCAACTCGGCCATGTAGGCCGGGGTTATGCGCACTGCGCTGTGCACGGCGCCCGCCGCTGGCACCACTTCATCGAAGGCCTGCAGGGACCGGTCGCAATAGACGGCTAGCGGTGTGGCCAGACCGAACGGACAAACTCCGCCCACTGGATGGCTGGTCAGGGCTTCCACCGTTTCGGCATCCAGCATCTTGGCCTTGGCGCCAAAGGTTTCCTTGAACTTGCGGTTGTCGATGCGTGCGTCGCCGCGTGCCACCACCAGCACGGCGTCCTCGCCTATGCGAAAGGCCAGGGTCTTGGCGATTCGGCCGGGCTCAACGCCATGGGCTTCCGCCGCCAGGGCCACGGTGGCGGTGCTGGTCTGCAGTTCGATAATGTCGATTTCGGGCGCCTTCCCGGCGAAGAAGGCACGGACCGATTCGAGACTCATAAGCGATCCCTCTGGGGTGAAGGACGAATCCTTGTACTTCGGCAGGACGGCGTCAATCCGCCCATCCACGGTGGACGAACGTCATGGGTTTTGGGCCGGGCAGGTAGCCACTGTGCAGCTCGCCGATGTTGAAACCACCGGATTCGATCAGGCGCGGGATGTCACGGTCGAGGTGACAGCCGCCGGCCAGCGGTTTCCATAACGGGGTGAGGCGGTGCTGCCAGCGCACCACGGCGAGGTCCGGCGCCAGGCCGTGCTCGGCGAAGTGCAGGCGCCCGCCAGGCTTGAGCACGCGGCGCATTTCACGCAGGGCGGCAATTGCGTCCGGAATGGTGCAGAGGGTGAAGGTGCAGACGATGCTGTCGAAGCTGGCGTCGGCGGCCTGGATCTCGCCGAGTTCCAGGGCGATGGTCTCTACCGGGATCGCGATGGCGTCAGCGCGCCTGCGTGCCAGTGCCTGCATCTGCGCAGCGGGGTCGACGCCGGTGACGCGACTGACGCGGGTGGGATCGTAGAAAGCGAGATTCAGGCCGGTCCCGATGCCGATCTCCAGCACCTGGCCCTCGGCCTGGGGCACGACCAGGGAACGGGTCTTCATCACGTGCCCCATGCCGCAGGCGAAGTCGATCAGGTGGGGCAGGATGTGGCGATCGTAGAAGCCCATGCTGGCTGTCTCCGGCAAAAGACGTCGTTCACCTTAGCAGGGGGCGAATCGCAAGGGCGCGGGGATTTCGGCCAACGGCGGGCGTGCTCCCGCCGTTGTCAGCGACCGAGGCGACGCAGATCGTCCGACTCGATGATGCGAATACCGTCTTCCTCTTCCAGCGCCAGGCGCCAGAGCGCGCGGGCCAGGGTGCAGACATCGATGCCACGGTACTTGCCGGGCAGCCAGCGCATGAAGGTCGCGGCCAGGCGTTCGCCGAAACGGAACTCGCTGCGCGGCCCTATCAACAGGGATGGGCGGGCGATGGTCAGTTGCGGCCAGTCCATGGCCTTGAGAGCTTCCTCCATCTCGCCCTTGACCTTGTTGTAGAAGATCGAGGACGCGCGATTGGCTCCGAGGGCGCTGATCACGATGAAGTGCCGGGCACCCAGTTCGCGGGCGCGCTGGGCGAAGGCCAGGACCAGGTCCAGGTCCACGGAGCGGAAGATTTCCTGGGTTCCGGCCTGGCGGATGGTGCTGCCCAGGCAGCAGAAGGCGACGTCCACCTGTCCCTGCAGCTGCGGCAACAGATCGGCCAGCGGGCCGACGGGGTTCAGCAGGTGTGGGTGTCCGGCCAGCGGGCGCCGTGTGGGGGCCAGGACGCGAGCAACCGTGGGTTCGTTGAGCAGGCGGTCGAGCAAATGCTCGCCGGTCAATCCAGTGGCGCCGGCGAGCAGTATGTGCTGGGGCGTCAGATGCATGTTGTTTCTCCGCTGATACAAGCTGAGCTTAGTGGCTACGAGCGGTTTTGTCGGGGTTCGTGGCGCTTTGCGCGGTCAGTGCCTGCTCCGCCTGGTGCTCACGAAGCGCACGCCAGCGCGCGGTGACGGACTTGGGCGCCCAGATCTGCGGTTCCGAGGCTTCGAAGTCGTCGGCCTTCTCGCGCTCGGCGACTTTCTCCCTGGCGATGCCAAAGGCCCGCTCCAGGTCGTCTGTCTCGCTGAAGGCGTCGGCGAATAGCGCGCGGCCGAAGTAGGTGAAGTCGTTCTCCTCGGAGCATCCGAAGGATACGCGATCGGTACGGGCCGCAGTCATGATCAGGGTCCTGTCGTCCTTCAGGGGAGGAATGAATCCGCCGGAGTAGCAGGCGGAGATCACCAGTACCTTGTATCTGTCCTTGAGAGGAACGAGCAGGTCTGCAAGCTCCTGCGCGGGCAGGTGGCCCAACTGAAGGCCGGGTTGCTCCAGGGCCAGTTCATGGGTCGGCGAGCCGTGGCTGGTGAGGTAGATGAACACCAGGTCTTCTGGTCCGCTGCGCCTGGCAACGGCCCGGATGGCGCGGGACAGACTTTCCCGGGTGGCCAGGGGACGGTCGGTCATATGTTCGCGGTGGTTGACCAGGGTGATCTGGCCGTGGGCGCCAAAACGCTCGGCCAGTAGCCTGGAGACGTAGTCTGCTTCGCGCAGGAAAACGCTCTGGCGGCCGTCACCGGCGAGGCTGATGGAGTAAAGCTCCACTTCCGGGGTGGACACCGGCAGGGCATCGATTGCTTGTTCGAGCAGGTGCCCCTGGGCCAGCAGGCCGATTTCCAGTGGATCGGGCAGGGCCTTGCCCTTTTCGTCGCGGATGCGCGTGCCCTCCTGCCAGATGCCGGTTTCACGCTTTCCATCGGGCAGTGTCAGGCTGCCGGTGCCACCGTAGAGACCGTCGTTGAAGTGCCCCTGGTAGCGACTGCCGTCGGCCAGCGACAGCTTGCCCTCGCCTTGGTAGCGCCAGTGCCGGAAGTGGCCCTCGTAGTGGCTGCCATCGGCCCCGGTGAATTCGCCCTCACCAACGAGGTTGCCCTCCTTGAAGGTGCCGCTCCAGACATCGCCGTCACCGCTGGTGAAGCGCCCCTTGCCGTCGAACAGGCTGTTGCGGAACTCGCCGATGTAACTGGAACCGTCCTGCCCCTGATAGGCCCCTTGGCCCTCCAGTTGGCCACGCTTGAATCGCCCGCTGAAACGATTGCCCGCTTCATCGGTACGAACGCCTTCGCCATCCGGCTGGCCGGCTTTGAAGTGTCCCTGGTAATTGCTTCCGTCGGACCATTCGAGGATGCCGAAGCCCTGGTACTTGTCGTTGCGGAACTGGCCGCGATAGGTGACCTCGCCCTGGCGCAGGGTGCCTTCGCCGTCGAACTGGTTGTGGGCGAAGCCGCCTTCGTAGGTTGTGCCATTGCCGTAGGCGAGGCGGCCCCGGCCATGGAACAGGCCCGACTTGAATTCGCCGACGTAGACCAGGCCGTTGGGGCCGTGCCATTCGCCCTGGCCCTCGGGCTGACCATCCTTGAACTGGCCTTCGAACCTGGTGCCGTTGTTGTAGTCCAGGCGGCCCGGTCCCTGCAGCAGGCCGTCGACCAGTTCGCCGCGGTAGCGGGAACCGTCCGGCAGGCGGGCATCCGGCGGCGTGAGGGGTTCGCCCTCGCCGCAGGCTGCAAGCAGGATGGCGAGGCTGAGGGGCAGAAGCGGCTTCATCGGGTGTCCTTTTCCTTGCATCTGCCTTTCAGTGTGGCGCAAAAAAGCCCGCGATTGCGGGCTTTTTTGGTGACGAGGAAGGGCTCAGACGAAGCAGAGGCTGATGGACTCAGCGACGTAGGCGGGCTTCTGCTGGCCTTCGATCTCCAGGGTGCAGAGAGCCTTGATCAGCCACTGGCCCGGGTTCTTCTCTGTAATGTCAGACACTTTCACCGCCAGGCGCACGCGGGCGTCGACTTTCACCGGCTGGATGAAACGCACGCTGTCGAGGCCGTAGTTGACGACCATTTTCAGGCCTTCGGGCATGATCAGCAGGCCTTCGATCAGCTTGGGAATCAGCGACAGGCTGAGGAAACCGTGGGCGATGGTGGAGCCGAAGGGGGTCTGCTTGGCGCGCTCCGGGTCGACGTGGATGAACTGGTGGTCGCCGGTGCATTCGGCGAACTGGTTAATGCGATTCTGGTCGATCGTCACCCATTCCGAGTGGCCGAGTTCCTTGCCAACGTAGTTCTTCAGTTCCGCTACTGGTACGAACGCCATACGTCATCCTCCGTGGATGCAGTGTTGTAATTCTTATGATTCGGGGTGGGCCCCTTCTTGCGTGCAGCGCTTAGATCATCATGCCGGCCCCGGCGGGTCAAGACGCCATGCCCCCTGCGAATGGCGGGTTATAGCGGGACAGCCGGCAAGCCTATAATGCCCCCGGCCGAGGCCCTGCCTGGCCGGACCTGACCGGTGGAGAATTTCATGCTGTTGCGCGGACTGACCTGGCTGGTGCTGTTCCAGCTGATCGGTAGCGGGCTCAATGCCCTGTTCCTGTCGATGCTTCCCGGGCCCATCATTGGCCTGGTGCTGCTGTTCCTCTATCTGCTGGTGCGTGGGGAGGTGAGCGAGCCGCTGAGCCTGGCCGCCAGCAGCCTGTTGCGCTACCTGCCGCTGCTGCTGGTGCCGCCGGCGGTGGGCGTGATGGTCTATGCGCAGGCAATCTGGGCGGACTTCTGGGCCATCGTCGGTGCGCTGGTGCTGTCGCTGCTGGCTGCCTTCCTTTTCTGTGGCTGGCTGATGCAGAAGCTCATCGATCGCCAGGCAAATCGCCGGGAGGACATATGAGCCTCGACTGGCAAGCCGCCGTTCAGGCGGTGGTGCATCACCCGTTGTTCGGCTTCGGCATGACCCTGGCGGCCTATCAATTGGCCGTGGCGGCGTACGAGAAGACCCGCTGGGTATTCCTGCAACCGGTGCTGCTGTCCATGCTGCTGCTGATCGGTGTGCTGCTGGCCTTCGGCATCAGCTATCAGGAGTATCGCCAGAGCACCCAGCTCCTGACGGTCTTCCTCGGTCCGGCCACGGTTGCTTTGGCTGTGCCGCTCTTTCTCAACCTGCGGCGCATTCGCCAGCTGTTCTGGCCGACCTTGCTGACGCTGGTGTTCGGTGGGCTCTTCGCTACGCTGTCGGTAGCTGTGCTGGGCTGGTGGTTCGGCACTGAGCGCATGGTGCTGATGACGTTGCTGCCGAAGTCGGTGACCTCGCCCATCGCCATGCTCGTGGCCGAGCAGCTTGGCGGGGTGGCGGCCCTGGCGGCGGTGTTCGTGCTGATTACCGGTGTTCTCGGCGCCATTCTCGGGCCGGAGTTGCTGCGCCGTTGTGGTGTGCGTCACCCCGCGGCGCAGGGCATTGCCCTGGGGCTCACCGCCCACGCGGTTGGTACCGCGCGGGCTTTGCAGGAAGGCGAGGAGTGTGGTGCCTTTGCCGCCCTGGCGATGAGCCTCATGGGGGTCGCCACGGCGGTCCTGTTGCCGCTCGCTGTTGCCATGATTGCTTGAGGTCGACGCATGAAGTTGCCGTTGTTTCCGCTCAACACCGTGCTGTTTCCGGGCTGCACGCTGGACTTGCAGATATTCGAGGCGCGCTATCTGGACATGCTGGGGCGCTGCATGAAGCAGAGTGAAGGCTTCGGCGTTGTCTGCATTCTCGAAGGCCAGGAAGTGGGTGAGGCGGCCAGTCGGTTCGCCGCTGTCGGTTGTGAGGCGGTGATCCGCGACTGGCAACAGCGCCCCAACGGTCTGCTAGGTATTCGCGTGCAGGGCGGGCGGCGCTTTCATGTCAGCAAGGCGGAAGTGCTGCGCGATCAGCTGACGCTCGCCGAAGTCGAATGGCTGGCCGAGGAGCCCGAGCGCCCGCTGCGCGCGGAGCACGCCGACCTGGCGGCGCTGCTCAATGCCCTGGCCGAGCACCCGATGGTCCAGGGCCTGGGCATGGGCGGCGTAGTGGAAGGGCAACAGGCGCTGGCCAATCAGCTTTCCTACCTGCTGCCGTTCCACATCAAGGAAAAGATTCACCTGCTGACCCTGGGTGATCCCGATGAGCGCCTGGATTTTCTTCAGGGCCTGCTCGATCAGATGCAGGGCGAGTCCATCGCCTGAAGGAACCCCGCCATGCCTGATTGGGACAGCCACTAGTAGCGGTATCGCGCCAGCGCTTCCGGCAGGGCCCAGGTGGCGATGCCTCCGAGCAGGGCCAGGCAGGCCGGCAGGATCAGTACCCACACCCTTGGGCTCATGGCCGTCAATGGCGCTGCACGCTGCATCAGCGCAAGGCCGGCTGCCGAGATGCCGCCAGCCAGTAGGGCGCCGGCGATGACGTCCGTGGGCCAGTGCACACCGAGGTAGACCCGCGACAGGGCGATGGGTAGCGCCGACAGGCAGGCCAGCAGCAGCCAGGTCAGGCGCAGGCGCCCCGGCTGGCCGCGACCGGCGAGAATCCCCAGTACCAGGAAGAACGCGAAGGCCGCCGAGCTATGGCCGCTGGGGAAGCTGAACGTGGTTAGCGGTTCGACGAGTACCTCGGGCCGTGCCCGCGCGAAGAAGTGTTTGAGGCCGGTGTTGGCCAGCCCAGTGATCAACAGGGTGCCAATGGCGAAGCAGGCTGGGCGCCACTGGCGCAGCAGCAACAGGAGGGCGCCGAGCATGGCACCGGCGAGCAACTGGGTGTTGAAGTCGCCAACGCGGGTGACCAGCACCATCAAATGATCGAGGCTGGCTCCGCGCTGTTCCTGAACCAGTGCCATCAGTCCCTGGTCCAGCGCCTGCAGGTGCGGCCAGCCGATCAATAGTGCGCCCAGGGCCGCCAGACACAGGCCGGCTGCCAGCGGGTTAGCCGAGCGTTTCTCGCGTAGCGTGCTGTGAACGATAAGGCCGAGCATGGCGATGATCGCGACTATCACGACCCCGGCCTCACTCCAGAAACCTTCCGGCAGCGGCAGGCGCAATGCCGCGCCGGTGGCCCAGCCAGGAACCAGGTAGGCCACGGCCCATCCGGCTGCCGCCAGCATGCTCACGGCGACGAAGCGCGGGAAAGGCATGTCGAGCATGCCTGCGACCATCGGCAGCATGGGGCGCAGCGGGCCAATGTAGCGGCCCACCAGCAGGCTGGCGATGCCGTAGCGCTGGAAGTAGCTCTCCGCGCCGCTGATCCATTCGGGATGGTCGCGCAGCAGTGGCAGGCGGCGAATGTTCTGGTGGAAGCGTCGACCCAGGCCGTAGGAGATCATGTCGCCCACCAGGCCGCCCGTGTAGGCCAGGAGCAGGGTTTCCCAGAGTTCCAGGGCGCCGCTGCCCGCCATCACACCGACTGCGAACAGCAGTGCGACGCCAGGGACGACGATGCCGGCGATGGCCAGGCATTCGATGCAGGCGATCAGGAAAATGGCCAGTCCCAACCATTCCGGGTTGGCGCCAAGCCAGGCGGTGACCTGGTCGAACCATTGGCTCATGCGTGTGTGTCCTCGATCAGCGTGTAGTCGCGTCCTTCGACCTGCCCGCGGCGCAGCGGGTTGCGCGTGCAATGGCGAGCGTAGGCGGCATCGACGAAGCGATAGGGCAGGTGCTCGTCGCGGCCGTGGGGGATTCCCAGGCGCGCGCTCTGGATGATGCAGGCGGGACGTTGGTCGACGTCTTCAACGAACAGACGCTGCCAGTCGAAGCGCTGGCCGTCCCAGTCGGGCACCTTCAGGCCAAGGGATTTGCACAGCAGCGTCTGGCCGGCGCAGAGGCGCTCGGCGGGGCGGGGCAGGCCCTGGGCGTCGGGGTTGTTGCGTTGCATGGCAGCCAGGGCATCGTCGGGGGATATGGCGTCTACCCAGGGGTATCCGGACTTGATCAGCACCGCGTTGCCGGCGCCATGGGCGCTGAAGTTCAGTGAGTCGCCGCCGCGGGAGTAATACATATAGATGTGCCCGCCATCGAGAAACAGGGCACGACGCTTGTGCGTGTAGCCAAGGGACGCGTGGCTGCCCTTGTCCACCAGATAGTAGGCCTCGGTCTCGATGATGCGGGCGGATAGCCAGCGATCGCCTGCCCGATGGCGTATCACCTTGCCCAGCAGCTCGCGGGCCACCCGTTGGGCATCGCGGTCGAAAAAGGCGTCGGTCAGCGGGCGGGCGCCAGGCCAGGGCAAACTAAGGATGGGATCGCAGGACATGGGGCTGTCGCAGGGTTACGGGTCGGAATAGGCTCGCGATTATACGGAAGCATGCTGAGCCGAAGCTGAACGCCAGCGTCGGAATCGTCACGCAAAATAACAAGAGCCCGTTGCCATGTCCCGAGCTGCCCGTCTCGACAGTGCGCACATCACGCCCAGTGCGCATTACACCGGTTACGTCTGGTATCGCCACCAGCTTGCCGAAGAACCCTTCGTTACGCCTTTCGGACGCTTCGCCCACGCGGCTCTGGCGCCGGTGAGCTGGGGCGCGCGAGTGGCTTTTGGGCTGGATGTCGAGCGCTTCCTGCTGCAACGCCATCTATTGATCGACGCCCTGCTGCACGAAGCTATCGAGCGGCGCGGTGTGCGCCAGGTGGTGGAGATTGCCTGCGGCCTGTCGCCCCGGGGGCGGCGTTTCTGCTCCCGCTATCCGGAGCTGCGATACCTGGAGGCCGACCTGCCGCCCATGGCTGCACGCAAGCGTCTGCTGCTCCATGAAGAGGGCTGGCTGGATGCGCGGCACCAGGTGCGCCCTGTGGATATCCTTGCCGAGCAGGGTGTGAATGACCTGCAGGCGCTGTTTTCCGGGCTGGATCATGAAGAGCCGGTGCTGGTGATCACCGAAGGCTTGGTGAATTACTTCGATCTGCCGGTGATAGAAGCCTTCTGGTGCCGCCTGGCGGGCGAGCTGAAGCAGTTTCCGTCTGCCACCTACCTCACCGATCTCTATCCTGACCTGCGCGAGCATCCGCGTTATCGCCAGCTGCGCTGGGGGATCGATCTTGTTGGCCGGCTGACCCGTGGCCGCTACTACCTCCATTATCGGGACGATGCCGCCATAACCAGCGGCTTCGAGGCTTGCGGTTTTAACGAAACTCGGGTGCATGACCCGAAAGAGCTGGCGACGACTCCGCAGGATGCCTGGCCGGCATTGGTGAGGGTGGTGGAGGCGCGTACGTGACGATGGGTTTTTGATGTGGGGGCGAATTTATTCGCGAATGAATTCGCTCCCGCGATGACGTGGCAGTTGTTGATCAGGCATAAGCCACGGCTCGCGGCTCCGCGTGCACAACCTGGGCTGCCAGCGCCTCGCTGGCCGCTGCGTCGGTGTGCGGGAAGACCAGGGCGAGGGCGTCGCCTTCATGGCGCAGGGGCAATACATCCAGTTCCGGCAAATCACCAGCCTGCAGGCGCCATCCACGCGAGGGCAGTGCGCTCGGCAGATTGCCGGCCACCAGGCCACCGAAGAACCCCAGTTCGTTAATCTCTACTGGCCAGTCGCCCCCTTCGTCGTGCAGCAACCGGCCGCGCCGGTTCAACGGGGCCACTCGCGGTTCCTGGCGTCGCTCCAGGCGCTCCAGGCGATTGCGGGCCAGGCGCGTGGCGCCGGAACTGGCAAAGGGCAGGGCGCTACCTAGCAGGAACGGACGATAGAAGCTGGCGCAGGCTTCGCGCTGTTCGAACTGGGCGAGGTGATCGCCATTGTGGATAAGGGCGCAGTCGGCGTCGGCGCAGGCGGCGGCAAAGCCTGCGTGCTCCCAGGGTTGGGTGAAGTGATCGAATTCACCGGCCAGCACCAGGGTTGGGCACGCCGGGTGGCGTTCGAATCCGGGGAATGTAAGCAGGCGCTGGCTATTCTGCCGGTATCGTTCAAGTTCTTGCGGGGAAAGACGCTGCATCTGTCGCAAAAGTGCCTTGCGGAAGACCAGTGAGATACCGGTTTCTTCCAGGCGCAGTGGGTTGATCAGGCCGGTCAGGGCACCCTGGGCGAAGCGCTGGACCTGGCCTTCGGCAAGTAAATCCAGGCCTTCTTCCAGCAGTCGCCGGGCACCGGGGCGGCCGAATGCTGTGATTCCAGCCAGCAGTAGGCGCGCGCAATGCCGGGGATGGCGCACGGCGAACAGGGCTGCCAGGGCGGAGCCGTAGGACAGGCCGATTGGCATCAGTGGTGGTAGCCGGAGTTCGTCGGCGAAGGCAGAGATCAGGTCGGCCAGTTGTTCGAGCGAAAGCTCGGGCGCCAGTTGCAGGTTGCCGCCCTGGCTCGGGAGATCAAGCAGGATCACCGGATGGTGGGGCAGCAGTTCCTGCACCTCGGCGACAAAGGAGCGGAAGCTCTGAAAGGCGCCGCCGAGCATCAGGATCGGCTCGCGACCGTCTTGGGCGTGCTCGGAGAAAGCCTGGTAATGCAGTGTCCAGGGGCCGATCTGGAGGATGCGTGGCGCATCGTTCAGGTACTGCGGGACGAAGTCGGTCTGGTAACGCATGGCGGGTTCTCCGGCGCCGGGGCGCTTCTTGTTCTTGTGCGACGACTGCGATTGGAAGGTAAACAGCGGAGACACTTTTGTTTACCCAACCTTCGGGTGGGCGCGCTGGCCGGGTGTCACCGTCCCGTCCGCAGCCCGCCTGGGCCGAGGCTTGTGTCGTTACCGGCAAGCCCCATGGAATGGCCTGTCTACCATCCGCCCGGCGCCGCTGGGCGCGGGCGAGCGTGGCCGCTATAATCAGCCGCTTTCCTTTCGCCAGAACCCGAGACCATGACCGAGTCCGTTCTCGATTACATGACCCGCCTTGGCCGCGCCGCGCGCGCTGCCTCGCGCGTGGCCGCCCGTGCCAGCACCGCGCAGAAGAACCGCGCCCTGCTGGCTGCCGCCGATGCCCTGGATGCAGCCCGTGCCGAGCTGTCCGCCGCCAACGAGCAGGACCTGGCCAACGGCCGGGCCAACGGTCTCGAGCCAGCCATGCTCGATCGCCTGGCGCTGACCCCGGCACGCATCGACGACATGATCGAGGGCTTGCGCCAGGTCGCCACCTTGCCGGACCCCATCGGCGAGATCCGTGACATGCGCTATCTGCCGTCCGGTATCCAGGTGGGCAAGATGCGCGTGCCGCTGGGTGTGATCGGGATCATCTACGAGTCGCGGCCGAACGTGACCATCGATGCCGCCAGCCTTTGCCTGAAATCCGGCAACGCCACCATCCTGCGCGGCGGTTCCGAGGCCATCCATTCCAACCAGGCAATCGCCATCTGCATTCAGAAGGGGCTGGCCGAAGCCGGTCTGCCGAGCGAGCTGGTTCAAGTGGTGGAAACCACCGACCGTGCTGCCGTGGGCGCGCTGATCAGCATGCCGGAGTTCGTGGACGTGATCGTCCCGCGCGGCGGCAAGGGCCTGATCGAGCGCATAAGCCGTGAGGCCAAGGTGCCTGTGATCAAGCACCTGGACGGCATCTGCCACGTCTACATCGACATTGCCGCCGACCTGGACAAGGCGATTCGCGTGGCCGACAACGCCAAGACCCAGCGCTACGCGCCGTGCAATACGATGGAAACCCTGCTGGTTCACGAGGGCATTGCCGCCCGCGTGTTGCCACCGCTGGCCGCCATCTACCGCGACAAGGGCGTGGAGCTGCGTGGCGACACGGCCACTCGTGCCTTGCTGGGCAATGACGTGCTGGAGGCGACCGAAGAAGACTGGCGCACCGAGTACAACGCGCCAATCCTTTCGATCCGTATCGTCGACGGCCTCGACCAGGCCATCCAGCACATCAATGCCTACGGCTCGCAGCACACCGACGCCATCATCACCGAGAACTTCAGTGATGCCCGGCGCTTCCTCACCGAGGTGGACTCCGCTTCGGTGATGGTCAACGCCTCGACCCGATTCGCCGATGGCTTCGAGTACGGCCTGGGCGCGGAGATCGGCATTTCCACCGACAAGCTGCACGCCCGCGGGCCGGTCGGTCTGGAAGGTCTGACCAGCGAGAAGTACGTGGTCTTCGGCGACGGTCACGTACGCACCTGATGGGTAAGCGCATCGGTCTCTTCGGCGGCACTTTCGATCCTGTGCACATCGGTCATCTGCGCAGCGCCGTAGAGGTGGCCGAGCAGTTCGGCTTCGATGAGCTGCGTCTGATTCCCAGTGCTCGGCCGCCGCACCGCGACAGCCCGCGGGTGTCCGCGACCCAGCGACTGGAAATGGTGCAACTGGCGGTGGGCGGTGTCGCGCCGCTGGTGGTGGATGATCGTGAGCTCAAGCGCGAGCGCCCATCCTGGACGATCGAGACGCTGGAGTCCCTGCGTGCCGAGTTGGGCACCGATGACCAGCTGTTCCTGCTGGTCGGCTGGGATGCTTTCTGTGGACTGCCGAGCTGGCATCGCTGGAGCGAGCTGCTCGACCATTGCCACATCCTGGTCCTGCAACGACCGGATGCCGACAGCGAGGCCCCGGAAGACCTGCGTGACCTGTTGGCGGCGCGTAGCGCTGTCGATCCTCAATCCCTGCAGGGGGCAGCCGGGCAGATAGCTTTTGTCTGGCAGACCCCCTTGGCAATTTCCGCCACCCAGATTCGCCAATTGCTGGGGGAGGGGCGCTCGGTGCGCTATCTCGTGCCCGACGCCGTATTGGCCTATATCCATGCGCACGACCTTTACCGTGCGACGAACTGATTCACTGAGGTAGTTGAACCCGATGCAAAACGAAGAACTCGTCAAGGTCGCAATCGCGGCCCTGGAAGACCTGAAAGGTCAGGAAATCACCACTATCGACGTGCGTGGCAAGACCAGCATCACTGATTTCATGGTGATCGCCAGCGGTACCTCCGGCCGTCACGTCAAGTCCCTGGCCGAAAACGTGCTGGAGAAGGTCAAGGAGCAAGGCGTGCGTCCCCTGGGCAGCGAAGGCCTGGACGGCGGCGAGTGGGCCCTGCTGGACCTGGGCGATGTCGTGGTGCATGTGATGCAGGTCGCCACCCGGCAGTTCTACGACCTGGAGCGCCTGTGGCAGGGCGCCGAGCAGAGCCGCGCCCATCACAGCCACGAGTAAGCGGGGCGTCCTTTGCGTCTACGTCTGATCGCCGTTGGCACGCGGATGCCGCGCTGGGTGGAAGAGGGCTGGCACGAGTACGTCAAGCGCCTGCCTTCCGAGCTCAGCCTGGAACTGGTGGAGATCCCGCTGACCACGCGTGGCAAGAATGCCGACGTGGCGCGAATGATCCGCCAGGAGGGCGAGGCCATGCTGGCCAAGGTTCAACCGGGGGAACGCATCGTTACCCTGGAAGTCCAAGGTCGGCCCTGGAGCACCGAGCAACTGGCCGCTGAACTGGACCGCTGGCGCCTCGATTCGCGCACCGTCAACCTCATGGTCGGTGGCCCGGAAGGGCTGGCCCCGGAGGTTTGCGCGCGCAGCGAGCAGCGTTGGTCGTTGTCGCCGCTGACGTTGCCGCATCCGCTGGTTCGCATCCTCATCGGCGAACAGATCTATCGTGCCTGGACCGTGCTGTCCGGCCACCCCTATCACAAGTAAGCCCAGTCCATGCCGCAACCGATTCGCCTGAAGGACCATGAAAGAGACGCCCGTTTGGTGCGTCAGCGCGTGGTCGTGGGCGCGGTGGCGGTGGTGCTGCTGACCTGCGTACTGATTGCCCGTCTCTATTACCTGCAGGTGATCCAGTACGAGTACCACTCGACGCTGTCCGAGAACAATCGCGTCCATGTGCAGCCGATTCCGCCCACGCGCGGGCTGATCTTCGACCGCAATGGCGTGATCATCGCCGACAACCGGCCCAGCTTCAGTCTCAGCGTCACTCGTGAGCGGGCTGCCGACTGGGAGAAGACCCTCGATGTGATAGTCGAGGTGCTGCAGCTGACGCCAGATGATCGCGCACTGTTCGAGAAGCGCATGCGGCAGGGGCGGCGGCCCTTCGAGCCGGTTCCCATCCTGTTCGAGCTGACTGAAGAACAGATCGCTCGCGTGGCGGTGAACCAATTCCGCCTGCCCGGCGTGGATGTTGTTGCGCAGTTGGTGCGCCATTACCCGCAGGGCGCGCATTTCGCGCACTCCGTGGGCTATGTCGGGCGGATCAACGAGAAGGAGCTCAAGCAGCTCGATCCGGTGAACTACAGCGGTACGCACCACATCGGCAAGACCGGCATCGAGCGCTTCTACGAAGACCAGTTGCACGGAGAGGTGGGCTACGAGGAAGTCGAGACCAACGCCCGTGGCCGCGTGTTGCGCGTGCTCAAGCGAACTGACCCGAAGCCCGGCAAGGACTTGGTCCTGACCCTCGATGTGCGTCTGCAGGAAGCGGCCGAACAAGCTTTGGCCGGTCGGCGTGGCGCCATCGTCGCGATCGAGCCTTCCAGCGGTGACGTGCTGGCCATGGTCAGCCAGCCGAGCTTCGACCCCAACCCTTTCGTCACCGGCATCAGCTTCAAGGCCTATGCCGAATTGCGTGATTCCATCGACCGGCCGCTCTACAACCGTGTGCTGCGCGGCCTGTATCCGCCAGGGTCGACCATCAAGCCGATGGTGGCTGTGTCCGGCCTGGACGCGGGCGTGGTTACTCCGGCCTCGCGTGTGTTCGATCCGGGCTTCTACCAACTGCCGAACTACGACCACAAATACCGGAACTGGAACCGCAGCGGTGACGGCTGGGTGAACATGGAAACCGCGATCATGCGGTCAAATGACACCTACTTCTACGATCTTGCTCATAAAATGGGCATCGATCGCCTTCATGACTACATGAGCCGCTTCGGCTTCGGGCAGCGCGTGGCCCTCGATATGTTCGAGGAGTCTCCGGGCCTGATGCCGTCGCGTGACTGGAAACGTGCGCGCTATCGCCAGGCCTGGTATCCGGGTGAAACCCTCATTCTCGGCATTGGCCAGGGTTACATGCAGTCCACGCCGCTTCAGCTTGCGCAAGCCGTGGCGCTCATGGCCAACCGGGGAAAATGGATTCGTCCGCACCTGGCCAAGACCATCGAGGGGCAACCGCCGATCGACCCGAATCCGATGCCGGATATCATCCTGCGCGATCCGAAATACTGGGATGCAGGCCGCAACGGCATGGAACAGGTGGTCCACGGTGCCCGAGGTACGGCGCACAAGGTCGGCGCTTCCTCCGTCTACCGTATCGCCGGCAAGTCCGGTACCGCCCAGGTGGTGGCCATCAAGCAGGGCGAGAAGTACGACCGCTCCAAGGTGCAGGAACGCCATCGCGACCATGCCCTGTTCGTCGCATTTGCCCCGGCCGAGGATCCGAAGATCGCCGTGGCGGTGATGGTGGAGAACGGTGAGTCCGGTTCCGGCGTTGCCGCACCTGTGGTCAAGCAGGTGATGGATGCCTGGCTCCTCGGTGAGGATGGCCAGTTGAAACCCGAGTTCAGACCACCGCAGCCGCTGGCTGAACAGCAGAGCGCCATTCGATGAACAGCAACTTCGACCGCACCATCTCCCAGGAGGACGTGCTCAAGCGCCGCGCCACGCTCCTGCAGCGTCTGCACATTGATGGCTGGCTGCTGCTGATCATCCTGATGCTGGCGGCCGGTAGCCTGTTCGTCCTCTATTCGGCAAGCGGCAAGCATTGGGACTTGCTGATGAAGCAGGCCAGCTCCTTCGGTCTGGGTATCGGCGCGATGATCGTCATCGCCCAGTTCGAACCACGCTTCATGGCACGTTGGGTGCCCCTGGCCTATGTGATCGGCGTAGCGTTGCTGGTGGTGGTGGAAATCATGGGGCACACGGCGATGGGGGCCACTCGATGGATCAACATTCCCGGCGTGATCCGCTTCCAGCCCTCGGAATTCATGAAGATCATCATGCCGGCGACCATCGCCTGGTACCTGTCGCGGCACAACCTGCCGCCGAAGCTCAAGCACATCGCCATCAGTCTGGTGCTGATCCTGATGCCCTTCGTGCTGATCCTGAAGCAACCCGACCTCGGCACCGCCTTGCTGATCCTGGCTTCTGGCGCCTTCGTGCTGTTCATGGCCGGTCTGCAATGGCGCTGGATCGTCGGGGCTGTGGCTGCGGTGGTGCCAGTGGCGGTGGCCATGTGGTACTTCGTCCTGCACGATTACCAGAAACAGCGCGTACTGACCTTCCTCGATCCGGAGAGCGATCCGCTGGGTACTGGTTGGAACATCATCCAGTCCAAGGCCGCCATCGGATCGGGTGGAGTGTTCGGCAAGGGCTGGCTGCTGGGCACCCAGTCGCACCTGGATTTTTTGCCCGAAAGTCACACGGACTTTATCATTGCAGTCCTCGGCGAAGAGTTCGGCCTTGTGGGCGCCTGCCTGCTGCTTCTGGTCTACCTGCTCCTGATTGGCCGTGGCCTGGTGATCACCGCCCAGGCGCAGACCCTGTTCGGCAAGCTGCTGGCAGGCAGTCTTACCATGACCTTCTTCGTATACGTGTTCGTCAACATCGGCATGGTCAGTGGACTGCTGCCGGTCGTGGGGGTGCCCCTGCCCTTCATTAGCTACGGCGGAACCCATCTGGTGACGCTGCTGTCAGGGTTTGGGGTGTTGATGGCGATTCATACCCATCGCAAATGGATCGCCCAGGTTTGAAACGAGTGAATGATTTGAAAGCACTGCGCAAATGGATGCAGTTGGCAGCCTCCGGGGCCGCCCTGGTGGGACTGCTGGGGGCAGCCGCACCTGCATTTTCCGGGGACTACGAGGGATCGCCGCAGGTGGCCGAGTTCGTCGCCGAGATGACCCGTGACTACGGTTTCGCCGGTGAGCAACTGGTGGAGCTGTTCCGTGAAGTGGAGCGCAAGCAGTCCATCCTCGACGCCATCTCCCGGCCTGCCGAGCGGGTCAAGCCTTGGAAGGAATACCGCCCGATCTTCATCACCCCGGCGCGAATCCAGAAAGGCGTGACCTTCTGGAGCCAGCATGCCGAGGCCCTGGCTCGTGCCGAGAAGGAATACGGCGTACCGGCCCAGGTCATCGTCGCGATCATCGGCGTCGAGACTTTCTATGGTGGCAATACCGGCAACTTCCGCGTGATCGACGCGCTGTCCACCCTCGGCTTCGATTACCCACCGCGTGCCGACTTCTTCCGCAAGCAGCTCAAGGAGTTTCTCCTGCTGGCTCGCGAAGAGCAGGTCGATCCGCTGATGCTCAAGGGCTCCTACGCTGGCGCCATGGGCTTGCCACAGTTCATGCCGAGCAGCTTCCGCGCCTACGCCGTGGACTTCGACGGCGACGGCCACATCGATATCTGGAATAACCCGGTGGATGCCATCGGCAGCGTTGCCAGCTATTTCAAGCGCCACGGCTGGGTCGCTGGTGCACCGGTGGTCACCCGCGCCAAGGTTCGTGGGGATCGAATCGACGAAGGGTTGACCCAGGGGCTGGACCCGGTGAAGAACGTCGGCGATCTTAGGGCGCTGGGCTGGGCAAGCAGCGACGCACTGCGCGATGATGTGCCGGTTACGGCTTTCAAGCTGGAGGGTGACGAGGGGGCGGAGTACTGGATGGGACTTCCGAACTTCTACGTCATTACCCGCTACAATCGCAGCGTGATGTACTCCATGGCAGTGCATCAGCTATCCGAACTGCTGGTCAACGCAAGGGGCGGGCGTTAACCGATGCCACAACCGATAAGAGTCGCCGTCTATGGCGCCGTAGCATTGTTGCTGGCTAGCTGCTCGAGCAGCCGAGCGCCGGAACCGGTCCAACCCGGCGGGCAGATTTCCGGTCCCGGCGATTACGCGCGTCCACACAGGGACGGCGCGCCATGGTGGGACGTCGACGTCTCGCGCATTCCCGATGCCGTGCCCATGCCGCATTACGGCTCGATCAAGGCCAACCCTTATACCGTGCTGGGCAAGACCTACTACCCGATGAACGACGCGCGTCGTTATCAGGCGGTTGGCACGGCGTCCTGGTACGGCACCAAGTTCCACGGTCAGGCCACTGCCAACGGCGAGGCCTATGATCTATACGGCATGACCGCCGCACACAAGACCTTGCCGTTGCCAAGCTATGTCCGGGTGACCAACCTCGATAACGGCCGCAGTGTGATTCTGCGGGTCAACGACCGTGGTCCGTTCTACTCCGACCGCATCATCGACCTGTCCTTCGCTGCGGCGAAGAAGCTCGGCTATGCCGAAACCGGCACCGCCCGCGTCAAGGTCGAGGGCATTGATCCTCATGAGTGGTGGGCTGCCCAAGGTCGCCCGGTGCCCATGGTCCTCGCCCAGCCGAAGATGGCCGCTCAGGCGAAACCACAGGTCCAGCCCCAGCCTGTCGCCCAGATTGCCAGCGCGCCAATCGAGCAGTACACCCCGCCGCCGCAGCAGCATGCCGCCGCCGTCCTGCCCGTGCAGATCGACGCAAAAAAAAACGATTCACTCGCAGCGTCTGGCCTGTATCTCCAGGTGGGCGCCTTCGCCAATCCGGACGCTGCGGAACTCCTCAAGGCCAAGCTGAGCGAGACGGTGAGTGCGCCAGTCTTCATCAGCTCGGTCGTGCGCAACCAGCAGATACTGCACCGGGTACGCCTGGGGCCGATCGGAACTCAGGGTGAAGCACAAGACGTGCAGAACTCCGTGCGCCTGGCCAACCTCGGCCAACCCACCCTGGTGAAGCCGGACTGACGGCTTCTTCTTTTGCCCGCAAGGGCCTGTTAGACCATTAGCTACTTCTCAGAGAGACGGATGAACATCTTCAGCTTTGCCAAACGCTTACTTCTGCCCGCAGCCCTGCTCATCGTCGCGCCGGTCTCCATGGCGGCCCAGCAGATCATCCCGTCGCCGCCGCAACTGGCCGCCAAATCCTATGTGCTGATGGACGCCCAGAGTGGTCAGGTCCTGGTCGAGAACAACGGCGACCAGCGCCTGCCTCCGGCGAGTCTGACCAAGCTGATGACCGCCTACATCGCCACCCTGGAGATCCGCAAGGGCCAGATTGGCGAGTCCGACCCTGTCACCATCAGTGAGCACGCCTGGCGCACCGGCGGCTCGCGCATGTTCGTCCAGGTGAACACCCAGGTAACCCTGAGTGACCTGCTGCACGGCATCATCATCCAGTCTGGCAACGACGCCAGCGTGGCCGTAGCCGAGCATATCGCCGGCAGCGAAGACGCTTTTGCCGACATGATGAACACCACTGCCGAGAAGCTCGGCATGAGCAACAGCCACTTCATGAACGCCACCGGTCTGCCCAACCCTGAGCACTACTCCACTGCTCACGATATGGCGACCTTGGCCCGCGCGATCATCTACGAAGATCCTGTCCACTACGCCATCTACTCCCAGAAGGAATTCTTCTGGAACAACATCAAGCAACCCAACCGCAACCTGCTTCTGTGGCGTGACAAGACCGTCGACGGCCTGAAGACCGGCCACACTGACGAGGCCGGCTACTGCCTGGTGGCTTCCGCCGTACGTGACAACATGCGCCTGATCGCCGTGGTGTTCGGCACCAACAGCGAGCAGGCCCGTGCAGCCGAAACCCAGAAGCTGCTGACCTACGGCTTCCGCTTCTTCGAAACCCAGACCTTCTACCAGAAGGGTGCCGAGCTGGCGAAAGCCCAGGTGTGGAAAGGCGCCGTCCGCGAAGCCAAGGCTGGCCTGGCCCAGGACCTGACCCTGACCCTGCCGAAGGGCCAGATCAAGAAACTGCAGGCCAGCATGACCTTGAATCCGCAACTGGTCGCCCCCATCAAGCAGGGTGATGTAATCGGCAAGGTGGAGGTCAAGATGGAAGACCAGGTTGTCCACAGTGCCGATTTGATCGCCCTGGAAACCGTTGAGGAAGGTGGCTTCTTCCGCCGCCTGTGGGATAGCATCCGCCTGTTCTTCTACGGCCTGTTCAACTGACCTTCTGAGCCGACGCCTCTCACCCTGAAGGGGGACGGGGCGTCCGCATCGCGGACCACGAGTCCGCCGCCGCCATGACCGATACTCCTGACGTACAACCCCCGAAAATCGAGTTTCCCTGCGAGCGCTACCCTATCAAGGTGATCGGCGACTCTGGGGAAGGCTTTGCCGACCTGGTGATCGAAATCATCCAGCGCCACGCTCCTGACTTCGACGCTGCCACCTTGGTGATTCGCGATAGCCGTAATGGGCGATTCCTCTCGGTGCAAGTGTTGATCACCGCCACTGGCGTAGACCAGTTGCAGGCGATCCATGTCGACCTGCGTGCCACTGGCCGCGTGCATATGGTCCTCTAGTGACTTCTGCCGAACTCATCGTGCGATATCTGGGGTTGGTGGACTACCTGCCGACCTTGGAAGCGATGCGCCGTCTGACTACCGAGCGTGACGAGCGAACTCCCGACGAAATCTGGCTGCTGCAGCATCCCCAGGTGTTCACCCAGGGCCAGGCCGGCAAGGCTGAGCATCTGCTGGAGACGGGCGACATCCCGGTGATCCAGGTCGAGCGCGGCGGTCAGGTTACCTACCATGGCCCCGGCCAACTGGTGGCTTACGTGATGCTGGATCTGCGTAGGCTGGGGCTGGGTGTGCGCGAGCTGGTGACGGCTCTTGAGCAGAGCCTGGTCGATGTAATGGCGATCTACGGTGTCGAGGCAGCGCCTAAGGCTGATGCCCCTGGCGTCTATGTCAACGGCGACAAGATCGCCTCACTGGGGCTGCGTGTCAGCCGCGGCTGCTCCTTCCACGGCCTGGCGCTTAACGTAGACATGGACCTGTCGCCCTTCTGGCGGATCAACCCTTGCGGTTACGCCGGGTTGAAGATGGTGCAGCTCAAGGACCTGATCGAGACGCCGCCGCAGCTCGATGAGGTGGCACAGCACCTTGAGCAGGCACTGCGCCGGCGGCTGGGTTACACGCAGTAGAGGCACTTCCCGGAAGAAAGAAGGCCCCTTCTCCCATCGGGAGAGGGGGCCTTTTCGTTTATTCAACCTCGCTGAACGCATCGCCGGGCTGGGCAGTTCCTGCTCAGCCCAGATTGAGCGCGGGAATGATACTCGGGTCCAAGGCCTGGCCCGGTACCGGTACCGGTGCAGCCAAGCCCAGGTTGTTCTTCTCGAACACCCGGTCGGCCCTGTAGCTGGAGCGCACCAGCGGACCGGCTGCGACTTCCATGAAACCCTTCTCCAGGCCGATATCGCGGAAGCGGTTGAATTCCTCGGGGCTGACCCAACGCTTGACCGGCAGGTGGTTGCGAGTGGGTTGCAGGTATTGCCCGAGGGTCAGGATGTCCACGCCAATTGCACGCAGGTCATCCATGGTCTCGATGACTTCTTCGTCCGTCTCACCAAGCCCGAGCATCAGGCTGGTCTTGGTCAGCACGTCCGGACGATGGCGCTTGGCATGCTCCAGTACGCGCAGGGTTTTCTCGTAGCCGGCACGCGGGTCGCGCACCACGTGGGTCAGGCGCTTGACGGTCTCGACGTTCTGCGCGAATACCTCCAAGCCAGAGTCCACCACTCGTTCGATGGCCTTGGAGTCGCCATTGAAGTCGGGGGTCAGGGCTTCCACGACCACCTTCGGCGTACGCTCCTTGATGGCGCGCACACAGGCAGTGTAATGGCTGGCGCCGCCGTCATCGAGATCATCGCGGTCCACCGAGGTCAGCACGATGTAGCGCAGCGCCATAAGCTCGACCGACTTGGCAGTGTTCTGCGGTTCTTCCAGATCCAGCCAGCCATTCGGATTGCCAGTGTCCACGGCACAGAATCGGCAGGCGCGAGTGCATACCGAGCCCATCAGCATGATGGTGGCTGTGCCGTTGGACCAGCACTCACCCATGTTCGGGCAATGCGATTCCTGGCACACGGTGCTGAGGCGATGTTCGCCAACATTGCGCTTGACCGCCTCGAAGCGGCTGCCGCCCGGTGCCTTTACCCGCAACCACTTGGGCTTGGGCTCGAACACCTGGGGTTCGGCCGAGGCGCGACGCTTCTGGCCATCCTTGATTGCGGTGATGCCCTGAGCAGTACGGAACTTTTCGCCGCTGGCGACGTGTTTGGACGAGTCTGTATCGGACATCGGAAATCTGGCTCCGCTGGTGGCTCCGTTGGCTGCCGCAGGGGCAAAAAGGGGTGGCGCAGTTTATCACAAAGGCGTTTGCACGAGCTCGCAGCCGTCTGGAGACGGGAGCGCGTGCTATCGCGAAAAAGGGCTGGGCGCCTCAGCGCCCTTCACGTAACTGCTTGAGCAGATCCAGGTTTGGGTAGCCGTCTGCCGGCCAGCCCAGGCGTTGCTGGTAGCCGCGGATCGCCTTGCGGGTATTGGCGCCAATGATGCCGTCCGCAGCACCCGGGTTGAAGCCGGCACCGGCCAGGGACTCCTGCAACTCCACTCGTTCGCTGCGGCTCAGCGGACGCTCGTCGCGAGGCCAACTACCAGTGAGCTGGCCACGGCCATCGAAGCGCTCGCCCAGCAGGCTGACCGCCAGGGCGTAGGACGAGGAATTGTTGTACTTGAGGATGGCGCGGAAGTTATCCAGCACGAGGAAGGCCGGTCCGCGGTGGCCGGCTGGCAAAAGCAAAGAAGCGCTGTCGTTGCCGAGGCCCGCGCCTTGCGGGCCGACTTGCACGCCCATCGCTTGCCATTGCGCCACGGGTTTACGGATGTCTCCGTCCGCGTGGGCGTAGTCGAAGCCCTGCGGCAATTGAACCTGCAGTGCTGCGGGTTGGCCTTTGTGCCAGCCTGAGGCCTGGAGGTAGTGGGCGGCGGAGGCCAGGGCATCGGCCGAGGAACTCCAGATGTCGCGGCGACCATCACCATCGAAGTCCACCGCATGGCTGTTGTAGGTTGTCGGGATGAACTGGGTCTGACCCATGGCGCCGGCCCAGGACCCAAGCATGCTGCCGGGCTGAATGTCGCCGTGTTGGAGGATCTGCAGGGCAGCCAGCAGTTGCGCGTGGGCGAATTCGGGACGACGGCCTTCGTAGGCCAGGGTGGCCAGGGAGCGGATCACCGACTTGTCGCCCATGAACTGGCCAAAGCTGCTTTCCATGCCCCAGATGGCCACCAATGGCTCGCGATCCACGCCGAATCGTTGCTCGATGGCGTCCAGCGTCGCAGCGTGCTCGGTAATCAGTGCCTGTCCCTTGCGCACGCGATAGGGAGAGATGGCGCCTTCCAGATACTCCCAGACCGGCCGTGTGAATTCGGGCTGGCTGCGGTCAGCGGTGATTACGCTCGGGTCCGGGGTAATACCGGCAAAGGCTCGGTCGAAGGTGCTGGCATCAATGCCTTGGGCCAAGGCCTGGCGGCGGAAGCCGTCGCGCCACGCGTTGAAGCTGATGGCGGGCATTTGCACCGGAATCTGTGCGGGCGTTGCGGCGGGTTTGCTGGCAGGCTGGCTCGCCTGGGGCAGGGGCGTAGTAGCGGATTTCTGGGCCGGTGCATCGGCGCAGGAGCTGAGCAGGGTGAGGGCAGAAGCCACGGCCAGGCTGCGGAACATCAGGCCGGGGACGGGGGCATCGAACATACGCAAGTCTCGAGGCAGACGAATCAAGCCGCGACCTTAACATGTCCGAGCCTTTTCAGACCGCTATAAGCGACGAAGCCTCCCAATCCTGGGAGGCTTCGCGGCGGTAACTTCCTTTGCCTTTCATGGGCTTTTCCTGGCGGCAGCGGAAGAGTGGCTGGGCTACCAGGGATTTGGCGCGGTCAGGTGCGCCTGGCTTGCGTTTCTTGGCCATGGCCGATCCTCGATGGGGCACGCATCAGTGCGGGCGCGCGCATCATCGGCTGCTGGTCAGAAAATGTCCAGCTATTCGGCCGCCAGCGGCAGGCGTTGGCCGGCCAGCAGCAGAGCAAGTCGAGCGAGACCGTTCCAGGGATCGCCCGGAGCCTGCCCCTTGATCTGCGCGTCGATGCGTTGGGCATCCTGCAGCAACTGGTTCCAGCGTGATGCCGGGTGACGTTGCAGGGCGCGGGTGACCAATGGGCGGCGCTTATCCCAGACCGGCGGCCGGGCAGCGGCAAAGGCTTTCTCCAGCGGCACGCCCTGGCTGTATTGCTGGGCCAGTCCACCCAGCAGGCGCAGTTCCCGCGCGAGCGCCCAGAGTATCACCGGAGGCTCTACGCCTTCGCCGCGCAGGCCTTCCAGCGAACGTAGGGTGTGGGCGGGCTCGCCGTTGAGGGCTGCGTCGATCAGGCCAAAAACATCGAAACGGGCGCTGTCAGCTACCGCGGCCTGGACCGTGGCGGCATCCACCTGGCCACCGTCGGCCAACAGTTTGAGTTTTTCGATCTCCTGGGCGGCGGCCAACAGGTTGCCCTCTACCCGTGCGGCGATCAGGTCGACCGCTTCCTGGTTGGCGGCCAGACCGGCCTGGGATAGGCGTTGGCGTATCCACTGCGGCAGGTTGTGGGCCTCGATAGGCCAGATCTGGATGAACTGGGCGTCGGGGCCGTCGATCAGGGCCTTGGCCCATTTGGTCTTCTGAGTGCTGCCGTCGAGTTTGGGCAGACTGAGCAGCAGCACGGTGTCTTCCGGCGGGCGGGAGAGGTATTCCAGAAGCGCAGAAGCGCCCTTGTCTCCCGGCTTGCCTGAGGGAAGGCGCAATTCCAGCAGGCGTTTCTCGGCGAACAGCGACAGGCTGGCGCCGGCTTCGAGCAGCAGGCCCCAGTCAAAGTTCGCCTCGGCGTTGAACACCTGGCGCTCGCTGAAATCCTGCGCACGGACGCTGGCGCGGATCGCGTCGCAGGCCTCCTGGCAGAGCAGCGGCTCATCGCCGCTGACGACGTAAACAGGCGCCAGTTGGCCCTGCAGGTGTTTGCCCAGTTGTGCGGGATTGAGTTTCATAGGCGCAAATGACTGGGGCCGCTATGCGGCCCCATTTACTCACTGGATGGGCAGTTGCAGCGGAGATTGCTGCGGTTGCCGGGCCTTCTCGGCCTGGCGTGCGGCTTCCATTGCTTCCGCTTCGGCCTGGGCCTTGGCTTCTGCAGTCTGCTGCAGCTGGTCGAGTTGAGCCGGGGTGATCAACTGCAGGCGCATGAGCATCTGCTGAATCATTTCCTGGCGCATTTCCACACGCAGCTGGGCGGCTTCCTGGTCGGAGCCGATCAGGTTGTTGCTGTCGAATACGTAGTACTTTTGTACGGTCAGCTTGTCGTTCATCAGCAGCAGGTCGTTGTTGCCGCGAATTTCGTACTGCAGGGTCTTGGTCAGTTCGTACTCTGCACTGCGCGCGCCAGAGGTGTAGGTGGCGGTGCGCTGGGTCTCGTCTTCGCGGGCCAGCACCAGAGTGTAGGGAGCACCGGCGTGGACGTTCACGCCGTTGTTTTCCAGCGCCTCACGCATTTCCTTGATGGTCTGGCCGTATTGGTTGCGAGCGGTTACGTCCAGTTCGTCCAGGGCGAACTTGGCGTCGCCTGTGCCGCGCAGTTGAAAACCGCACGCACTCAGCAGCACGGTAAGGCCCAGGACCAGCAGATTCCGTTTCTTCATTTCTTGCTTTCCCCTTGCGAGCAGTCCGGCACCACTCCCGGAGGAGGGCGCCGGCTTCGATCAGTTGGCGACGATATTGACCAGTTTGCCAGGCACCACGATGACCTTGCGGATGGTGAGGCCGTCGGTGAAGCGCAGCACGTTCTCGTTGGCGCGCGCGGCGGCTTCAACCGCTTCGCGGCTGGCGTCTGCCGGCACTTCGATATGGCCGCGCAGCTTGCCGTTGACCTGTACCACCAGTTGCAGGCTGTCCTGCACCAGGGCGGCTTCGTCCACGGTTGGCCAGGCGGCGTCGATGACTGCACCGGTGTGGCCCAGTTCGCGCCAGAGCTCGTGGCTGATATGCGGAGTGATGGGCGCCAGCAGCAGGGCGATGGTTTCCAGGCCCTCCTGCAGCAGGGCGCGGTCTTCGGCGCTGGCCTGGGGAGCCTTTTCCAGGACGTTCATCAGGGTCATCACGGCGGCGATGGCGGTGTTGAATTTGTGGTGCTGGCCAATATCCTGGCTGGCCTGCTTGATGGCCAGGTGGATGGCGCGATGCACGCCTTTCTGCTCATCGTTCAGGACGCTGCGATCCAGCGCGGACGGCAGGCCGGCAGCGACGTGGGACTGGGCCAGTCGCCAGACGCGACGCAGGAAGCGGCTGGCGCCTTCGACGCCGGAGTCGGACCATTCCAGGCTCATGTCCGGCGGCGAGGCGAACATCATGAACAGGCGGCAGGTGTCGGCGCCGTAAGCATCGATCATTGCCTGCGGGTCCACGCCGTTGTTCTTCGACTTGGACATCTTCTCGGTGCCGCCGATTTCCACCGGCAGGCCGTCGGTTTTCAAGCGGGCGCCGATGATCTTGGCCTTGGCGTCGCGCTCGACTTCGACATCAGCCGGGTTAAACCAGTCCTTGCCGCCATTGGCTGCAACGCGATAGTAGGTTTCTGCGACGACCATGCCCTGGGTGAGCAGGTTCTTGAACGGCTCGTCGGAGCTGACCAGGCCTTGGTCACGCATCAGCTTGTGGAAGAAGCGTGCGTAGAGCAGGTGCAGGATGGCGTGTTCGATGCCGCCGATGTACTGGTCCACCGGCAGCCAGTGGTTGGCTGCGGCCGGGTCGACCATGCCTTTGTCGTAGTTCGGGGAGGCATAGCGGGCGAAGTACCAGGAGCTTTCCACGAAGGTGTCCATGGTGTCCGTTTCGCGCTTGGCCGCAGTGCCGCATTTGGGGCAGCTGCACGCGTAGAACTCGGGCATCTTCGCCAGCGGGCTGCCAGCGCCGTCCGGTACCACGTCTTCGGGAAGGACGACCGGCAGTTGGTCTTCCGGCACTGGAACGTCGCCACAGCTCGGGCAATGGATGATCGGGATCGGGCAGCCCCAGTAGCGCTGACGGCTGATGCCCCAGTCGCGCAGGCGGAACTGGGTGCGGGCCTGGCCCAGGCCTTTCTTCTGCAGGGCAACTTCGATGGCGTCGAAGGCGCCTTGGTAGTCCAGGCCGTCGAACTCGCCGGAGTTGATCAGTTGGCCATGCTCGCCATAGGCGTCTTGCCACGGGGCCGGGTTTTCGTCGCCGGAAGATGTGCGAACTACCGATTTGATCGGCAGGTTGTACTTGTGCGCGAAGGCGAAATCGCGCTCATCGTGGGCCGGTACGGCCATCACGGCGCCTTCGCCGTAGTTCATCAGGACGTAGTTGGCAACCCAGACCGGGAGCTTCTCGCCAGTCAGCGGATGCTCGACGAACAGGGGCGTGGGCAGGCCCTTCTTCTCCTGGGTGGCGATGTCGGCTTCGGCAACGCCGCCGCGCTTGCACTCATCGATGAAGGCTTGCAGTTCAGCGGCCTGGGCGGCCGGCAGCTTCTGCACGGCGAGGGTCGCCAGCGGGTGCTCGGCTGCAACGGCCACGTAGGTGGCGCCCAGCAGGGTATCCGGACGGGTGGTGAAGACTTTCATTGCGCCGGCCTGGCCAATGCTGGCCTGGTCGTAGGGGAAGCTGACTTCCATGCCGCGGGACTTGCCGATCCAGTTGCGCTGCATGGTCTTGACCTGCTCGGGCCAGCCATCCAGGTCGTCGAGGCTGCTCAAGAGTTCATCCGCGTACGCGGTGATCTTGAAGTAGTACATCGGGATCTCGCGCTTCTCTACCAGCGCACCGGAGCGCCAGCCGCGACCGTCGATGACCTGCTCGTTGGCGAGGACCGTCTGGTCTGCCGGGTCCCAGTTGACGGTACCGTTCTTGCGGTAGATCACGCCTTTTTCGAACAGCTTGGTGAACAGCCATTGTTCCCAGCGATAGTAGTCAGGCTTGCAGGTGGTGACTTCACGGGACCAGTCGATGGCGAGGCCCAGGCTCTTCAGCTGGGTCTTCATGTAGTCGATGTTCTCGTAGGTCCACTTTGCCGGCGCGACGTTGTTCTTCATCGCGGCGTTTTCCGCCGGCATACCGAAGGCGTCCCAGCCCATGGGCTGCAGCACGTTCTTGCCCAGCATGCGCTGGTAGCGGGCGATCACGTCACCAATGGTGTAGTTGCGCACGTGCCCCATGTGTAGCTTGCCGCTCGGGTAGGGGAACATCGACAGGCAATAGAAGGTGTCCTTGCCGGGCTGCTCACTCACTTCAAAGGATTTATGCGCGTCCCAGTGGGCTTGCGCGGCGGCTTCGATTTCGCGGGGCTGATACTGTTCGTGCATGGCTACTGGCGCTGGAGGATGGAGTTCCCTGGGGCCGGTTGCGCTGGCCGTGGCCGCGGTGCCGGACCCTGGAGGAAAAGGAAATTCAAGCGCCGTAGCATACATGACCCCCGCCGACCGAGGGAAACCCTGAATGCACGGGTGGACGTCCGTCGCCAATGCCGGCGCCGTTTGTCGCGGGCACCTTGCAGCAAGGAACCGAACGCTAAGCTTTTCATAAGCAAGGCAAGTGTTTACGTGTTTCGAGGTGTTGGGATGGGTGAGTTGCGGCGGACGGAAGCAGGGAACGGGCCCTACGAGCGGTTGTTGCACCGGCTGGCCCTGGCGCTGGATGAAGCAGATACGGCGGTTCGTCTGCGCGACGAGGAACCGCTTGAGCTTGAGCTAAAGGGACTGACACCTGCCGAAATGGAGCTCATCCGCGCTTACCTGGATCGGGATATGCGCTGGCTGCGAGGCTGGCACGCGGCTGCCGAGGAGCTGGCGGCCATCGAGCAACTACCCGGTCGATCGCCGCGTGGCGAGAATGGGCCGCCCAAGAGCTTCGCCCTCAAACCCAAACCCATGTTCAAGCGCCGCCAGCAGCTTTGCTGCGCGATGTGCGGTACGCCCGCCATCTGGCAACGCGGCCAGGGTGTGCAGGCTTGCATGTCCTGCGGTTCGCAGCTTTTCCGGACATCCAATCCCCGCTAGTCTCCGGGCACCCTGGAGGTGCCCATGCCGATTCGTTACATCATCAAGCAATTCCTGCTGCCCCCTGGCGGCCTTCTCCTATTGCTTCTGTTTGCCTGGTGGTTGCGACGGCGAATGCCGCGTCTGTCACTGGCCTGCTTCGTCACGGGCTTTGGCGGGCTTTGGCTGATGAGTCTGCCGATCATGGTCGAGTGGTCGGCCAAGGTGCTCGAGCGCGAAGCGCCACTGGCCGAATCCGATTGGGCGCAATTGTCCGGGAAAGTGGACGCGATCGTCGTGCTGGGGGGCGGGCGCGAGCGTGATGATCCTGCCTGGGGGGCGGACCAGCCGGCCCCGATGGCCCTGGAAAGATTGCGCTACGCCGCTCGCCTGGCTCGCGCAAGTGGCTTGCCGCTGTTGACCAGTGGCGGCCTGCACTATGGAGAGCCTCCAAGCGAGGCATGGATCATGGCCGAAACCTTGCGGCGCGACTTCGGGCTGGAAGTGCGCTGGCAGGAAGGGGAGAGCCGTACCACCTGGGAAAACGCCACCCACAGCGCGAAGCTGCTCCGGGCCGACGGGATCAGCCGAGTGCTATTGGTTACCCAGGCTGCGCATATGCCGCGGGCGCGCTGGTGTTTCGAACGCGCCGGCTTCGAGGTGGTGGCGGCGCCTGTAGGCTATCTGGGGGTACCCAATGGCCGTCCGTTGGGCGGTTGGCTACCGGAAAGCAAGGCGGTCTGGCAGAGCGGGATGCTGCTCAACGAGGCCGTGGGGTTGCTGGCCTACCCGTTGGCCTACAACTAATCGCCGGACCGTTTTCCTGTAGGAGCGAGCTTGCTCGCGAACGATCGCGAGCAAGCTCGCTCCTACATGGGGGTTACACCGTCTTGGCGATCCGACTGGCCATCAGCGCCCAGGCGAAGAGCAGGCCGCAGAGAATCACCAGCGGCCAGGCGCGCCACTGCAGGTAGGGAGTCAGGCCGTGCATGGGCAGGACTTCCCCGTAGAGAACGCCTTGCTGGAACTGCGGGATGCCTTCAGTGATCTGGCCGAAGGGGTCGATCAGCACGGTCACGCCGTTGTTCGTCGCACGGATCATCCAGCGTCCTGCTTCCAGGGCGCGCATCTGCGCCATCTGCAGATGCTGCAGCGGGCCGATGGAGGTGCCGAACCAGGTGTCGTTGCTGACGGTCAGCAGGATGTCGCTCTGCGCGGCCAGGCCGGCGGCGAACTCGGGATAGACCACTTCGTAGCAGATGTAAGGTGCGATGCGGTATCCCTTGGCCATCAGCGGGCCCTGATCGGAGTCGCCGCGGGCGAAGTCGGACATCGGCAGGTCAAAGAAGGCGATCAGTCCGCGCAGCACGTCCTGCAGTGGCACGTACTCGCCGAAGGGCACCAGCTTCTGCTTGAGGTAGGTACCTTCACCTTGGCCGACCACGGTGATGCCGTTGTAGTAGCGTTTCTCGCCGCGATCATTGTTCTGGCGGATCGGGACGCCGGTGATGAGCGCGGATTGCCGATCATTGGCGAAACGGTTCATCACGCCGAGATAACCGTCGACGAACTCCTTGAGCACCGGTACTGCGGTTTCCGGCCAGATGATCAGGTCGGCCTTCTGCGAGCTGAAGGTCATGTCGCGATAAAGCGCCAGCTGGGCGTTGAGCTGCTCCGGGTCCCACTTCAGGTTCTGTTCGATGTTGCCCTGCATGGCCGCGACCTTCAGCGGCGCGCCGGCGGGCTGGGTCCAGGCGTGGCCCTTGAGTGCCAGGCCGATTACCCATGGAGCGAGCAGCAGGGCGATGCCGGTGCCCAGGAACGCCGGACGGCTGCGCAGGCGAGCCAGGTTCACCAGCAGGGCAGCGGTCAATGCCAGGGCGAAGGACACCAGCCAGACGCCGCCGATCGGTGCCAGCCCCGACAGCGGGCCGTCCAGTTGGCTGTAGCCGGCATAGAGCCACGGGAAGCCGGTGAGGAACCAGCCACGAAACGCTTCCTGGACCAGCCAGAGCGCGGCGAAGGCCAGGGTATCGGCGAGGGCGGCCTCGCTGCGGCGCAGCCAGCGCGCCCAGATTGCCGCGGGCAGGGCGAAGAACAGCGCTACGCCGGCACTGAAGCCGACGGTGAGGAACGCAGCCAGGGGTACAGAGGCCGCACCGTAGTCGTGAATGCTGACGTAGATCCAACTGGTGCCGCTCAGGAACAGGCCGAGGCCGTACCACCAGCCGCGCCAGAACGCGGCCTTGGGCGCCAGGTCGCGCAAACCCAGGTAGAAGAGGGCGAGCGACAACAGTTCAAGGGGCCAGATATCGAAGGGGGCGAAAGCCAGGGGCGTAAGGGCGCCAGCGGCCAGGGCCAGCAGGTTGCCCGGCCAGCCGGGGCGGGTGATCCAGTTCATGCTCGGTCCTTGGGCGGATGGGGAGCTGGAAGAAATCCAGAGCGAGCCTTTTGTTGCCGGCTCGGGGCGCGATTATCCACGGGCGCCCCTCCGCTGTGGAGGGGCGTGCGCGAATCAATGGGACAGCGGAGAGAGGCGCAGCAGATGGATGCGGCGGCTGTCGGCGTTGAGCACGCGGAAGCGGAACTCACCGATCTCGGTGGTTTCGTTGCGCTTGGGCAAGTGGCCGAAGGCGCCCATGACCAGGCCGCCAACGGTATCGAACTCGTCCTCGGAGAAGTCGGTTTCGAAGAACTCGTTGAAGGCATCCACCGGGGTCAGGGCCTTGACGATGAAGTCGCCGCTGGGCAGTGGCTTGATATAGCTGTCTTCCTCGACATCGTGCTCGTCCTCGATGTCGCCGACGATCTGCTCCAGCACGTCCTCGATCGTCACCAAGCCCGCCACGCCACCGTACTCGTCGATGACCACCGCCATGTGGTTGTGATTGGCGCGGAATTCGCGCAGCAGCACGTTGAGGCGCTTGGATTCGGGCACGAAGGTGGCCGGGCGCAGCAGATCCTTGATGTTGAACGGCTGGCCGTTGTCCAGGAGGATCAGCGGTAGCAGGTCCTTGGCCAGGAGAATGCCCATGACGTCATCGAGGCTTTCGCCGATGACCGGGTAGCGGGAGTGGGCGGCGTCGATGATCGCCGGGAGGAACTCCTTCGGCGTCTGGTTGGCCTTGATGCTGATCATTTGCGAGCGCGGCACCATGATGTCGCGTACTTGCAGGTCGGCGACCTGGATGGCCCCTTCGACGATCGACAGCGCTTCGCTGTCGAGCAGCTTGTTCTGGTGGGCCTCGCGCAGCAGCTCGAGGAGTTCCTGGCGGCTTTTGGGTTCATGGGCAAAGGCCTGGGTCAGCTTTTCCAGCCAGGACCTGTGCCCGTTGCTCGATCGATCTTCGCTCATATGTCCTTTGCTCGGTGCTTCTTATTGGTCTTCGTCATCGCGGTAAGGGTCGGGGTGGCCAAGTTCAGCCAGCAATTCCCGTTCCAGTGCTTCCATTTCCTCGGCTTCCTCATCCTCGATGTGATCGTAGCCGAGCAGGTGCAGGCAGCCGTGGATCACCAGGTGCGCCCAGTGAGCCTCCAGGGCCTTGCCCTGTTCGGAGGCTTCCCGGGCCACCACTGGCGCGCAGATGACCAGGTCGCCGAGCAGCGGGATATCCAGCAACTCGTCCGGCACGTCCGCAGGGAAGGAGAGTACGTTGGTAGCGTAGTCCTTGTGGCGCCAGGTGCGATTGAGTTCGCGCCCCTCGGGCTCGTCCACCAGTCGGATGGTCAGTTCGGAATCGGCGCTGCGTTGGCGCAGGGCCAGTTCGCACCAGCGACGGAAATCCACCTCGCTCGGCAGGCCCTGGGCCTCGCTTGCGAGTTGCAGGTCGAGTTCAAGCATTGTCGTCTATAGCGCCCGGATCGTTGTCGGCTGGTTTGGTCTTGGCAGGCTGCTGACGGCTGTCGAAGCGGTCATAGGCTTCCACGATGCGCTGGACCAGCGGATGGCGCACCACGTCCTGGGACTTGAAGTGGGTGAAGCTGATTCCCGGCACGTCACGCAGCACATCGATCACATGGGTCAGGCCGGACTTCGTGCCGCGCGGCAGGTCGATCTGGGTGATGTCACCAGTGATGACAGCGGTGGAGCCGAAACCAATACGGGTCAGGAACATCTTCATCTGCTCGAGGGTAGTGTTCTGACTCTCGTCGAGAATGATGAAGCTGTTGTTAAGGGTGCGACCGCGCATGTAGGCCAACGGTGCGACCTCGATCACCTGCTTCTCGATCAGCTTGGCCACGTGGTCGAAGCCGAGCATCTCGTAAAGGGCGTCGTAGAGTGGGCGCAGATAAGGGTCGATCTTCTGGGAAAGGTCGCCGGGGAGGAAGCCGAGCTTCTCGCCAGCCTCGACCGCCGGACGCACCAGCAGGATACGGCGGATTTGCTCGCGCTCCAGGGCGTCCACGGCGCAGGCCACGGCCAGGTAGGTCTTGCCGGTACCGGCCGGTCCGATGCCGAAGTTGATGTCGTGATCGAGGATCGACTTCACGTAGCGCTGCTGGTTGGCGCCGCGTGGACGAATGTTGCCCTTGCGGGTGCGCAGGCTCACAGCCTCGGTCTTGGGATTGGCCGCCTCTTCCATGCCGGTTTCGCGCAGGAAGAGGTGCACCATGTCGGGCGACAGCTCGATGGCCTCGGTTTCGCGATAGAGGCGGCGCAGGAGATTTTCCGTAGCGCGGGTGCGTTGAGGGTCGCCGACCAGTTCGAACTGGTTACCGCGATTGCGGATTTCGATGTCCATGCGTTGTTCGATCAAGCGCAGGTGCTCGTCGAATTGGCCGCACAGATTGGCGAAGCGGCGGGCTTCAAAAGGTTCCAGGGTGAAGCGGTGCAGATCCAGGGAGGCGTTCAATGTCGTGTGTTCGCCCTTGGGCGGTAGGAGTGGGATGACATGCAGAATAACCCCGAGGGCCCGGCTGGAAAAGCACGGGCCCCACGGTCTATCAGTGCGGGCTTTCTTCGAGCAGGCTGCCGCGCAGGGAATGGGGCAGGGCATCGTCGATGTGGACATCGACGAACTGGCCGATCAGGCGCGGGTTGGCGCTGCGGAAGTTGACGATGCGATTGTTCTCCGTGCGGCCCTGGAGCATGCCCGGGTCCTTCTTGGAGAAGTCGCTGACGAGGATGCGCTGGACGTTGCCGACCATTCGTCGGCTGATTTCGTAGCCCTGCTGGTGAATGCGCGTCTGCAGGATCTGCAGGCGCTGTTTCTTCACGTCTTCCGGTGTGTCGTCTAGCAGATCGGCTGCGGGGGTGCCGGGGCGCGAGCTGTAGATGAAGGAGAAGGAGAAGTCGAAGCCGACTTCTTCCACCAGCTTCATGGTGGCCTCGAAATCCTTGTCGGTCTCGCCGGGGAAACCAACGATGAAGTCCGAGCTGATGCAGATGTCCGGCACCGCCGCCTTCAGCTTGCGGATGCGTGACTTGTATTCCAGTGTGGTGTGATTGCGCTTCATGGCCGCGAGGATGCGATCGGAGCCCGCCTGCACTGGCAAGTGGACAAACTTCACCAGTTCCGGCACTTCTGCGTGGGCCTGGATCAGCGCGTCGGAGAACTCCAGCGGGTGCGAAGTGGTGTAGCGAATGCGCTCGATACCATCGACGGCGGCCACCACACGGATCAGCTCGGCGAAGTCGGCGATGCGGCCATCATGAGTCAGACCGCGGTAGCCGTTGACGTTCTGGCCCAGCAGGGTTATTTCACGCACGCCGTTCTCTGCCAGGTGGATGACTTCGGCCAGTACGTCGTCAAACGGACGGCTGACTTCCTCGCCGCGGGTGTAGGGCACCACACAGAAAGTGCAGTACTTGCTGCAGCCTTCCATGATCGAGACGAACGCACTGGGGCCATCGACGCGGGGTTCGGGCAGTCGGTCGAACTTCTCGATTTCCGGGAAGCTGATGTCCACCTGGGGTTTGCGGGTGACGCGTGCGGCGTCGATCATTTCCGGCAATCGGTGCAACGTTTGCGGGCCAAACACGACGTCCACATAGGGTGCGCGCTCACGGATGGCGGCACCTTCCTGGCTGGCTACGCAGCCACCCACGCCGATGACCAGCTCCGGGTTCTGCCGCTTCAACTCACGCCACTGGCCAAGTTTCGAGAACACCTTCTCCTGCGCCTTCTCGCGGATCGAGCAGGTGTTGAGCAGAATCACGTCGGCTTCTTCGGCGTGTTCGGTGACTTCCAGCGCCTGATGTTCGCCGAGCAGATCGACCATGCGCGAACTGTCGTACTCGTTCATCTGGCAGCCGTGGGTTTCGATGTAGAGCTTCTTGGCCATGCGCTTTTGAATCAGGTGGTTCGAAGAACCGAGCATTATAATCGCCATGCCCCTTGTGTTCCTAGCGCCGGCTGCTTGGCGGCTATGCTATGATCTGCGCCCCCGAAATTCCCCCGCGACGACCCGCCGACTTCTCATGAGCAAGCCCGCCCCCATCTACAAGGTGATCTTCCTGAACCAGGGCCAGGTGTACGAGATGTACGCCAAGCAGATCTACCAGAGCGATCTATGGGGATTCCTGGAAGTGGAGGAGTTCGTCTTCGGCGAGCGCACCCAGGTGGTGGTCGATCCCAGCGAGGAGAAGCTCAAGGCCCAGTTCGAAGGCGTGGTCCGCAGTTTCCTGCCGATGCACTCGATCATCCGAATCGACGAAGTGGAGCGCCTTGGCACGCCGAAGATCAGCGAGGCGAAAGGGGGTGGCAACGTGATGCCATTCCCCATGCCAATGCCGGAGAAGTAGGGCGGATAGTCCTGATTGCTGCCTCAGCTCCGGGCTCAGGGAAGAGGCGAGAAGGGCGAGCCGCCGTCAGCGGCCTGTAGTTCCAGCAGGTAGTTGCGGAAGATCTGTCCCAGCACCTGCGTCGCGATTTCCAGCTCGTCAGTACGCATCTGCGCGGCCACCAGGTCGGCACTGTCCATGGCTTCGTCCGAACCGTTCACCGCTGCCATCTTGAGCACGATGTAGGCCTGCACATTGTTGGCCGGTACCCCTTCTCCCCGGAAGAACATGTTGCCCAGACGCAGTTGGGCTTGTGCGTGCCCCTTGAGGGAAGCCTGTTCGAACCACTGCAGGGACTGGGCGAGGTCGCGCGGGGTGCGTTTGCCGTCGTAATAGAACTCGCCGAGCTCGTACTGCGCTTCGGCGTCGCCGCCCTTGGCGGCCTGCTGGCAGGCGGAAATGGCTTCCGAAAGGTTTTCCGGCAGGCTGTTCAGATTGCAGCGCCCGGTGGCTGGGATCAGCAGGGAGTTACCGCCGGCATTGGCCAGCAGTGGTTGGAAAAGCAACAGGCAGCCCAAGATCAGGGTGCGGCCGGTGCGGTTCATGGGGATCACAGTGCCTCGGAAGCAGTGCGGGCATCATGCCCGGCCGGCGAGAAACGCGCCAACGGTCACATTATGAAATAAGCGAGGGCGATCTTACAAAGCCTTTACTTTGTTTGCGCTTGGCACTGTGTCGCGAAACTGCAGGAGCAACCACGTCATCAGCGGATAGGCGGGCGTGAGCAGGGCGTGGAACAGGTCGACCCGGCGTAAAGAACCCATGAAGCCTTCGGTCCCCACCAGCAATCCGGCTACCAGGAACAAACCGACGATGGCGAGCGCTGCCAGCGCTGGCGAGGCCCGCTGCGGCAGCCTGCCAAGGCCCGCTAGAAGGATCAGGGCGAAAGCCGCGAAACTGAGCAGCAGACGATACTCGGCAAGCAACCCAGCTCTCCGGGCCAGTTCGAACACCACGCACAGACCGATCACCAGGCGCCCCCAGAAGGCCCGGCTCCAGGTCGCGCTGCGGGACAAGGCGAAGATCGCCAGTGCGACCAGCGGTAAGGCGAGGAAGGTCCCAGCCTGGCTGAGCAGGCTGTGAGCCTCGCGCCAGGACGGATCGACGGAGAAGCGCACCACCCCGCATAGGGCTGCTGCGGCCGGGATCAGCAACCCGAGCAGGGCGCAGAACCAAGCCGGCCGCTCCGTCTCGGCGAACCCCTTGCCCAGCTGGCTCAGCGCAATGACGCTGGACAGGCAAGCGAAGGCGAGTACGCCGTCGGAAAGGGCGGTGCTGTATTGCATCAGGCCTGTTTCAGTTTGGCGAAGGCGCGCTCAGCGGCGTCCAGGGTAATGGCCAGTTCCTTGTCACCGTGGGCAATGGAGGTGAAGCCCGCTTCAAAGGCGCTCGGTGCCAGGTAGACGCCGCCATCCAGCATCAGGTGGAAGAAGCGCTTGAAGCGCTCGGCATCGCTGGTCATCACGTCCTGGAAGGTGACGATATCGTCAGCGCCACTGAAGTAGAGGCCGAACATGCCGCCTGCCTGGGTGGTGACGAAGGGAATGCCGGCAGCATCGGCGCGCTGCTGCAGACCGTCGAGCATGCGGGTGGTGTAGTCGGTCAGCTCAGCGTGGAAGCCGGGGCGGCTGATCAGCTTCAGGGTGGTCAGGCCGGCGGCCATGGCCAGTGGGTTTCCGGACAGCGTGCCGGCCTGGTAGACCGGGCCCAGCGGGGCGATGTGAGACATGATCTCGCGCTTGCCGCCAAAGCAGCCGACCGGCATGCCGCCACCGATGATCTTGCCGAAGGTGGACAGGTCCGGAGTGATGCCGTAGTGGGCCTGGGCGCCGCCGAGGGCGACGCGGAAGCCGGTCATCACTTCGTCGAAGATCAGCACCACGCTGTGCTTGTCGCACAGGCTGCGCAGGCCTTCGAGGAAGCCCGGCGCCGGCGGTACGCAGTTCATGTTGCCGGCAACCGGCTCGACGATGATGCAGGCGACTTCGTTGCCCACGTCGGCGAGGGTCTTCTCAACGGCGTCGATGTCGTTGAACGGCAGGGTCAGGGTGTGCTGGGCGAATGCCGCGGGCACGCCGGGGGAACTCGGTACGCCCAGGGTCAGGGCGCCGGAACCGGCTTTCACCAACAGGGAGTCGGAGTGGCCGTGGTAGCAGCCTTCGAACTTGATGATGCTGTCGCGGCCGGTGAAGCCACGGGCCAGGCGAATGGCGCTCATTGTGGCTTCAGTGCCGGAGCTGACCATGCGCACCATCTCCATGGACGGCACGAGGGAGCAGACGAGGTCGGCCATTTCCACTTCCAGCGCAGTCGGCGCGCCGTAGGACAGGCCGTGCTCCAGTTGCTTGCGTACCGCACCCAGCACGTCCGGGTGGCTGTGGCCAAGGATCATCGGGCCCCAGGAACCGACGTAGTCCACGTAGCGCTTGTCATCCTCGTCCGTCACGTAGGCGCCTTCCGCGTGCTTGAAGAACAGCGGCGTACCGCCGACGCTCTTGAAGGCGCGGACCGGCGAGTTGACGCCGCCGGGGATGTGTTTCTGGGCGTTGGCGAACAGGGTTTCGGAACGGGACATGGCAGGTCTCTCTTTCAAGCGAATTCGGGGTCAGGCGGCGTCGAACAGGGCGCTGAAGGCACGTGCTCGGCGTTCCACCTCGGTGGCGGAATCGGCACCGAACAGCGCGTGGATCACCGCAACCATGCTGGCGCCGCGGGTGATCAGCTCGGGGGCATTTTCCAGGGTCACGCCGCCAATGGCGACGATCGGAGCCTGGAAGCGCTGCCGCGCCTGGTCCAGCAGGTCCAGGGTGGCGGCGGGTGCGCCCGGCTTGGTCTGGGAATTGTAGAAGCGGCCGAAGGCGATATAGCTGGCGCCTTCTCTCACTGCGGTTGCTGCCAGGTCGAGACTGGCGTGGCACGTGCCGCCGATGATGGCCTGACGACCCAGCAGCGCGCGGGCTGCGGCCAGGGAGCCGTCGCCCTGGCCAAGGTGCAGGCCGACACCCAGGCGTGCGGCCAGTTCGGCGTCATCGTTGATGATCAGTTGGGCGCCGTAGCGGGTGCACAACTCGCCAAGGGCTTCGGCTTCGCGCAGGCGTCGAGTCTCGTCGCTGGACTTGTCGCGGTATTGAAGCAGCTTGGCGCCGCCCTTCAGGGCCGCTTCGACGTAGGGCAGCAACTTGCCGCCGGCCAGCAGCTGGCTGTCGGTGATGGCATAGAGGCCGCGCAGTTTCATTGGCAGAAGTCCAGCGGCAGGCGGCGTGGCACGTACTGGCCGTGGCCGGGTTGTTCTGCGTCGCGCAAGGTGCGCCAAGTGTAGTCGAGGGCGCTGCGTACCGCGCTGGACAGTTCCTCGCCCAGGGCAAGGCGACCGGACAGGGCGCTCGCCAAGGTGCAGCCCGAACCGTGGTAGCTGCCGGGCAAGCGCTGGCAGGTATAGGTAAGGCACCGGCCGTCCTGGGTGTAGAGGCGGTTGTGCACTTCGGTCTCGTCGCCGTGGCCGCCTGTGATCAGCAGGTTGCGGCAGAAAGGCAGGAGTTTCTCGGCGCACTCGTCCGGGGTGCCTTCGGGCAGCTCGGCGAGGATGCGCGCTTCCGGCAGGTTCGGAGTGGCGATGGCTGCTATCGGGAGCAGGCGCTCGCGGATCGCGTAACCCACTTCGTCCTTGCCCAGGGCGCCGCCACCGCCGGCACGCAGTACCGGGTCGCAGACCAGCGGTATGCCCGGCAGGGACTGCATGATCTCCAGGACCGTCTCGACCATCTGCACCGAGCCGAGCATGCCCAGCTTGACGGCAGCCACCGGCAGGTCGGCGATCACGGCATTGGCCTGGGCCAGCACCCATTCGCGGTCGAGGACGCGGAAGTCGGAAACGTTGACGGTATCCTGCACGGTCAGGGCTGTCACCGCCGGGGCGGCGTGACAGCCCTGTGCGATCAGGGCTTCGATATCCGCCTGAAGGCCGGCGCCACCACTTGGGTCGTGGCCGGAAAGGCAGAGGACTACGGGGCGAGAGTTGGTCGTTTTCATGGTCGGCGAGCTTACCACTAAACACTTCGCCGGGCCGCACCGGCGGCGCTATGCCTCAGGGAGTGCGCGTATGGCTTTGTTGGTGCAGCTGAAAGTACCGAGATAGAGCTGTCTGACTGTGATGGCAATGTGCAGCTTTCAGCCGCCTTGCGCTGTGCTAGAGTGCACTTTTCGAACAACCTGGCCCAGGGTGGCGCGTCGGATAAGGAGGTGGGGCTCCCGGACGCGGTCAGTAGGCCATTGCGGGGCTGCATGCGTATCCTCTTTTTCCTCTGCCTTTGCCTGTTCGCCGGCCTGGCCAATGCCGTGCAATTCGACGAGCAGTTGCGCAGTCTCCCGCTGGGCCAGCACATGGACGTGTTCGAAGACGTTCGTGGCGATGCCAAGATTGACGACATCACGTCCCCCGCTCTGGACAGCAGCTTCCGCCGCCATGAGAAGCCTGTGCTCAATGCCGGGTATTCACACTCGGTCTTCTGGTTGCGTATCGACCTGGACTACCGACCGCATGCGGGGCGTGACCAACAGAACTGGTTGCTGGAGCTGGCCTATCCGCCGCTGGACCACCTGGACCTCTACCTTCCGGACGACCAGGGCGGCTACCGTCTCGCCCAGCGCACCGGTGACGCGCTGCCGTTCGATAGCCGGCAGATCAGGCAGAACAACTACGTCTTCAGCATTCCCCTGAAACCTGACCAACCCAGACGCATTTACATGCGCCTGCAGAGCGAAGGCTCTATCCAGGCACCGTTGACGCTCTGGTCGCCCCAGGCCTTCGTCGAAGAGCAGCCGGAACGTATCTATGTGCTCGGCATCATCTACGGCGTGCTGCTGGTGATGCTCTTCTACAACCTGTTCATCTATCTCAGCGTTCGCGACACCAGCTACCTCTATTACATCCTTTATATAGGCTCGTTCGGGCTCTACCAGATATCCGTCAATGGTGCGGGCATCCAGTACTTCTGGCCGGACAATCCCTGGTGGGCCAATGCGGCGACCCCCTTCCTGATTGGTTCGGCGGCGCTGTTCGGCTGCCAGTTCGCGCGCAGCTTCCTGCACACGGCTGACCACAGTCCCTGGGTCGACCGGGCGCTGCTCGCGCTGATGGCCCTGGGCGGACTTGCGATGGTCCTGGCGCTGACCGCCAGCTACGGCCTGGCCCTGCGTCTGGCCACATCCCTGGCGCTGATCTTCACCGTGGTGATCTTCTCTGCCGGCGTGCTGGCCTGGCTGCGCGGTATGCGCGTAGCGCGCTATTTCATCATCGCCTGGAGTGCGTTCCTCCTCGGCGGCGCCATCAACACCCTCATGGTGCTGGGTTATCTGCCCAACGCCTTCTTCACCATGTACGCCAGCCAAATTGGTTCGGCGCTGGAAGTGGGGCTGCTGTCCCTCGCCCTGGCCGACCGTATCAATGCCATGAAAGAAGAACGCACGCGCATCCTCCAGGACGCCGGCCGCAAGCTGGAGGCGCTGAACCAGGAACTGGCCAACAGCAACCGATTGAAGGATGAGTTCCTCGCCACGGTCACCCATGAGCTGCGCACGCCGATGAATGGCGTCATCGGCTCCCTGGAGCTGATGCAGACGCTGCCGTTGCACGAAGAACTCGAGCAGTATCAACGCACCGCTTCCGGCTCGGCGCGGGACATGATGCGCTTGGTCAACGACATCCTCGCCATGACCGAACTGCAGGCCGGCAAGCTCTACCCGCGACGCGAACCGTTCAGCCTGCGCGGGCTGATGGACAGCCTGCGGGTGCAGTACGGCCTGCGCGCGGTGGAAAAAGGGCTGGTCTTCGAGCTGGATCTCGATCACCGGCTCCCGGATACCCTCGAAGGCGACGCCGGCAAGCTTGGCCAGGCCCTGGGCTATCTGTTGGACAACGCCATCAAGTTCACCAGCCGCGGTAGCGTTGGTTTGCGAGTCAGCGGTCATGAGTCGGCCGACGGCGATCTGGCATTGCACATCGACGTCATGGATACCGGCATCGGTTTTTCCACCCCGCCGGATGGCCTGATCTACCGGCGTTTCTACCAACTCGATGGCTCCTTGACCCGTGAGTACGGCGGACTCGGAATCGGCCTCGCCCTGAGCCAGCAACTGGTGACGCTCCTCGGCGGCAAGCTTTCTCATCAGTCTCAACCCGGACGCGGCAGCACCTTCAGCCTGGAACTGAACCTTTCATTGCCGGCTCAGAGCCAGGTCCTGCCTGCGCGACGCCCTGGCGGCCAGCCGCTGCGCAGGCCGGAGCAGTGCACCGTACTGGTGGTGGAGGACAACGCCATCAACCAGTTGGTGACCCGCGGCATGCTGCTCAAGCTTGGCTATCGTGTGCTCACCGCGGACAACGGCGCCGAAGCGCTGGAACAGATTCGCCGTGAATCCGTCGATGCCGTGCTGTTGGACTGCCAGATGCCGGTGATGGATGGCTTCGCCACCTGCCGGGCCCTGCGCGCCATGCCGGGGTGCACCGACCTGCCAGTGCTGGCGATTACCGCGCACAGTCACAGTGGCGACCGCGAGCGCTGCCTGGCCGCCGGGATGAGCGACTACATGGCCAAACCGGTCAAGTTCGAGGAACTGCGCTCTCTGCTCCACGACTGGCTGCTATGCAAGCCGGTCGAGACTGCAAAGTCGCTCGGTTGACTCGGCAAGAGCACGGCATTTATGTCACCAATCGCGGCATTTCTCCCACTTCCTGCAAGGTCTGAATCCTGATTCACTGAAAGAAGTGAATCAGGATTCAGATCATGGCCTATCGCACCACCACATCCCGAATCGACCGTGACCAGGCGCTACGCGGCCGCATCCTGGCCTGCGCCCATGCGCGGGTGGTGGAGGGCGGTTTTGCGGCATTGACCATGCAGGCGCTGGCCGAGGACGTGGGCATTGCCACCGGCAGCCTTTACCGGCACTTCTCCAACAAGGGCGAGCTGGCCGCAGAGGTCTTCGCCCAGGCGAGCCAGGTGGAAGTGGACAGCCTCGCCGTGGTGCTGCGTGGCGAAGGCTCGGCCGCGGATCGGTTGGCGCACGGGCTGCGCCAGTTCGCTGCGCGAGCCTGGCATAGCCGGCGACTGGCTTTCGCGCTGATCGCTGAACCGGTGGACCCCGAAGTGGACGAACAGCGCCTGCTCTATCGCGAGGCCTATGCCGATCTGTTCTGCCAATTGTTGGAGGAAGGCCTGGCGCGTGGTGAATTCCAGGTGCCCTCGATTCCTCTCACTGCAGCCTGCCTGGTTGGCGCCATCGCCGAATCACTGGTTGGTCCGTTGTCGCCCCCGGGGCGCGCGATGCGCGACGCCGGTCATGATTCGGACGATCTCGAGACCGTCTGCGCCAACCTCGTTACCTTCTGCCTGCGCGCCCTGGGCGCCAGCCAACCTGTCCAGGAGAACCTGCGATGAGCCTGCACGAATTCGCCGAAACCCACGAAGTCTTCAACCAGGTACCGCCGCTGGATGGCGCCAACCTCTATCGCGTCGACCTGCCGCTGCAGGAGTGGGTCCGCCGCTACCAGGGTGGCTGGGCCGAAGAGCGCCTCGATGCCTATGGCGCCCTGGCCGGAGGTCCGCTGATGAGCGCGGGATTCCTCGCCAACGAGAACAAACCGGTGTTCAAGAGCCATGATCGCTACGGGCACCGTGTGGACCTGGTGGAGTTCCACCCGGCCTACCACGAGCTGATGCGCGCCTCCATCGAGCATGGCATCCCCTCGATGCCCTGGACCGACCCGCGCGCCGGCGCCCAGGTTGCCCGTGCCGGCTTGAGTTACCTTCACAGCCAGGCCGAAGCCGGCACCGGCTGCCCGTTGACCATGACCTTCGCCAGTGTGCCCGCGCTGCGACTGCAGCCGGAAATCGCCGAGCAGTGGCTGCCGAAGATCCTTTCCCGTGAGTACGACCCGCGCAACTTGCCCATGGAGCAGAAGGCCGGCGTCACCATCGGCATGGCCATGACCGAGAAACAGGGGGGCACCGACGTTCGTGCCAACACGACCCGCGCCCATCCCGTGGGCATCCCCGGGCCTGGCCAGGCATACGAACTCGTGGGCCACAAGTGGTTCTGCTCGGCACCCATGTGTGATGCCTTCCTTACCCTGGCCTACACCGACAAGGGCCTGTCCTGCTTCCTGCTGCCGCGCCACCGGCCGGACGGCAGCCGCAACGAGTTCTACATCCAGCGGCTGAAGAACAAGCTGGGTAACTGGTCCAACGCCTCCAGCGAGGTGGAGTACCGTGGTGCCCTGGCCTGGATGGTGGGCGAGGAGGGGCGTGGCGTGCCGACCATCATCGAGATGGTGTCCCTGACCCGCTTCGACTGCATGATCGGTTCCAGCGCCCTGATGCGTCAGGCACTGACCCAGGCCGCGCACCACTGCGCCTACCGCAAGGTCGGTGGCCGCGTGCTGGCCGAGCAGCCACTTATGCAGAACGTGTTGGCCGACCTGGCCCTGGAAAGCGAAGCCGCGCTGGCCCTGACCATGCGCATGGGGCGCGCCCTGGACAAGGTCCACGACGAGCAGGAAGACAAGTTCGCCCGACTGGTGACCGCCGTGGGCAAGTACTGGATCTGCAAACGGGCGCCCGCGATGATCAACGAGGCCGCCGAGTGCCTGGGTGGTGCAGGCTACGTGGAGGACACCATCCTGCCGCGTTTGTACCGCGAAGCGCCGGTGAACTCGACCTGGGAAGGCTCCGGCAACGTGCAGTGCCTGGACGTGCTGCGTGCCCTGTCCAAGGAGCCGGGCGTGCTCGATGCACTCTTCGCCGAACTGGGGAATGGTCATGGCGATGCGCGCCTGGCGTCCTTCATCGGCAAGCTGAAGAAGGGCTTTGCCGACACCGCTGACATCCAGTATCGGGCCCGCCAGCTGACCGAAGACGTGGCCGTGGCCTTGCAGGCCAAGCTGCTCCTGGAAGCCGGCAATGCCACGGTTGCCGATGCCTTCATCGGTAGTCGTCTGGGCGAGCATGGGCGTGTCTATGGCACGTTGCCTCGCGGTGCCGACGTCGAGGCCCTGGTAGCTCGATCGACGCCTCACCTGGCGTGATCTGCGGCTTGGCCATCCGCTCTTGCAGCGGGTGGCGGCTGCGGCGCGGCATCCTGCCGAATCGTTCTATGCCTTTATCTGTCCAAGCAGGCAAGATAGGTCCAGAGCGAATAGACAGGATGCCGACCGTGAGCCTCGAACCGAACGATTTTGTGATTGCCGAAACCGCCGAGGAAGCCGTTGACCGCCTCTCCGAGCTGCACAGGCAGGCCACTGGTGCCCTTAGTCAGGCGTTGAAACACTACATCAAGGAACGCGTCGAGCCGAATGCCGCGCAGCGTGCGTCGTTCCGCTATCCGTTGCTGCGCATCACGTACCGCTGCCAGGGCGAAGTCCCTTCCACGACCCGCGCCTTCGCCAAGATCCAGGTACCGGGCAACTACAGTGTCACCGTCACCCACCCGGACGCCTTCCGCACCTATCTCCTTGAACAACTGCGACCGCTGATGCACGACTTCACCGTGCAGGTGGAAGTGGGTACCAGCCAGCAGAACATCCCGTATCCCTATGTAGTGGAGCATGGTGATGAGCTGGCAGGGTCCGGTGTGACCGCCGCCGAACTGGCGCGGGTCTTCCCCAGTACGGACCTTTCTGCCGCTACCGATGGCGTGGCCGACGGACTCTACGATTGGGAGAACACCGATCCGCTGCCGCTGGCCCTGTTCGACGCAGCGCGGGTGGACTTCTCCCTTCGCCGACTGGTGCATTACACCGGCAGCGATTGGCGGCACGTTCAGCCGTGGATCCTGCTGACCAACTATCACCGCTACGTCGACCAGTTCATCCGTCATGGCATCGACCAGCTGCGAGAGGATCCACGCTTCGTGCGCATGGTCCTGCCGGGCAATGTGGTGGTGGAGCGCGACATGGACGAAGGCGAGATGCAGGCCATCGTCGACGGCGTGGTCTGGCACCGTTACCAGATGCCGGCCTACCACCTCATCGCCAACGACGGCCATGGCGTAACCCTGGTGAATATCGGCGTCGGTCCGTCCAACGCTAAGAACATCACCGACCACCTGGCCGTACTGCGTCCGCACTGCTGGCTAATGATCGGCCACTGTGGCGGGCTGCGGCAGTCGCAGACCATCGGTGACTATGTGCTGGCCCATGCCTACATGCGTCGCGACGGCATTCTCGACCGCGTGCTGCCGCCCAACATCCCGTTGCCGGCGCTGGCCGAAGTGCAGCAGGCGTTGCAGGAGGCGGCGGCGCAGGTCACTGGCGAGCGCGGCGAAGACCTCAAGCGCCGCCTGCGTACCGGCACCGTACTCACCTACGACGACCGCAACTGGGAGCTGCGTTGGGCCCAGGAACGGCCGCTGATCAACCTGTCACGGGCGGTTGCCGTGGACATGGAAAGCGGCACGGTTGCGGCCCAGGGCTACCGCCTGCGGGTGCCTTACGGAACCTTGCTGTGCGTTTCCGACAAACCGCTGCATAGCGAGATCAAGCTGCCCGGTTCGGCCAGCGCCTTCTACCAGCGCGCCGTCAGCCAGCACCTGCGCATCGGCATTGCCGCACTCGACCTGCTGCGTACCCAGCTCAACTCACTGCACTCGCGCAAGCTGCGCAGCTTCGACGAGCCGCCGTTCCGCTAAAGATCGACAAGCAAAAGGGCCGCATCTCGTGGCCCTTTTTCATTCATGGCTCATGGGGGGAATCAGCCACTGATACCCCGGCGTCGGCACGCGGAACACCTCTGCTTCCACCTTCCAATCGGCCAGGGCCTTGCCGAGGTCGCGGGGTGGGGCGAACTGGCCTTCATCGGTCAGGTTGAAGGTGCCGAAGTGGATGGCCAGGCTGTTGCGGGATTCCAGTTGCTGGTGCGCCTGGACCGCATCGTCCGGGTTCATGTGGTTGTCGCGCATGAACCAGCGCGGTGCGTAGGCTCCGATGGGCAGCGCGGCGAAGCGCATCGGCCCGAAGCGTTCGCGAATGAGGCGGAATTCTGGCCCCAGACCGGTATCACCGGGGAACAGGAACGGACCGTCGGGCGACTCGATGACGAAGCCCATCCACAGCGTTTCGTTGGTATCGCTACGGGTCCGCGCCGACCAATGCTGGACCGGCACCGAGTGGAGCTTCAGGTCGCCGGCCAGCGGCATCTCCTGCCACCAGTCCAGTTCGACCACCTGTTTGAAGCCGGCCTCCCGGATCAGCATCCCATTGCCCAGGCCGCTGACGACGGTGGCCTGCGGAAAGCGCTCTACCAGCCCGCGCAGGCTTTCCAGGTCAAGGTGGTCGTAATGGTTGTGGCTGACCAGGATCAGGTCGATGGGCGGTAACTGGTCCAGTTGCAGGCCCGGCGGGTGATGGCGTTTGGGGCCGACGAAGCTGAACGGGCTGACCCGCTGCGACCAGACCGGGTCCGTGAGGATGTTCAGTCCGCGATGTTGCAGCAGCAGGGTGGCGTGATTGATGTAGGTGACCCGGAGTTCGTTGCCTTGCACGCGCGCGGGAACCTCGGGCGGCACGGCCGGGCCGGGCTGGTCGAGCCAGTCCGCCTGCTTCTCGCGACTGAACTGCCAGCGCAGGAAGGACCGCAGGTCCTTGTGCGGCTTGGGTTCGAGGTTGCGGAATCGACGGCCGTCAAAGTTGGTCGTCGCCGGACCGCGATAGGGCGAGCGGTGATAGCCTGCGAGGGTCATCAGGTTGATCAGCCAGGTGGGGCGCAGGGCACGCGGCATGGCGTTCTCTCTTGCGGCGGGGAGGCAGTCAACCTAGCATGCCTCTCCCATTCCCAGACCGCCAACCCGTTTCCAGGCATGTCGCGCCCAACTCGTCCCTCTCGCCCTGCTTCCCGTCGCCCTGCTGCGCCCCGTCGTGTGGCCAAGTCGCCCCCGGTGGAGCCGCGCCTGGTGCTGTTCAACAAGCCCTTCGACGTGCTGACTCAGTTCAGCGACGGCGACGGCCGCGCGACCCTCAAGGACTACATCCCGATCCCCGGCATCTACCCCGCCGGTCGCCTCGACCGCGACAGCGAAGGCCTCCTGCTGCTGACCAACGATGGCCAGCTGCAGGCGCGAATCGCCGATCCGAAGCACAAACTCGCCAAGACCTATTGGGTGCAGGTGGAGGGGGAGCCCAGTGACGAGCAACTGAAACGGCTGCGTGAAGGCGTGGAGCTGAATGACGGTCCGACCCTGCCCGCCGAGGCCCGGCAGATCGAAGAGCCTGCGCTGTGGGAGCGCAATCCGCCGGTGCGTTTTCGCAAGAGCGTACCTACCACCTGGCTGGAACTGGTGATTCGTGAAGGACGTAACCGTCAGGTGCGGCGCATGACCGCTGCAGTTGGCTTGCCTACGTTGCGGCTGGTGCGGGTACGCATTGGTCCCTGGAGCCTCGATGGGCTGGAGCCAGGAGAATACCGGGACGTGCCGGCGATGCTCTAAGTCGGCACCGCCTGGGTTTTCGGGCTGCTCAAAGACCTTCGATACTGCCGATCACCAGCGTCTTGATGACAAAGCCCAGCACGCCAAGGCCGAGGGCAAGAAACAGGATCATGGTGCCGAAGCGACCCGCCTTGGACTTCTTGGCCAGGTCCCAGACGATGAAGGCCATGAAGGCCACCAGAACGGCGATCATCGCTGTCATCATCAATTCTTCGAACTTCTCCGGACTCATCTCACACCTCTTGGGCTGAATACAGGCTGCACCCGCAGGGCCGAGGGCCGGGCGGAAAGCGGGGCGGTGCACTTGTGATTCCGTGAGCCGGAAGGCTCTTGTGAGGCGGGGCCACGCGAGGGGTGCAGCAAAGCGCGGCGATTATACGCCAAGCCGTCCGTCGCGCGAGGTCCGTTCAGCCGCGCAGATGACCCAGGGGCAGCTCGGTGCTGCTCAACACCTGATTGAGCACGAAGCTCGAACGCACGCTGGTCACGCCTTCGATCCGGGTCAACTGGCCCAGCAGGAATTGCTGGTAATGGTCCATGTCTGGTACCACCACTTTCAGCTGGTAGTCCGCCTCCATTCCGGTCACCAGGCTGCACTCCAGCACCTCGGGACACTGACGGATGACTTCCTGGAAATGCTCGAAGCGTTCCGGTGTGTGGCGATCCATGCCGATCAACACATAGGCGGTGAGGCTGAGGCCGAGCTTCTTGCGGTCAAGCAGCGCGACCTGGCGGACGATGTAGCCGTCGTCCTCCAGCTGCTTTACCCGCCGAGAGCAGGGGGAAGGTGACAGTCCGATCCGTTCGGCCAGCTCTTGATTCGAGATGCGCGCGTCGCGCTGCAATTCGGCGAGGATCTTGAGGTCGTATCGATCGAGTTTTTCCATTGCAGAGCCATCTCTTTGTTCTGATTGCTGTGAATATTGCTTCTTTGGTGATTAATTGCGCAAGCAGTACTTTTGTGAGCAATATTCGCAATCATTCGTCGCGTTCGTCGCCGTAATATTTCTCTCAGTTTCACGGCCCGGACAGCAAGTCCACCCGACCCGCCCAATCAGGTGTGTCGGCGCCGCCGACCCAACCGGATCGAGCAGGCCCCCGGGTCCGCACTGCCCAATCAGGCAGGCGATGAAAGCGGCGACAAAATCGCCAGCACAGGACGAATTTCCCGAAGGGGGCCCGCTGTACGGGGCCCCCTTTTTTATTAGCTTCCTGAGGCGTCAGATCACCCCGGCCAGCTTTAGCAGCCACCAGGCCATGATTGCCAGCTGCACGAAGAACCCGGCAAATCTCAGCCAGACGAACAGCGCGCTGGTGCTGATGAGGTGCACGAGGCTCTGGAACAAGCGGGCGCCCAGCAACAAACCGGCGAGTGGATCGGTGACGGCGGTCTGCTCGGTGGTGATGGCATAGAGCAACAGCGCGGCCTGCATCGGCAGGTTTTCCAGGGTGTTGGCATGGGCGCGCACCAGGCGCTGCCCGAAGGCGCCGGGGGTGTTGCTGCCATCAGCGGCGAAGGCGTTGACCCTCATCCGCCCGGTCAGCACCAGCAGGCCACGCTGGTTCACCATCAGGAAAACCAGCAGCAGACTCCAGGCGACCAGGCCGAGCAGGGTGGTGGCGGAAAGGGACAGGGGCATTGCGGACTCCTCGTTCTTGTTATGGAGCGAGCGAGTCTAGAAGTTTTAGAGTAATTACTCTAGTCGTGTTTCACCACTTCACTGGGGTCGGCGTGCACCAGCACTTCGGCGCGCGGGTACTGGTCGGTGATGGCCTGCGCCGCCTCCTCGCAGAGTACATGGGCGCGGGATAGCGTCAGTTCGCCCGGTAGTTCCAGGTGCAATTGCACGTACCAATGGTTGCCGGAGATTCGCGTGCGCAGGTCATGAGCGCCGAGTACACCCGGGACGGAGCAGGCAAGCCGGTGCATGTCGGCGCTGATGGCGGGCGTCAGCTCCTCGTCCATCAATACCGAGATCGATTCCCGGGCGATGCCGATCGCGCTCCAGAGGATGTATCCGGCAATACCCATGCCGAACAGCCCGTCGGCCCGCTGCCAGCCGAAGCTCGCCAGGATGAGTGCGAGGAGGATGCTGCCGTTGAGCAGCAGGTCGGAGCGATAGTGCAGCGAGTCGGCACGGATCGCAGAGGAACCGGTGGCGCGGATCACCCGGCGCTGGAGCATCAGCAAGCCGGCGGTAAGCGCCAGCGACAGGATCATCACGCCTATGCCGAGCGCCTGCGCGCCGAGCGGTTCCGGGTCGTTCAGCCGTTCATACGCCTGGGCGGCCACCAGTACGGCGCTGACGCTGATGAACAGCGCCTGGGCCAGGCCTGCCAGGGCCTCGGCCTTGCCATGCCCGTAGCGGTGATCGTCGTCTGCCGGCTTCAGTGCGTAATGCACCGCCAGCAGGTTGAGCAATGACGCTGCGCTGTCCATCAGAGAGTCGGTGAGGCCGGCCAGCAAGCTGACCGAGCCACTCATGGCCCAGGCAATGGCTTTGGCAATGACCAGGGTGATGGCGACAACGAGTGAGGCGCGAGTGGCCAGGCGCAGCAACTGCGCGTGCTGGCGGGATGAGGTCATGCCGACTCCGGCTTGAAGTAGATGAAGTCCATGGCTGGCGTCTCCAGGCCCATTGCCGAGATTGCGGCGGAGGCCTGGCCCCGGTGATGGGTGCCATGGTTGACCAGGTGGGTGACGATATCGCTCAGCGAACGCTGCTGTGGATCGCCGCGCATGTTGCGGTAATCCAGCGGGCGCAACAGGGTCGCGTCATCCAGGCCGACCAGTTGTGCCTGCCAGGCCTGGACGCCTGCCGCCAGGCAGGTGGCGAGTTCGTCACGGCCGCTGGCCACTTCCACATCCAGTCGATCATAGGGCTGGGGTTCCTGGCGAACCCTTGCCAGCCAGATGCGGTCCACTGCAGCCAGATGATTCAGGGTGCCGTGCAGGCTGCCAAAGAACAGCCCGCACGGGGCGCGGTACGCCGCGTCATCCACTTGCCGCAGGCTATCCAGCAGACGTTGGTACGCCCAGGCGTGGTAAGCCAGCAGATGTTGGAAATGCCGCGCCAGCTCGCCCATTTCAGGCCGCCGGGTGCAGACCGTATGCAGCCAACTGCTGCAGGTTGCCGCTGCGCTGCAGCAGTTGCGGGTTGTCCAGCGGCAGGTCATGGCCGGTTTCACGGGCGATGATCGACTTCAGGCGCACCGGGTCGACCTTGCCATCGGCGCCGATGGCCTCGCGCAGGGTTTCAGGGGCGACTTGTGCGGTCTGGCCATCGGGCAGGTAGATCGCGCCGGTGGCGAAATCGACGGCGAAGGCGATCAGGCCGGGGATCACATAGAAAAGAATGCCGATAGCATCCAGCGCGGCGACCACGGGGTCGATCTTGCCTTCGATCTGGCCACGACGATCCGGATAGAAGAGCGTGCCGCAGGCGGTGAGCTGGGTGAACAGAGCAGCGGCGACGGCGCCGCCGATCCAACGGGAAGCAATGCGCATATGCATCTCCTGGTCGAAAGATCGCAACTATACCAAGGCGTTCGTTTCAAAACCGCCTGGTTCATCTAAGACCCCGGCAACGAACTGGCAGTTCGCCGGTATACTTTGCGCCTGCCTGGAGTACCCATGAATCCCCTACCCATCGATGCCGTCCTGCCCGACCTGCGGGCCGCCCTGCAATCTCGCCACGAAGCTGTGCTGGAGGCGCCGCCCGGCGCTGGCAAGACCACCCGCGTGCCGTTGGCGCTGCTGGACGAACCGTGGCTCGCCGGACAGAGCATCCTGATGCTGGAACCGCGTCGCCTGGCCGCCCGGGCGGCCGCCGAGCGCCTGGCCAGCGAACTGGGGGAGTCGGTAGGGGAAACCGTTGGCTACCGCATCCGCCTGGAATCGAAGGTCGGCCCGCGCACACGCATCGAAGTGGTGACCGAGGGCATCCTGGCTCGCCGCCTCCAGGAAGACCCGGCGCTCGAGGGCGTTGGGCTGGTGATTTTCGACGAGTTCCACGAGCGAAGCCTCGATGCCGATCTGGCTCTGGCCCTCTGCCTGAACGGCCGCGCCTTGCTGCGCGACGAGCCGGCGCTGAAGGTGCTGCTGATGTCCGCCACGCTGGAAGGCGAGCGTTTGTCGCGTCTGCTCGACGAGGCGCCGGTGGTGCGCAGCGAAGGTCGCATGTTCCCGGTGGAGCAGCGCTGGGGGCGCGCCAGTCAACCGGGCGATGCGCTTGAACCCAAGGTGGTGCAGGCCGTGCTCCAGGCACTTGCCGACGAACCCGGCAGCCTGTTGGTGTTCCTCCCCGGCCAGGCGGAGATACGTCGTGTTGCAGAGCAGTTGGGAGAGCGCCTCGACGGCCGCCCCGACATCCTGCTCTGTCCGCTACATGGCGATTTGGATCTGGCCGCCCAGCGTGCGGCCATCGAGCCGGCTCCGGCTGGCAAGCGCAAGATAGTGCTGGCCACCAACATCGCCGAAACCAGCCTGACCATCGACGGCGTACGCGTCGTAGTGGACGCCGGGTTGGAGCGGGTGCCGCGCTTCGACCCCGCCAGCGGCATGACCCGGCTGGATACCCAGCGCATCTCTCGGGCCTCGGCAACCCAGCGCGCCGGCCGGGCGGGCCGTTTGCAAGCGGGTGCCTGTTACAGGCTCTGGTCCGAGGCTCAGCATGAACAGCTGGCTGCCCACGGCAGTGCGGAAATCCTCCAGGCCGACCTCGCGGGTCTGGCTCTGCAATTGGCGCGCTGGGGCATTGCCGATCCCAACGAATTGGCCTGGCTCGATCCACCTCCCGCTGCCGCTTACGCCCAAGGTCGCGACCTGCTGCAACGCCTGGGCGCCCTGGACGAAGGCGGTGGCCTGACCCGGCACGGCCAGGCCATGGCCGAGCTGCCGGCCCATCCGCGCATTGCCCACTTGCTGTTGCGTGGACAGGCGCTGGGGCTTGGTGCTTTGGCCTGCGACCTCGCCGCGCTACTAGGGGAGCGCGACATCCTGCGCGGCGGCGGTGCCGACCTGCATAGCCGCCTCGCGCTGCTGGCAGGCGAAGAGCGCACGGCTCGCGGCTCTCGCGGCGGCGTCCAGCGCGCCCGTCAGCTGGCGCGGCAATTCCGCTCCTACCTGCGTGGCCCGGCCAGCGAGCCGGTGAACGACCCGGAGCATTCGCGTTGGCTCGGCTGCCTGCTGGCATTCGCCTATCCGGACCGGATCGCCCAGCAACGCCGTTCCGGGGGCGCTGATTACCGTCTCGCCAATGGGCGTGCTGCCACCTTCGGCGAGCCGGACGCCTTGATGAAGGAGCCGTGGTTGGTGATTGCCGACCTAGGCAGTCGCCAGGGGCAGCGCGAAGAACGCATTTACCTGGCGGCCGACCTCGACCCGGCACTGTTTGACGGAGCCCTGAGCGAACAAGTGAGCCGCCAGGACCTGCTGGACTGGGACGAGCGCGAAGGTGTGTTGCGTGCCGAACGGCAGGTCCGGGTCGGCGAGCTGGTGCTGGCCCGTGAAGCACTGACCGAACTTGACGGCGAGGCGCGTTCGCGCGCCCTGCTCGGGCTGGTGCGTCGCAAGGGTCTGGAGCTCCTGCCGTGGACGCCTGAGCTCCGCCAATGGCAGGCGCGGGTGAACCTGCTGCGTCGGCTTGACCTGGAAGACAAGGGTAAGAGCGAGTGGCCGGATGTCAGTGACGCGGCGCTACTGGCGACACTGGAAAACTGGCTGCTGCCCTATTTGGGCAAGGTCTCGCGGCTATCGCATTTCGCCAACCTGGAACTGTCCGGCATCCTCCAGGGGCTGTTGCCCTGGCCGCTGCCGCAGCGCCTGGATGAGCTGGCGCCGCGCACCCTGCAAGTGCCCTCGCAGTCGAGCATTCGCCTGGACTATCACGAGTTCCCGCCCGTGTTGGCGGTGCGCCTGCAGGAACTGTTCGGGCTGGCTGACACCCCTCGAATCGCCGGGGGGCGTCTGGCGGTGAAGCTGCACCTGCTCTCACCGGCCCAGCGGCCGGTACAGGTCACCCAGGACCTGGGCAGCTTCTGGCGCAATACCTATGCGGATGTGAAAAAAGACCTGAAAGGGCGGTACCCGAAACACTACTGGCCGGATGACCCCCTTGTGGCAGAGCCAACCGCTCGGGCCAAGCCGCGCAAGTCGTAGCGCTACGACCTGTCCTTATCCGAGGCAGAGGAGAAGGGCGGCAGGGTGCCGCCCTATAGGATCTCGACCTGAGCTCAAATGAGTGGAAGGTTCTTGGTCACGCAATGAATGCCGCCACCGCCGGCGGCGATCGGGTCGATGTTGATCTGCTCCACGACGCGGCCCGGATAGAGCTTGGTTAGCAGGTCCTTGCAGTACTTGTCCGCCGCCGCGTCACCGAACTGCGGGGCGATTACTGCGCCGTTGACGGGCAGGAAGTTGATGTAGCCCGGCGCGAAATCCGGGTTGTTGCTGGTGTACTGGTTGCTGCGCACCTTCAGGGGCGGCGGCAGGGTATGGATCACCAGCTTGCGGCCATCGGCATCCGTGGCAGCGTTGAGGATTTCCAGGTGCTTGCGGGTCACCGCGTAGTCGTAGGACTTGGGGTCGTTGTCCAGGTTGGCAATCACCACGCCGGGTTTGACGAAGCGCGCATAGAAGTCGACGTGGGCGTCGGTGATGTCCTTGTCCTTGATGCCTGGCAGCCAGATGATCTTGCGCAGGCCGAGGTTGGCCTTCAGCTCGGCTTCGATCTGCCCCCGGCTCATCCCCGGGTTGCGGTTGCTGTTGACCCAGCAGCTTTCGGTCATGATTGCGGTGCCATGGCCGTCCACCTCGATGCCGCCGCCTTCGCCGACCAGTGCGCTGCGGATGTAGCTGGCTTCCATCTCATAGCTGAGGGTGTCGGCCACGCGGGTGTCGTTGGCCGCAGTCTGCTTGGCGCCCCAGCCGTTGAAGTTGAAGTCCACCAGGCCCAGGCCGCCGGCTCCATCGACCACGAAGCAGCCGCCGTAATCGCGCACCCAGACATCATCCAGCGGCATGGTCAGGAATTCGATGTTGGTGGTGCCGCATTTGCTCTTGGCCTGCGACAGCTGATTGGCGCGGCACAGCACTGTCACCGGCTGGTACCTGGCGATGGTCTTGGCCAACAGGGCGATGGTGTTGTTGACTGCGGTCTCCCAGCCCTCCCAGACGCGGGAAGAAGCGGCGAACGCCACGATCACCCGCTCCTGCGGGCCTTGTTCGTCGGGCATGTACCAGCTGCCGGCCAGTGCCGCGGGCACACGGGCCGCGCCGAATCCTAGGCCTAGGGAAGCAACTGCGCCGATTCCGCTGGCAGTCATCAGCTGCTTGATGAAGTCACGACGTGTAGACATGGATTTTCCTCTGTTGGATGGGGTGGGCCCGTTGTCGCCGCGGTGCGTGTTGGATCAGTCGTGAATGGCGGTCTTGAACGTGGTCCAGGCGCGCATTCGTGCCCGCATGTCGCGCTGCGGGATGTCCTTGCCGGGGATCAGTCGGGCGTAGGTGGCTTCATCGACATAAATGTCCGGGTTGTTGCGCATGTCGGCAGCCACCATCGGCCTGGCCTTGGCACTGGAGGTCGGGTACCCGGTGGCATTGCTGATCGCTGCCATGTTCTCGGGACGCATGATGAAGTTGATCAGCGCATAGGCGTATTCCGGGTGGCGGGCGTCGGCGGGGATAGCCATGGTGTCCATCCAGACCGTGGTGCCTTCCTGCGGGATGCGGTACTGGAAGTGGGTCGGCTTGCGGGCTTCGTCCGCCGTGCGCTGGGCTTGGGTCATGTCGCCGCTGTAGCCGAGCGACAGGCAGATATCGCCGTTGACCAGCTGGGTGACCGGCTGCGACTGGAACTTGCGGATGTAGGGTTTGATGCCCTTGAGCAGCGCGACCGCGTCGGCCAGTTCGTTCGGTCTTGCGCTGCGGGGGTCGTGGCCGAGGTAGTTGAGCACCACGGCCAGCACCTCGTCGGGCGAGTCGATCATCGAAATGCCGCAGTCTGCGAACTTCGCTGCAAGCTCGGGCTTGAAGATCAGGTCCAGGCTGTTGACCGGTGCACCGGCCAGGCGCTTGTCGATCATCTCCTGGTTGTAGGTAATGCCGATGGTGCCCCAGGTGTAGGGAACCGTCGCGTGGCGCGAGTACGGGTAGCGGGTCTGCAGCGTGCGCAGGCCGGGCTCGACGTCATCCAGGTGCTCGAGCTTGCTCTTGTCCAGCTTCTGCAGGGCTCCGGCGCGCATCAGGCGCTCGGCCACGGTGTCACCGGGGAAGATCAGGTCGTAGCCGCTGTTGCCGGACATCATCTTGGCTTCCAGCGTTTCGCTGCTGTCCATCACGTCGTAGATGACCTGGATACCAGTCTCCCGTGTGAAGTCGCTGATGGTGTCCGGGGCGAAATAGTCCGCCCAGTTGTACAGACGCAAGACCTTCTCCTCCGCTTGGGCGGAAAGTTGCGCGCAGCCCAGGCCAAGGCCCAGCGAGACGATCAACAGCTTCTTGATGACGTTCATCTTCAGGCTCCCTGGCGCTGCCAGCGTTCGTGGGTTTGACGACCGTCCAGCCCCAGCAGCGGGCCGTACATTTCCGGGCGGCGATCCCGGTAGATGCCCCAGTTCAGGCGCTCCTCGCGCATGGCGGCGAGGTCCAGCCGCTGCACCAGCACACCACTGCTGTCGCGGTCGGCCTCTGCCAGCAGCTTGCCCTTGTGATCGGTAATGAAGGACGAACCATAGAAACGCATCCGCAGTTCCGGATCAGTCGTCGCCACTTCTTCGCCAACGCGGTTGGCGGCGATCACCGGGAGGATGTTGGCAGCGGCATGACCGCGCTGGGCCAGTTGCCAGTGGTCGCGGGAGTCCAGTCCGGCAGCTCCCGGCTCCGAGCCGATGGCAGTGGGATAGAGCAGCACTTCGGCACCCATCAGCGCCAGGCAGCGCGCGGTCTCGGGGAACCACTGGTCCCAGCAGATGCCGACGCCGATGCGGCCGAACGCGGTATCCCAGACGCGGAAGCCGGTATCGCCGGGGCTGAAGTACTCCTTCTCCTGGTAGCCGATGGCGTTGGGGATGTGGGTCTTGCGGTACACGCCGAGCAGTTGGCCGTCGGCATCGGCCACCGCCAGGGAATTGAAACAGGCGTTGCCGGCGCGCTCGAACCAGCTCAGCGGCAGCACCACTCCCAGTTCGCGAGCGAGGTCGGCGAAGCGCTCGAGCACGGGGCTGTGGCCATATTCCTGTGCCAGGGCGAGGTGCTTGTGGTCCTGCTCGATGCAGAAGTACGGAGTGGCGAACAGCTCCTGCAGGAGGATCAGCTGCGCCCCCTTGGCAGCAGCTTCCCGCACGAGTTTCTCGGCCTGGTCGAGATTGCTTTCCAGGTCCCAGCTACAGGCGAACTGGGTGGTGGCGACGGTGAGCATGGTCATCGCATTACCCCTTCAGCGGCCAGGCCGGCTGTTGTTGGGTGATGCAGTGCACGCCGCCACCGCCATGGGCCAGTTGGTTGATCTGCACCGGAACCACTTCGTGTCCCGGGAAGGCCAGGCGCAGGGTCGCGGCTGCTTCGTCGTCGGCGGCAATGCCATAGGCGGGCATGATGATCGCGCCATTGGCGATGTAGAAATTGGTGTAGGAGGCGCAGAACACCTCGGCGTCCTGGTCCACCGCATCGCTGGCTTCAAAGAGTTCGAGCATTTCGAAGCGACGCCCCTGAGCGTCAGTGGAAAGCTCCAGGGCACGGCGGTTTTCGCGTGCCACCCGGGCGTAGTCCGAGGACTGATCGCGGGTGGCATCTACCAGTAGCGCACCCGGACGAGCGAAGGCGCACACACCATCGACATGGCCATCGGTCATGTCACCAGTGATGTACTCGGGGTCGCCCGGCAGCCAGATGGTTTTCTTCACGCCCAGCAGGCGAGCGAAGATTTCTTCCATCTCCACCTTGCTCATGCCTGGGTTGCGGTTGCCATTGAGCAGCACGGATTCGGTGGTGATCAGCGTGCCCTGGCCGTCGACGTGGATGGCACCGCCTTCGTTGGTCAGAACGGTATCGAAGCATTCCAGGCCCAGGTGGCCGAGGATGCGTCGGGCGAGGCTTTCGTCCAGATCGAAGGCGGACTTGCCGCCCCAGGCGTTGAAGCGCCAGTTGACGCCGGACGTGCCCAGTCGCGGATGGCAGACGAAGCTGGGGCCGGAATCACGGCACCAGCTGTCGTTGATCGCCAGCTCGATCAGTTCGACGTTCGGCCCGCAGAGCTCCTTCGCCCGCGCCACGGCGGAAGGGTCCACCACCATCCTCACAGGTTCGAAGCGGGCAATTGCGTTAGCCACACGGGCGAAGTCGACCTGGACTTCTGCGAGGGTTACGCCCCAGCCGTTCTCCCACAGTGCCTGGTTATGGGGAAAGGCCATCCAGGTGGCGGCGTGCGGTACCCATTCGGCGGGCATGACCCAGCCGTTCTGCAAATCGGTGAATTGCATACAAGAGCCTTCAGTTAAGATTTTGTTATCACTGATGAACCGCGAATGCGGTGATGGCTTGCATGCTAGGCCTGTAAAAACGCGCGAACAAACGATAGATTTTGCTGATTACTGATTAGCAAGGCTTATTGATGATGCTCAAACACTGGCCCCCCCTGAATGCCCTGCGTGGCTTTGAGGCGGCCGCGCGCCTGGGCAGCTTCCATAAGGCAGCCGAAGAACTGCACCTCACCCAGTCCGCCATCAGCCAACAGATTCGCAGCCTGGAAAGTTTTCTCGAACAGCCGCTGTTCTTCCGCAGCGGCCGCAGCGTCGCACTGACCGACGCCGGCTTCGACCTGCTGAGCACTACCCAGTCACTGTTGCAGCAGTTGGCCGTGGGTATTCGCCGCCTGGACCAGTACCGCAAGCCCAATCAACTGGTGGTCAACACCACACCGGCGTTCGCCCGCCACTGGCTGGTACCGAGGCTGGCGGACTTCCACCAGCGCCATCCGCAAGTCGACCTCTGGCTGCTGACCACCGATGAAACACCGGACATGGCGACCCAGACCATCGACATTGCCGTACGTGACGACCTGAGCGCACAGGCCGAGTGCAGTTTTCGCGTGCTGCTGGAGGATCGCCTGTATCCCGCCTGCCACCCTGGACTTCTGGATCTGGCAGTGGCTGAACGCACCACCCTGCACGGCGAGCGCGAGATGGACTGGAGCCACTGGGAAGTGCAGGGCGGCGCTGAAGTCGGCCAGCAAAGCCAGGGACTTAACTTCTCCGATCCCGGCCTGCTTCTGGACGCAGCCAGCCAAGGATTGGGAATTGCTCTGGTCAGCCAGCTGCTGGCCGGACGCGCGCGAGATCAGGACCTGCTGGTGCCGTTGGTGGAGCAGACGGTACGTGGACCGAACTGGAGCTGGCTGGTGCATCGCGATAGCGAAGGCGACCCGCTCACCCGCAGTTTCTGCGATTGGCTGGTTGGGGCACTCGAAACGGATACGAATCGAGGCTTTGAGTAGGAGCGAGCTTGCTCGTGAAGATTTGCACAGGAGGTTCGCGAGCAAGCGCGCTCCAACGCGTGCAGCGTCATGCCGAGTCGATCCTCAATGCCCCGATGGCAGGAAGAACCTTGCCGTCAGCGGCAGGTGATCGGAGATGCGCAGGGTGTCTTGCTGGCGCACCCGCGCTTCGATGCGGGTCAGGTTGGCACTGTGGAACACGTAATCCAGCGTGCGGTCCGGTCCTTTCACCCGTGGATCGTTGGGGTAGTGCGTGAACCACTGGGCCTGCTGCGCGCTGCTGGTTTCTTCGATGCTGGGGATCATCGGGTAGCGGCTCCACAGCGCTTTCAGCTCGCTGTCGTGGGCGTAACGGCTACGTTGGGCTGCGGACAGCTGCTCGTACTGCCCGGGTGGTAGCTGGTTGAAGTCGCCCGCCAATACCCAGGGCATTCCTTCGCTCTGCAGTTGATCGAGCAGACCGCGGGTCATGGCTACCTGGCGCTTGAGGGTTTCCTGGTCCGCGGCCAATGCATCCAGGTGGGTGTTGATCGCGGCCAGGCGTCCACCACCACGAATCGGTAGATAGCTCACCAGCAGCGCTCGTTTCTTGTCGAACTGGCGACTGACCGGGTCGTTTTCTTCCAGCGGCAGTTGCAGGCGTTCGGCGCTCTCGATGCGGAAACGGCTGAGGGTGGCCAGCTTCATGCCGACGCTGCCGAGGATATGCGGGTGAGGCACGAATGCCGCTTTCCAGTAGAAGGCCTGGCTGGCACACGGGTAGAGGTCGGTCAGGCGCTCCTGGAGCAGGGTCAGTTGGTCCTGGTAGTCGGTGGCGCGAGCGCCTTCGTGCAGCTCCTGGAGATTGACGATATCCGGCTGCTCTTCGCGTATCACCCGGACGACCTCGTCAAGGCTGTATGCGAGGTCTTCCGGAGTGGGGCGCTCGTCCGGGCCATTGCCATCGGGCAGGTCGTAGTAGAAGACATAGCGCTTGCCGGCCAGGTACTGCAGGTTCCAGGTCATCACCTTGAGCGCCTGCCCGGGTTGCAGTTGTGGTGCTTCGGCCTGGCAGGCCAGGATGGCCGGTTCGCGGGCTGCGGGATGCCAGGTCAGCGCATAGATCAGGGCGACCAAGCCGATGGCGAAGATCGACAGGCTGAGCAGGGCGAAACGCAGGACTCGGGGCATCGTCGGGGGCTGGCATCTATGCTGGAAGAGGGCGAGCATAACCGAGCCGCCGCTGCGGCCCAAGCCGAGGCGCGCCCCGGAGAAATGCCATGAGCAGCGAAGTGAGGATCGCCCAGAAGGGCCCCTATGAGGTCGAGGTGGTGGCAGGCAAGGACTACTTCTGGTGTCGCTGCGGCCGCAGCCAGCAACAGCCATTCTGTGACGGGTCTCACAAAGGCACAGGCCTGGCGCCACTCAAATTCCATGCAGATGTCAGCGAAACCCTGTATTTCTGTGGCTGCAAACATAGCCAATCGCCACCTTGCTGTGATGGCACCCATAACGAACTTCAAGACTGATCCGGGAGCCGGCATGCAGCTGGGCGCAGTCCTCTGGTCATTCCTGGCCTTGATTTACAAAGCGGGGCGTTTTCGCTTCTGGCTCGCAAGCTTGCTGTTGCTGCCTGGCCTGGTCGCTGCCGACGACCATCCCCCGCTGCGTGTGATGACCGACGTCTGGCCGCCCTTTCGCATCGCCAGCGAAGGGGGTCAGCTGCGTGGCCTGGATATGGACCTGTTGGCCGAACTCGAGCGCCGCACCGGGCTGCGCTTCGAGGTGCAGCGTGCGCCCTGGTCGCGAGGGCTGGCCGCGCTGGAAAAGGGCTCGGCGGATCTGATGACCGGGCTCGCCCGTACGGCCGAGCGCGTGCGCTATATCGACTACCTGGAGCGCCCCTACTTCACCTGCGCGCCGCGCTTCTACAGCCGCCCCGAGCTGGCCCAGCGGGTCTCCGGCTATCCGCAGTTGGGGCAGTACGACATCGGTTTCGTGCGGGGCTCGGCCTATTTCGAACCCTTCGACTCCGACCAGGCACTGCGCAAGGTCGGGGTCGGTAATGAAGGGCAATTACTGGACATGCTGCGCCACAAGCGGTTGCCGCTGGTGATTGGCACCGACTGCCAGGTGGACTACGAATTACTGCGGGATCCGGCACTGGCCGGACGTATCGTCAAACTCGCCTATCGGCCTCCGGCCCGGACCGAACTCTTTCTCGGTTTCTCGCGCCAGCGTCCGCTGCAGGCCCAGCGCGCGGCCATTGCCCAGGCACTTGGGCAGATGATCGACGAGGGTTGGGTGCTGGACGCCGCGCGACGCTATCGCCCCGGCGCTCAGTGAGCGTGGGGCTCGACGTAAATCTCGTAGCCCGGATCCAGCTCCATGTCCCAGAACGCCGCTTCGATCTTGTGGCCGTCCAGGTCGCGGACGAAGCAGCCGTAGTAGGGCTCGCCATACTCCGGGCGCGGTCCGGGCTGGCCGTCGCCTGTGGCGCCGGCATCCAGTGCCGCTTCGAAGAAGGCCAGCACCGCTTCCTTACTGGGAGCGAAGAAGCCGATGTGGGTGCCGTTGCCGACACTGGCCGGTCGGCCGTCGATGGGTGACTGCACCCAGAACTCCGGGTACTCGCGACCGTACGCCACGGCGCCGGGGTGTTCCATGATGCGCTTGCAGCCCAGGGTGGGCAGCACCTTGTCGTAGAAGGCGACAGCGCGGTCGAAGTCGTTGGTGCCCAACGAGATGTGGGACAGGATGCTGGGATTCTCAGCCATGAAGGGATCCTCCTTGAGTGGCCTGAAAAGCCTAGCAGTCCGTTGAAAAACTACTCTGCGCGATGCGTGTGGGGTGTTTTCAGAAGATTTCCCTATAGGGAATCACTGCTCGACCGCTCGTTCCGTCACGAGGGTGAACATCCGGTACAGGGCAACGCTGACGAACAGCTGGAAGAAGCTATTGAAGGTTTCCAGGATCACCGTGCCGACCGGGTCGGGATTTTCTCCGAGCTCACGATAGGCGAACCAGTCCACCAGCCAGATCGGCCCCATCACCAGCAGCACGCAGGCGAGGATGGTCCAGAAATGCCCACCGGTCAGGGTGAAGCTCTCCTTGATGGCATCCAGCGGGGACTTGCCCTCGAGCACCAACAGGTACTCGGCAAAGGCCAGTTTGATCATCACGTAGAGTCCGGGAATGATCAGCATCCAGGCGCCGACCATGATCAGCAGGGTGCTGATGGCAGCCAGTACCGCGAAGGACGGCCAGCGGAAAATGGCCATCTCCAGAACCTGCCGGGGTTTCAGGCGGATGCGGTGGCTGCGGCTGTCGACGAAGATGATCAGCGCACCGACGTACAGCGGATAGAACAGCATGCTGACGATGATCGAGGCACCCTGGGACTTATCCGGGCCGAGCCACGCGATCAGACCCTGCTGCGCAATCGCCTCGGTGAGGATGGCAGGCAGGCAGAGCAAGGCGATTTCGCCGACGTTTCGGGAGAAGAAATACCAGGAGGCGCGCAGCAGCTCGAACGGATTCATCAGCGGGCATTCACATCTTGCGGCAGTTGGTCTTGGGCACTTTAGCCCAAGCCAGGGCAGCCTCCAAAGGCCGTCTCACTCAGAACGATAGCGCAGCACCCGGTTCGGTAATTGCGGCAACAGACGGGCGAGGTCGGCGGTGGGCACTTCCAGGGTGTACTCCGGTGGGCCGGGCGAATAGATCAGGTAGTCGTGCCGGAAGATCGCCTCGTCGAACACCAGCGCGATTTCCCCGGCGTGGCCCAGGGGGCAAGCGCACTGGGGCACGCAGCCAGTCATTGCCACCAACTCGTCGTCGCTGGCGATGCTCGGCCGAGCGCCCAGCAGCGTCTTGAGCTGGGCCCAATCGGCGCGCGCACCTTCCATGGTCACCAGCATTGCGTAGCCGCCATTCTTCAGGCGCAGGAACAGGCTCTTGCTTTCCACCCCGAGGAGGCCGAAGCGTTCGCGCACCGCATGCGCGGTCGGATAGTCGAGTACGGGTTCGTGAACGACTTCTCGGTAACGGATGGCATGTTCGTCGAGCAGGGCCAGATTGCGGGCGTGGAGCGACATCGGAAATCCGGGAGGCGAGAAACGGGAGCGCCATGATAATCGCTCAGGGTGGGCTGAGGTCATCCAGTCCTGCTTCATGCAGGACCTGTCGCTCGATCTCCTGCAGGCGACCCCTCTGCGCCATGTGCCGCAGCACTTCCTCCAGGCGTGGCGCCAGATCGCGATGGCGTGGGTTCAGGTAGTGGTGCATGGAGAAACGCTCCAGCACCGGATGCAACGGCTGGATACCGCGCATGCCGCTCTGGCGCAGGATGCACATGCCTGAGTAGTAGTCCTCCACATGCACGTCCACCCGACCACCGGCCAGCTTGCGCATGCCGTTCTCCACCCCGTTGGAGGGTGACATCCGCACCCCCTTGAGTCGCAGTTCCAGGGCCGCCTTGCCGCGCTCGAAACCCACGAGGTAGGGCTTGAGACTGGACCAGCCGCGCAGCTGTAACGGGCGATTGGCGAAGGCGACCGCATAGGACTCGAACAGGGGCGTGCGGATCAGCAGCAGGTCACTACGCTGTTCGGCTACCAGTCTGGTACGGCACAACTCGCCGTCGTTCAGTCCACGCTCGGCATACTGCAGGGCGCGTGCGGCCGGCGCGGCGCGGGTCTCGATGCTGATGCCGAGTTCGCCGTAGGCTTCCACGAGGATGCGCTTGCAGATCTGGAACAGCGGCAGGCCTTGATCGGGAAACGCACTGAATACCAGGCGCGCCTCGGCATGGCTGGGGGTGGACAGGAGCAGCAGGGCAAGCAGGCAGCATCCATGAACTCGCATTGCACAATAGCCCTGGAACACGGCCTGCGGCTGGAGTGACTGCCAGACAGCGCCGCCTGCCATGGCGAGCGCCTTGCTCCCTGCAACAGACCCATGCGGTGGGTCGCGGCGTCTTCCCCGTTCTCGATGCTTGCGGGGTTAGTTGAAACTATAGACGTCCGTCCTCAGGGTGTTGGCGAGTTCGCGAGTAGTTCGTCCGTGTACAGCACCCGGGCGTACTCGCCTTGCAGATTGGCCATGGCCATGTCGTGGACTTCGTCGGCGCTGCGCGGGCGGCCGGCAAAGTCGGTCTTGGCGAAGGTGTAGCAGGCGTCCGCTACCACGGTAGTGGCAAAGCCCAGGTTGCCGGCGCTGCGAGCCGTAGCTTCCACCGAGTTCTCGCTGGCTACACCGACAATCACCAGCCCATCGATGCCGCGCACTCGCAGCCAGTGCTCCAGGCCGCTGTTGATGAAGGCATCGGGAACATTCTTCTCCAGCACCTGCTCGCGCTCCCGAGGCATGAACTCCGGCTGGAACAGGGCGCCGGATTGCCCGGGAGCAAACACCGAAGCCGACTCTCTCGATATATGGCGGATATGTACCAGCGGCCACCCGGCGTCACGCCAGCGTGCCAGCAGGGCGGCGATGCGGACTTCGGCATCGGGGTTGTTGCGCGGCTTGTCCAGGCTGCGGATACCTTGCTGCTGATCGATGATCAGCAGGGCACCGGGAGTGTTCTGCAAGGTCGTATCCACTTTCCGTTCCCTGAGGCTGGCATACTGGCCGCAATCTACCCCCATCGAGTCGCCGCCAGCCAGCGGCGAGGAGCTGCATTGAAGAAAATCGCCGTATTCGCCGACGTGCAGAACCTCTATTACACGGTGCGCCATGCCTATGGTTGCCACTTCCACTATGGCGCCTTCTGGCAGAGTGTCAGTGCCGAAGGCGATATCGTCGAAGCCAACGCTTACGCCATCGACCGCGGGGACCCGAAGCAGCAGCAGTTCCAGCAGATCCTTCGCAATCTGGGCTTCAACGTGAAGCTCAAACCGTTCATCCAGCGCAGCGACGGATCGGCCAAGGGTGACTGGGACGTCGGCATCACCATCGATGTGCTCGACGCCGCGCCTCGGGTTGACCTGATAGTGCTGGCCTCGGGGGACGGCGACTTCGACCTGCTACTGGAGCGGGTGGCCCAGGCCCATGGTGTGGAAACCCTGGTGTATGGGGTGCCCGGCCTGACCGCGCAATCGCTGATTCGTGCAGCCAGCCGCTACCAGCCCATCGAAGACCTCCTGCTGAAGCGCAACTGAACCGCCTCCAACCTGGAACATCTTGTGGACCCCATAGCTGTCATCGACTTCGAAACCACCGGCATCACGCCGGGCAACGACTGCCGCGCCACCGAGATTGGCGTCGTCATCCTTGAGGGCGGTCGCATCGTCGATCGCTACCAGAGCCTGATGAACGCAGGCGTACCGATTCCTCCGTTTATCCAGGGCCTCACCGGCATCACCAACGCCATGGTGCGCGAAGCGCCACCGGCGGAGCAGGTGATGGGCGAAGCAGCCGACTTCATCGGCGACCTGCCACTGCTGGCGCACAACGCGTCTTTCGATCAGAAGTTCTGGGACTTCGAACTGGCGCGCATTGGTCGCTCCCGTCGCCAGGCGTTCGCCTGTTCCTTGCTGCTCGCTCGCCGCCTGTTGCCCGAGGCACCCAACCACAAGCTCGGCACCTTGAACGCCTGGGCGAATCTGCCTGACACCGGCAAGGCGCACCGGGCATTGGCCGACGCCGAAATGGCCGCGAACCTCACTTTGCATCTGGCTGGGCGCCTGCGGGAAAAGCATGGGATCAACGCAGTGTCGCACCAGTTGTTCTGCAGCTTGCAGAAGGTGCCAGCGGCGAAGATTCCTGAAGCCCTGAGGCGGCATCGGGAGGGGTAGTCAACCCGTAGGTTGGTGCAGAGCGAAGCCCAACGGCTGGGTCGACCCGGAATCGTTGGGCCTTGCGGAGCTCGGACCAACCTACAAGCACGACTCAGCCTTTTACCGTGCGCAGGGTTTCCACCTTGCCGCGCTCCTGAAGCACGCCAGGAATCCGCTGCTCGAAGGGCGTCGAGAGGATCAGCGAAGTCTTGGTCGCGCCGAACTTGCCGATCTGGTCGATCAGATCCTGCAATTCCGGCATCGATGCCACGGCAGCCTTGATCAGCAGACAGGCATCGCCGGTGACGCGGTGGCAGAGGTTCAGCTGCGGGATATTCTCCAGAGCTTCCTGGGTTCGCTTGTAGTCACGGTCGGTGATGCGCAATTCGATCACGCACTCGATGGGCAGGCCCAGCTTCGCCAGGTCCACGCTGGCGTGGTAACCGGTAATCAGCCCACCGGCTTCCAGCTTGGCCACCCGGTCGGCCACTGCGGGTGGTGAAAGGTTGACCCGGCGTGCGAGGTCGGCGAACGACGCACGGCCATTCTCGATAAGTGCTGCAATCAGCAAGCGGTCGTACTTGTCCACAGGGACCTCCGAAATCTGCTTCTGTCGAATCAACGGTAGAAGCTGATGAAAACAGTTCTTTCCAAGGGGTATGGCGCCATGAATAAGGTTTTCGTCCTTATTTCGCCATCCTTACCTTACTTAGAATAGACACCTCATCCCCGCCTGTGTCGAGTTCCGATCATGCCTGCGCGCCGCTTTCCGCTCCTGCTCATAGGAGCCTTCATCGCTCTCTACCTGATCTGGGGTTCCACTTACCTGGCGATTCGGATCGGCGTGGAATCCTGGCCGCCCATGCTGATGGCCGGTGTCCGCTTCGTGGTCGCAGGCGCGCTGATGTACGGCTTCCTGCGCTGGCGCGGCGTGCCCAACCCGACCTGGCAGGAGTGGAAGTCCGCTGCCGCCATCGGTTTCCTGCTGCTCAGTTGCGGAAACGGTGGAGTCACCCTGGCCGAAGACCTTGGCGTGGCATCCGGTGTCGCGGCCCTGGCAGTGGCCACGGTGCCGTTGTTCGCCCTGCTGTTCGGGTTGATCTGGGGACAACGCACCACCCGCCTGGAATGGGCTGGCATCCTCCTCGGGTTGATCGGTATCGGCCTGCTCAATCTCGGCTCCAACCTTCAGGCAAGTCCTCTGGGCGCAGTCTTGATCATCTTCGCGGCGGCGGCCTGGTCCTTCGGCTCCATGTGGAGCAAGAACCTCAAGTTGCCTGCCGGCCCCATGGCCAGCGCGGCGGAAATGCTCGCCGGTGGCGTCGCGTTGCTGGCCGGCAGCCTGCTGAGCGGTGAGCGCATGGCCGCCGCGCCGACGCTCGCCGGTTGGGGGGCATTGGCCTACCTGATCGTGTTCGGCTCCATCATCGCCTTCAGTTCCTACCTCTACCTGCTGAAGAACGTGCGCCCGGCCGCGGCCACCAGCTACGCCTACGTCAACCCGGTGGTGGCGGTGCTGCTGGGAATCGGCTTTGCGGGCGAGACCTTCGGTGCGGAAGAGGGCCTGGCCATGCTGGTGATCATCGGCGCCGTGGTGCTGATCGGCCTGCCGCAATGGCGTGAGCGCAAGGACATGAAGGCGCAGAAGGCAGAAGGGCTGGAACAGCAGACCAGTTGATCCCGGAAATCGTGGGCAGCCTGATAGAATTGCGCCTTTTCCGCACACTATGGCTGCCCCAATGACCTTCGCTTCCCTCGGCCTGATCGAACCCCTGCTGCGCGCCACCGAGGCGCTTGGCTACCAGACCCCGTCGCCGGTGCAGGCCGAGGCGATTCCCGCCGTCCTCAAAGGTCGTGACCTGATGGCCGCGGCCCAGACCGGCACTGGCAAGACTGCCGGCTTCGCCCTGCCGCTGTTGCAGAAGTTGACCCTGGAAGGCCCGGAAGTGGCCAGCAACTCGGTTCGCGCCCTGGTGCTGGTGCCCACCCGTGAGCTGGCCGAGCAGGTCAACGAAAGCTTCCACGTCTACGGCCAGCACCTGCCGCTGCGCAACTACGCGGTCTACGGTGGCGTGAGCATCAATCCGCAGATGATGAAGCTGCGCAAGGGTATCGACGTCCTGGTCGCCACCCCTGGCCGGTTGCTTGACCTTTATCGGCAGAACGCCGTGAAGTTCAACCAGCTCCAGGTGCTGGTGCTGGACGAGGCCGACCGCATGCTTGACCTGGGTTTCGCCCGTGAACTGGACGAGCTCTTCACTGCGCTGCCGAAACGCCGGCAAACCCTGCTGTTCTCCGCCACTTTCTCCGATGCCATTCGCCAGATGGCCCGCGAACTGCTGCGTGACCCGCTGTCCATCGAGGTCAGTCCGCGCAATGCGGCTGCGAAAAGCGTGCGCCAGTGGCTGATCCCGGTGGACAAGAAGCGCAAGAGCGAGCTGTTCCTGCACCTGCTGGCAGATCGCGGCTGGGGCCAGGTGCTGGTCTTCGTCAAGACCCGCAAGGGTGTCGACCAACTGGTGGACGAACTCCAGGCCAGTGGCGTCAGTGCCGATTCCATCCACGGCGACAAGCCACAGCCGTCGCGCCTGCGCGCGCTGCAGCGCTTCAAGGCCGGCGAAGTACAAATCCTGGTCGCCACCGATGTGGCTGCTCGTGGCCTGGATATCGACGACTTGCCGCTGGTGGTCAATTTCGACCTGCCCATCGTTGCTGAGGATTACGTACACCGTATCGGCCGTACCGGCCGCGCCGGTGCCACTGGTGAGGCGGTTTCGCTGGTCTGCGCCGATGAGGTGCAACTGCTGGCGGCTATCGAGGTGCTGATCCGCCAGACCATCCAGCGTCGTGACGAACCAGACTTCTACCCTGATCACCGGGTGCCCATGACTGACGCTACTGGCCAGGTGATCAAGAAGCCGAAGAAACCCAAGAAGCCGAAGGAATCCCAGGCCGTCGCCGGCAAGCCGGGCAAGGGTGCAGCACTGGGCCGCTGGGTCGACAGCGAGAAGCCCAAGGTGAAATCCGTGCGCAAGGCGCCGGGATTCGGTAAGGCGAAGAAGGGCTGAATCCGGCTCCAGGCGTCACCGTACTGTGGTGATGGGTGACGCCTGATGGGGCAACGGGAACCGGAACGGGGCAGGGCAGGTGACCGACACCCCCGTGCCAGAGGGGCTGGCGAGCTTTCAGGATATTGGCGCACTTCCTGCATTTCTGTGCGAAATGCTGAACGCCTATAGTGATTGAAGCGCAGCCCAACCTCAGGCATTTCCCACATGCGCCACAAGGAACTCAAACACTGGACCACCGGTGTTGCCCATCTGCTTGCCCAGCCCGCCGGGCGGGCCCGTCTGCTTGGCCTCAGCCAGTGGCTGCAGCAGGTCTGCCATGTCGACCATTTCGTGCTCTTCGTCTATGAAGGCAACCACAGGCCGCTGGCCCTGTTCGATACCTTTCCGCCGGACAAGCGCCATGTGTACGTCGAGGATTACCAGGTCGGTCCCTACCTGCTCGACCCCTTCTATCTCGCCTGCACCCGAAACCAGGCCCCCGGCCTCTGGCGCTTGCGCCAGTTCGCCCCGGACCACTTCTACCTCGGTGAGTACTACGTCACCTATTACCAGCAGACCGGCCTGACCGAAGAGATCGCCTTCTTCATCGACCTGGCCGATGGTGCCAAGGCGGTATTCTCGCTGATGCGCAGCACCTGCAGCCCGGCCTACAGCCGCGATGAAATGCAGTTGCTGGATTGCGCCCAGCCAGTGGTGGAACAGGTGGTGAACGAAGCCTGGGAGCAGGCCCGTGCCCACGCGCCGCGCCCGGTCCAGGACCTGGACTACAAGATCCGCGAAGCCTTCGATCAGTTCGGCGCCCATGTGCTGACGGCGCGGGAGCAGGAAGTGGTGCAGATGCTTTTGCGTGGCCACTCCAGTGCATCGGTAGCCGAGCACCTGGCAATCAGCCCCGGCACGGTGAAAATCCACCGCAAGAACATCTACGCCAAGCTCGGTATAGGCAGCCAGTCGGAGTTGCTGGGCTTGTTTGTGCGGGAGTTGGGTGGCCAGCGTGATGAGCCCGAGCCGTTACAGAAGGCGGTCTAGCCTTATCGCCATTGGTGATTAACAAGCGACTGATCAATAACCAGCCAGTCTGGTCTGGCCCAGCAGACATCGGCATCCGACGCGGATGCCCACGAGTTATCCACAACGATTTGCACAGAAATTGTGAGCAGCGGGGGACGATGAAGCTGCCCCTGTGGGGGCGAATTCATTCGCCAAGGGCAACGCTGTTGCCCCGTTGGAATCCATAGGGCAAGCCTTCGGCCTGCTTGGCGCTTGAAATCGCCCCGACAAAGAGAGGCTGATCAAAAAAAGATCGCAAGGCTCAAGGCCTAGCCCCCTGTGGCCTGCAGCCCACCATCCATAACTTATCCACAATGGATTCCACAGTTTCTGTGGAATGAGCGTCTATCCCCCGAGGGATATATACAGCCCGGAATCGCCATTGCTAGCGTGTGGCCATATGCCAAGAACACCTGCAAAAAGGGGCCGGTCGTGAGCGATGCAAGCGAGTTCTGCGATATCGAGTTCCGCAATGTGGTCAAGCGCTATGGCGCGGTCACGGCGGTCAACGGCCTGAACTTCAAGGTGCGGCGTGGTGCTTTCCATTCTTTCCTCGGCAGCTCTGGCTGCGGCAAGACCACCACCCTGCGGATGATCGCCGGCTTCGAACAACCCAGCGAGGGCGAGGTACTGCTGGCCGGGCATTCGGTTGCGGGAGTCCCGGCGCACCAGCGGCCGGTGAACATGGTGTTCCAGAGTTATGCGCTGTTCCCGCACCTGTCGGTGGCGGAGAACATCGCCTATGGCCTGCGCTACCACCAGCCACGCCCAGGCCGTGCCGAGCAACGCCGCCTGGCGGACGAAGCCTTGGAAATGGTGCGGCTGTCCGGCTTTGGCCAGCGCAAGCCGCACGAGCTTTCCGGCGGCCAGCAGCAGCGGGTGGCCTTGGCCCGTGCGCTGGTGAACAAGCCCACCGTGCTGTTGCTGGACGAACCTCTGGCCGCGCTCGATCGCAAGCTGCGCAAGGAAATGCAGTCCGAACTGCTGCGCCTGCAGCGCGAAGTGGGCATTACCTTCGTGCTGGTCACCCACGACCAGGAAGAGGCGTTGTCCATGAGCGACAGCATCAGCGTCATGCAGGACGGCCAGATCCTCCAGAGCGCCAGCCCCGAGCAACTCTATGAAACCCCGGCGAGTCGCTACGTAGCGGACTTCATCGGCGAATCCAACCTGTTCGATGGCACGGTGCGGCGCATCGACAATGGCCGCGTGCTTCTGGAAACCACCCACGGCCTGCAACTGGCCAGCCCGCAGACGCCCACTGGCCCCGCCCTCAAGGCGGCCGAGCCCGGCTGCATCGCGGTGCGCCCGGAGTTGATCGCCATTGGCGCCAGCGAGGTCGCGCTACCCCGCGAGATCAGCCTGCCGGGCCAGGTGGTGGACCGCATCTACCTCGGCAACCTCACTGAATACCGCGTGCGCACCGAGCCTTTCGGCATCGTCTGCGTGCGCGTGCAGCGCCATGGCCAGCACGAGCGCTCGGCCTTCGAGCACGGATCGCCAGTGCGGATCGGCTGGGACCAGGCCAGTGGCCTGGCCATGACGTTGTGATAACGCAGTACGGTACGGACAAGAACAACCAACCCTTACAGGCAGGTAGCAGCAATGGATCGGAAAGACTTCATCAAGCAACTGCGTAGTTGGCAGAACGGTTCCATCAGCCGTCGCGAGTTCCTCGGCCGTACGGGGCTTGGCGTAGCCATGGCGGTGATGGCCGCCAATATGCCGGGTCTGCTCACCAGCAACCGCGCCTTCGCCGCCGAAAAGGGCGCCCTTGGCGACCGCGTGGTCCTGGCCACCTGGCCGAACTATCACAACGCCAACAACTTCGCCGCCTTCGCCGAACAGACCGGCGCCCAGGTACAGATGAACGTGTTCGGCTCTAACGAAGAGATGCTCGCCAAGCTCCAGGCGGGCGGCAGCGGCTGGGACGTCTTCGTGCCCACCAACTACACCATCAGCACCTACGCTGAATTGGGCCTGATCGAGCCGCTGGACCTGTCGCGCCTGCCCAATTTCGATCCGGCTTCGTATGAAAAGCGCTTCATGGAACAGGGCGTCATCAACGGCAAGACCTACGCGGTACCGAAGAACTGGGGCACCACCGGCTTCGTCTATGACGGCGACAAGATCAAGGCCAGGCCCACGACCTGGAAGGAGTTCTGGGCGCTGACAAAAGGGGACGCCACTGGCCGGGTGATGGTCCACGACTACCAGCTCACGGTGATCGGCAATGCGTTGAAGTCCTTCGGCTACAGCTTCAATTCTCTGGATCCGAAGGAGCTGGCCGAAGCCGAGAAGTTGCTGCTGGAGGTCAAGCCGCACCTCTTCGCGATCAACTCCGACTACCAGCCGTCCATGCGCAATGGCGATGCCTGGATGTCCATGTGCTGGACCGGCGACGCCTCGCAACTGCATCGCGACATGCCGCAGATGACCTACGTACTGGGTCGCGAGGGTGGCGAGCTGTGGAGCGATTTCTTCGCCATTCCGAAGAGTGCCGAGCGGCCGGATGCGGCCTACGCGTTGATCAACTTCCTGCTCGACCCGCGGGTGAACAAGCTGGAAGTCGAGGCCCACGGTTATCCCACCGGTGACAAGCGTGTAGATGCGCTGCTGCCCAAGGACATGCTCGACGACCCGATCATGTATCCGGCAGCCGATCTGCTCAGCGCGCTGGAGTTCGGCGCCGCAGCCACCCTGACCAGCCCGGCGCGGGCGGAACTGATGGCGCGCTTCAAGGCAGCCTGACTGGTAGGAGCGAGCTTGCCCGCGAACCTCGCTGCGAGCATTCGCGAGCAAGCTCGCTCCTACGAAAACCGCAGTAATGAATCGCAAGGAATCTTCCATGAACGTCGCTCTCAGCGCCCCCGCGCTGGCCGATGCGGGCCAGGCCGCGCCGGTGGAAAGCCGCAGCCTCGGCCGGCGTGTCACGCTGCTCCTGCTGTTGCCGTCCACGCTGTGGTTCCTGCTGCTGCTTCTGATGCCACTGGTGATCATCCTGGTCTTCAGCCTCGGTGAACGCAGCCCCGTGGGGGGCTACAGCGCGGCCCTGACCCTGGAGAACTACCTGAACCTTGGCTCGCGGGCGAAGGCTTTCTACAACACGCTGGTGCTGGCGCCCCTGGGTACCCTGGTGTGCCTGGTGGCGGCCTACCCGCTGGCCTATTTCCTGGCGGTGAAGGTGCAGCGCAGCCGGTCGTTGTTGCTGACCCTGGTGATCGTACCGTTCTGGACCAGCTTCCTGATCCGTACCTACGCCTGGATCTTCATTCTCGGCGGCAAGGGCATCCCGGCGCTGCTGGCGATGGTCGGGCTGGAGGATGTGCGGCTGATCAACACCCCGACCGCGGTGCTGATCGGCATCGTCTACGGCTACCTGCCGCTGATGGTGTTCCCCATCTACGTCAGCCTGGAGAAGCTGGACAAGCGCCTGCTGGAGGCGTCGTCGGACCTCGGCGCGGGGGCCTTCGAGACGTTCCGCCGGATAACCCTGCCGCTCTCGGCGCCCGGTGTCATTACCGGCAGCATGCTGGTGTTCATCCTGCTCATGGGCGAGTTCCTGATCCCGGCGATCCTCGGCGGCGGCAAGGTGTTCTTCGTCGGCAACGCCCTGGTGGATCTCTTCCTGCAATCACGCAACTGGCCGTTCGGCAGTGCGGTGGCCATGACCCTGGTGGCGATGATGCTGGTGATCATCGCCCTCTACCTGAAACTGGTGGCGCGCTACGGCAAGCGCGGCACTGAGGGGATGCTCTGATGTGGCTGCGCAGCTATTCCACCTCGCTCTACCTGTTCCTCTACGCGCCCATCGCGCTGATCGTGTTGTTCTCCTTCAATGCCGGGCGCAGTGGGCTGTCCTTCGAGTGCTGCTCGGTACAGTGGTTCGGCCGCGCGTTCAGTAACCCCTTCATCATGGAAGCCCTCGGCACCAGCGCGCTGATCGCCTTCTGCTCGGCGCTGATCGCCACGCTGTTCGGCACCCTTGCGGTATTCGGCCTGGAGCGGGCGGGCAAACGCGTGCGGCTGTTCTTCGACGCCATGACCTACTGCGCGATCATCATTCCCGGCATCGTCATCGGCATCGCCACCCTGATTGCGTTCATCAGCCTGTTCGAAGTGGTCAACCCGCTGCTCGACCTGCTGCTGGGCGCCGGGCTGCCGCGCTTGCGCATGGGGTTTTTCACGGTGATCGCCGCGCACTCACTATTCACCATGGCGCTGGTGATCGTGATCGTCCGCACCCGCGTGGAGTCTCTGGACAGGGCTTTGCTGGAAGCCTCCGCCGACCTCTATGCACCGCCCCTGGAAACCTTCCGCCGGGTGACCTTGCCGCAGATCGCCCCGGCCATCCTGGCCGGCTTCCTGCTCGCGTTCACCTTCAGCTTTGACGACTTCATCGTCGCCTTCTTCGTCGCCGGGTCGGAAACCACCTTGCCGATCTACATCTTCTCGTCGATCCGCCGGGGCATCACACCGGAGATCAATGCCATTTCGACGGTGATCATCTGCGTCTCCCTGGCGCTGCTGTTCACCTCCCGCTACCTGCAGAACCGCCACAGCGGCGCCTGAGCGCCCATGGAGCAGAGCCATGCGTGACCAGTTGTACATCAACGGGCAATGGGTCCGTCCCGACCTGGGCGGATATTTCGAAGTGCTGGACCCCAGCAGCGGCGACCTGATCCAGCGGGTGCCGGCGGCCACCGAGGAAGATGTCGACCACGCCGTGCACGCCGCCCGCCAGGCCTTCAACCGTGGCTGGGGCCAAAGCAGCGGGGCCGAGCGCGCCGATTGGCTTGATGCCCTGGCCAGCGAGCTGGAAGGTCGCCAGGACGCCTTGGCAGTACTGGAGGTGCGCGACAACGGCAAGCCCCTGCCGGAAGCGCAATGGGACATCGCCGACGCCATCGGCTGCTTCCGCTACTACGCCGAACTGGCGCGGGAGCTGGACGCCCGCCAGGACGAGCCGTTGGCGCTGCCGGATGATCGCTTCAGTTGCCGTATCCGCCATGAGCCGGTGGGGGTTGCGGGGCAGATCATCCCCTGGAATTACCCGCTGCTGATGGCCTCCTGGAAGGTCGCCCCGGCTCTCGCAGCGGGCGCCACCTGCGTACTCAAACCGTCCGAGCTGACGCCGCTGACCGCGCTGGAACTGGCTGGCGCCGCCGAGCGCATAGGCCTGCCTTCCGGTGTGCTCAACGTGGTGACGGGACTGGGCGGCGAGGCTGGTGGCCCGCTCAGCCAGCACCCCGGCGTGGACAAGCTGGCCTTTACCGGCAGCGTACCGACGGGGGCGAAGATCATGTCGGCGGCGGCAGCCGACATCAAGAACATCAGCCTCGAACTGGGCGGGAAGTCGGCGTTCATCGTCTTCGATGACGCCGATGTGGAAGCCGCCGTGGAATGGATCATGTTCGGCATCTTCTGGAACCAGGGGCAGGTGTGCAGTGCCACCTCGCGGCTGCTGGTGCAGGAGGGCGTCGCCAACCGTCTGATCGAACGCCTGGTGGAAGAGACGCGGCGCATCACCATCGGCCCCGGCCTGGAACGTGGCGTGCTGCTTGGGCCTCTGGTCAGCGCCGGGCAGTACCAGAAGGTCATGGGCATGATCGAACAGGGCCGGCAGGAGGCCAGTCTGCTCACCGGGGGCAAGCGCCCGGCGCATCTGTCCCATGGCTACTTCGTCGAGCCGGCGGTGTTCGACGAGCCGGCGGACAACAGCCGCATCTGGCGCGAGGAAATCTTCGGTCCGGTGCTTTGCGTGAAGCGCTTCAAGACCGAGGCCGATGCCCTGCGCATGGCCAATGACAGCCGCTTCGGCCTGGCCGCCGCCGTGATGAGCGCCGACCTCGACCGCGCCGCGCGGGTGGCCAATGGCCTGCGCGCCGGCATTGTCTGGGTCAACTGCTCGCAGCCGACCTTCACCCAGGCACCCTGGGGCGGCATGAAACAGAGTGGCATCGGCCGCGAGCTGGGCCGCTGGGGCCTGGACAACTACCTGGAGGTAAAACAGGTCACCGAGTACAGAAGTACCGAGCCGTGGGGGTGGTACATCAAATAGGGCGACGGGAGATCATTGTGGGAGCGAATTTATTCGCGAAAGGGACGCGCAGCGGTCCCTACAAGTCTGATTGGCAGGCCTGTGGCCTGCTTCGCGATTGAAATCGCTCCCACAGGCGCGTCGTCACTTTTCCGCCAATTGCCGCTTCAACCGCGCCACCTCGGTCATGTCGGTGATCACCAGGCAAACGCGCTCCACCTTTCCGCCAGCAGCGGCCAGCGGCAGGATGGTGAGGTTCTGGTACATGAAATCTTCTTCGCCGGTGATCGGCCGGTAGTTCTCGAAGCGGATCAGGTAGGGTCGCTGCTCCCACAGGCTGAAGGCGCGCGTACCGAGTTGCAGCACGCTGTCCACCTTGCGGCGCAGCCAGTTGCGCTCGATCTCCGGGAACAGCTCGAAGATGTTCTTGCCGTGTACCCGGTCGGGACCGAGGCCGGAGTGGTTCTCCATGAAGCTGTTCCACACCTCGATGCGGTACTGGCGGTCCAGGACCACCACGCCGACATCCAGGCACTGGACGATGTCCAGCAGCCAGTGGAGTTCCTTGAAATCGATTTGTGCCGGCATGGATCAGTCCATCAGGTAGTGGATCTTCTGGGTCAGGCGCGCGATGGAGGTTTCGGTGAAGAGCAGCAGCAGATCGAAGTGCAGGTTGTGATCTTCGATGGCGTAGCTGATCTCCACTGCCAGCGTCTTGCGCCAGCGCCGGTTGTTGAGCTGGAACAGGCGTTCTATGGAGCTGTGCCGGCCGAGCAGTTGCGGATGGCCCTGGGAGAAACGCACGTCGATCTGCTCGGCGATGCCGGCCAGGCAAGCGCCGATCAGGATGCTCGCGAGGTCGAGTTGCATCTCTGCCTCATCGTTTTCGCCCTGTGGCTGCCAGCCGAGCAGGCGCGCCACCTCGGCGCTCTCGGCGTCATGGAACAACAGCAGCGCCTCGCCGGCGATGGATTCGCCGATGAAGCCCTGGCACACCGCCGACAGCCGCTCGCCGCGCTGGGCATCGGCCAGGGCCATGTGCAGTTCGCTGACTTCGAACAGGTTGACGTTGGGCACCGGCAGTTGCACGAACACCCCGAGCACGCGCGCCAGCAAGGCGGCCGCGCGGCCCATGGCGACGTTGCTGACCTCGCGCAGGGCGTCGCGGAAGTTCACCCGCAGGTCCGGATCGTGGCGTCCGGGTACGCCGGTGACCGGGCTCGTGGATGGCGCCGGGCGCAGCAGGCCGAGGCGGATCAGGGTTTCCCGCAGTTCGTCCGGATCGGCAGGCTTGCGGATGAAGGCCAGGGCACCGAGTTCGTGGACGCGGCGCTGGGCTTCTTCCTGGATGTCGCCGGAGACCACCACCACCCTGGCTTTCAAACCTTCAGCGCGAATCCGGCTGAGGACCTGATAGCCATCCATCACCGGCATGGTCAGGTCCAATAGGACGATCTGGCCATGACCCTGGCGTATGGCCTCAAGAGCTTCTTCACCGTTACTGGCCTGGGTGATATGCACCGGCCAGTCCAGCGGTAGCGCGCGAATCAACTGCTTGCGCGCCATCATCGAGTCGTCGCAGACGAGGAGGGGAATCACCTTGGGGGCACCGCATGAAGAAAGCTGGGCTCAGGGCAAGAATAGACGCTGGCCGCGTGCCAGCCGACACCTCGCGGCCAGCTTCCGATCAGATGTTCTGTCCGATGCGCCAAAGGACGCCACTGGGATCGATGAGGACAAAATCGCGCATCCGCCAGGGCTGGTCCTGGGGTGGCACCACCCGCAGGCCGTAGCGCTCGATCACACCCGAGGTCTGCACGTGCTGCCACCAGGATTCAACGTCCTTCACTTGCAAATGCATCATCAGGTTCTCCGCAAACTCCTTGCTATAGAAGTTCTGCAGGAGGAAGGCACTGTGGCCGTATCGGAAGTAGCTGACCTCGTCCGAAGTGCTGCACATTTCGAAGCCGAGTTCACGGTAGAAATCCTTGCTCTGTGCGTAATCCTTCGCTGGAACGAAGGCTTTGATCTCGATGGTGTCCAGTGTGCTCATTGGGCGTTCCATGACAGTGGCTGGAAAACGAGCCATCACGGTGGCAGGCGGCCCTCTGGCGGGGCCTGGCGAGCGATGCTACTCCAGCGCGACAGGGCGTGAAAGCCAGTGCAATACGCCTTGTGCAGCGACCCGCCCGCTGGCGAAGCAGGCGGTGAGCAGATAGCCGCCGGTAGGTGCTTCCCAATCGAGCATCTCCCCGGCGCAGAAGACCCCCGGCAACTGTTTGAGCATCAACCCCTTGTCCATTGCCTCGAAGGGAATTCCGCCGGCGGTGCTGATGGCTTCGTCCAGCGGACGCGGACGCACCAGCGTCAGCGGCAGGGCTTTGATGACCGTCGCCAGCTGCGCGGTATCGAGGAAGTCGTCCTTGCTCGCCAGCTCGCGCAGCAAGCCGGCGCGGGCGCCATCGATGCCCAACTGGCTGTGCAGGTGCTTGGCCATGGAACGCGACCCGCGCGGACGGGCGAGGGCCTTGGCGACTTTGTCCACAGGCTGGCCGGGCAGCAGATCCAGATGAATGGTGGCGCTGCCACTCGCGTTTATCCGCTCACGGATGGCGGCAGAGTAGGCATAGATCAGGCTGCCTTCGACGCCGTAGCTGGTGAGTACGAATTCGCCTTGGCGCGGAGGCTCGTCGTCCAGGCGAATGGCCACCGGCTTTACCGGCGCCCCGGCGAACTTCTCCTCGAGCAGCGGGCTCCAGCCTTCCACTTCGAAGCCGCAATTGGAGGGCTGCAACGGCGCAACGGACACGCCCCGCTGTTCCAGCAGTGGAACCCACGCGCCGTCCGAGCCCAGCCGCGCCCAGCTGCCGCCACCCAGAGCGAGCAGGCAGCCATCGGCATTGACGGCTTTCTCGCCATCGGGCGTGGCAATGCGCAGGGCGCCGTCGGCGTTCCAACCCAGCCAACGGCTGCGTGTGTGGATGACCACACCCTGCTCGCGCAGGCGCTTGAGCCAGGCGCGCAACAGTGGAGCGGCCTTCATGTCAGTGGGGAAGACCCGCCCGGAACTGCCGACGAAAGTCTCGATGCCCAGGCCATGAATCCATGCGCGCAGCTCGTCGGCGCCAAATTCTTCCAGCAGCGCCGCCAGCTCTTCTCGACGCGCACCGTAACGGCCGATGAAAGGCGCCCTGGGTTCGGAATGGGTGATGTTCATCCCGCCCACGCCGGCCAGCAGGAACTTGCGCCCCACCGACGGCATGGCATCGAACAGCTCCACCCGCGCACCACCCTGGGCGAGCACTTCGGCGGCCATCAGGCCAGCGGGGCCACCGCCGATGACGGCGACGAAGGGGGAGGAGTCGTTCATGGGAATAGAAGAGAAGGAGTTGGGAAGGGGCGCATTCTACTGCACAAGGCTGGGCGGACACGGCATGTTGTGGGGGCGAATTCATTCGCGATGGGTGTGGAACTGCCCCGATACGTTCAACCGGGCAGGCCGGTGACCTGCGTTCGCGAATGAATTCGCTCCTACAACAAGGATGGCGAGCCTCCCAAGCCCATCTCCCGCCACACCCGATCCGCGCTGTGGTGCAGGATGCCATGCCGCCTTGCCAGCGCCGCGCGGTCCTTGCTGTAACCGCCACCGATCAAGCCCACCACGGGGATATCCCGGCCGAGGCAATGACGGATCACCTGCTCGTCGCGCTGAGCCACACCAGCGTCAGTGAGTTGCAGATAGCCGAGGGCATCGTCCTTGTGCACGTCCACGCCCGCGTCGTAGAGCACGATGTCCGGCTGGTAGAGCGGCAGCAGATAGTTCAGCGCATCCTCCACCACCCGGAGATAGTCAGCATCTCCCATGCCCATCGGCAGGGGAATGTCCCAGTCGCTATCGGCCTTGCGGGCCGGGAAGTTCTTTTCGCAATGCAGGGAAACGGTAATGGCCTCCGGAGTATCGGCCAGCAACCGGGCGGTGCCGTCGCCCTGGTGTACGTCGCAGTCGAAGATCAGTACTCGCTGCACCTTGCCGGCCTCCAGCAGGTAGCGGCTGATCACCGCGAGGTCGTTGAAGATGCAGAAGCCCGCCGCATGGTCGAAGTGAGCGTGATGGGTGCCTCCGGCCAGGTGACAGGCAAGGCCATGCTTCAGGGCCAGGTCGGCGGCCAGCAGCGAACCGCCCACCGCGCGCACGGTGCGTCGCGCCAGCGGTTCGCTCCAGGGCAGGCCGAGGCGACGTTGTTCCTCGCGGCCCAGGTCACCATTGAGGAACCGCTGGATGTACGACGGGCAATGGGCCAGCGCCAGCACTTCGGGCGGGCAGGTCTCCGGTCGGTGCAGGCGCTCGTCGGTGGTCAGGCCGCTTTCCAGCAGATGCTCATAGAGCAGGCGGAACTTCTCCATGGGGAAGCGGTGCTCCGCCGGGAAGGGCGGGCTGTAGTCGTCGTGGTAGACCAGCGGCAGGAACATCGATAGGCACTCGGGGTGGTACGTACGGCAGTATGATTGGGCCTTCGAGCCCACCTCAAGAGACGCGCCCGTGCATCCGATCGAACTCATCACTCCACGACTGCGCTTGCGTAGCTGGCGCGACGACGACCTGCCGGCTTTCGCCGAGCTCAACGCCGACCCGGAGGTGATGCGTCACTTCCCTGCCTGCCTGGATCGAGCAGAAAGCGATGCCCTGGCGGCGCGCATTCGTCAGCATTTCCAGCGGTACAACTTTGGCCAGTGGGTAATCGAGCATCGTGGCGACGGCGGCTTTGTGGGTGTCCTGGGGCTGCAGAACGTGAACTTCGAGGAACACTTCACCCCGGCTGTGGAGATTGGCTGGCGACTGATGCATCGCTACTGGAGGCAGGGCCTGGCCAGCGAGGCAGCGCAAGCGACGCTGGCATTCGCTTTCGAGCCCTTGCAACTGGCTGAGGTCGTGGCCTTCACCGTACCCGGCAACCTGCGTTCGCAAGCGGTGATGCAGCGCATCGGCATGCAGCACGATCCGGATGGCGACTTCGAGCACCCGCTCTTGCCCGAGGGGCACCCGTTGCGCCGTCATGTGCTCTACCGGCTGGGGCGCGCCGAGTGGGAAGCGTTGCGATGAACGACGCCGTGCGCGGCTATCACGCACTCAGCAAGCATCGACCGGATGGCTTCGCTCCCGGTCCGGGGCAGCTCGATTGGGCGACCCAGCCGGCTCCCTTCCGTCGCTACAGTGGGGCGCGCCTGGTCGAACTGTTTCACCGCCCGCTGGAAGAAACGCCGCCCTACGACGTGGTGTTCGCAGCTCCGGTCGGCGAGCCTGCACCGTTGAACCTCGACAGCATTTCCCAACTGCTCTACGACAGCCTGGCGATTTCCGCCTGGAAGCAAGCTGGGGCCAGCAAGTGGGCGCTGCGGGTCAATCCCTCCTCGGGCAACCTGCATCCCACCGAGGCCTACTTGCTGCTGCCACCCGGCGCAGTGGAGGAGGCTGGGTTGCTTGCTCACTACGCACCGGACGTTCATGTACTGGAAGTCCGCGCCGAACTGCCGGCACCCCTGGCCACACAACTGTCAGCGGCGTTGCCTCCAGGTGGCTTCCTGCTGGGACTTTCCAGCATTCCGTGGCGCGAAGCCTGGAAGTATGGCGAGCGCGCCTACCGCTATTGCCAGCACGACCTGGGACACGCACTGGCAGCTCTGGCGATCGCCGCGTCGGCCTTGGGCTGGCAGGTGCGGGTCATGGGCGGCGTTGCCGAAGAGTCGCTTGACGGCATGCTGGGGCTGGATCGTCCCGGCTTTGTCGAACGTGAATGCTCCGATGTGCTGCTGTGGATCGGCCCGGCCCAAGCGTGCGAATTCGCCTTGGGGCAATCGCTGCAGGACGGCCTCGCCGCGCTGGAGCTGCGTGGCTCGCCCAATCGACTGTCTCGCGAGCAGCGCCATTGGCCTGAGCTGGAGCGGGTCCACGGCCTGTGCCGCGCACCGCGCCAGCCGTTGGCGGAATGGCCCAAGGTCGAGGCCCGTGCTGTTGTGGATAACCCTGGCCTGCCGCTGCGTCCGCTGCTGCACCGGCGGCGCAGCGCCCAATCCCTGGACGGCCGCAGCGGTGTCCAGGCGGAACTGCTGCTGGCCTGGCTGCGCCGGCTGATGCCAGCGAACTCGCCGGTTCCCTTCGCCAGCCTCGGTGAGGTTCGGGTGGACCTGCTGCTGTTCGTGCATCGCGTGCAAGGCATGGCGCCCGGTCTCTATTGGCTGGCACGCGGCGCAGTGCCCGAGGCGGAACTGGCGGCAGGCATGCGCGAAGATTTCGTTTGGGAACGGGCCGATGACGAACTGCCGCTGTACCGCCTGCTTGATGGCGATGCCCGCGGCCTGGCGGGCTTCCTCTCCTGCGGCCAGGACATCGCTTCCGACGGATGCGTTGCGCTGGCCATGCTCGCCCGCTTCGACGCCGCCCTGGAAGAGGGCGCCTGGCTCTACCCGAGGCTTTACTGGGAGTGCGGGCAGATCGGCCAGTTGCTCTACCTGGAAGCCGAGGCCGCCGGGTTATCGGGAACCGGCATCGGCTGCTACTTCGATGATTCGGTACATGAATTGCTGGAAATGGCCGACAGTCGTTGGCAAAGCCTTTACCATTTCACCATTGGCCGCGCGCAGTGGGACGAGCGCCTGACGACGTTGCCGGCCTATCCCGAACTACGAAGACCGCCTCGGCAATGACCGGGGCGGCAGCCTTGCAGAGGAGAATTCCATGACCCAGGTGCTCGACGAGCTGGTCGCGCTGCTGAGCCTCGAATCCATCGAAGAAAACCTGTTCCGTGGCGTCAGCCAGGACCTGGGTTTCCGCCAGCTGTTCGGTGGCCAGGTACTCGGCCAGTCGCTTTCTGCCGCCAGCCAGACGGTGGAATCCGAGCGCCATGTGCATTCCCTGCACGGTTACTTCCTGCGTCCGGGTGACGCCTCCCTGCCGGTGGTCTACTCGGTAGAGCGGGTGCGCGATGGCGGTAGCTTCAGCACCCGCCGCGTGACCGCCATCCAGAAGGGCCAGCAGATCTTCACCTGCAGCGCTTCCTTCCAGCAGGACGAGGGCGGCTTCGACCACCAGCTCACCATGCCCGACGTGCCAGGGCCGGAGAACCTGCCCAGCGAGCTGGAACTTGCCCGCCAGAGCACCCACCTGCTGTCCGAGCGCGTGCGCGACAAGTTCCTCTGCGCCAAGCCCATCGAGATCCGCCCGGTCACCGCGGAAAACCCCTTCAATCCGCGTCGTGGCGAGCCGGTCAAGCACGTCTGGTTCCGCGCCGATGGCAGCCTCCCGGACATTCCTGCGATCCACAAGTACATCCTCGCCTACGCGTCGGACTTCGGCCTGCTGACCACTTCCATGCTCCCCCATGGCGTGTCGGTTTGGCAGAAGTTCATGCAGGTGGCCAGCCTCGACCACGCCCTGTGGTTCCATCGCGACCTGCGCGCAGATGACTGGCTGCTCTACTCCATGGACAGCCCCTGGGCCGGCAATGCCCGTGGCTTCTCCCGTGGCAGCATCTTCAATCGCGCCGGCCAGCTGGTTGCCTCGGTGGCCCAGGAGGGTCTGACCCGCCTGCGCGAAGACTGGCGCTGATGTCTCCGGGCGGTCACCTGGCCGCCCTTATCTCTGCTCGAACTAGAACCGTACGAATTCCACAAACTATGGCTCTATAGCCAGTTAATGGCGGAAATCTCATTTTTTTGTAAGCGTTTTGCCTACCTGTAGAGGGGCACCTGCTTACTCCTTCGCTGCACATTCCGAGAATTCAGACGTTTAGACGAACTATGCAGCATGGCGGCCAAATGCCACTCATGAACCGTTTGTAGAGGTTTTTTGCTCCACATCGTTTTTGAACTACGGTCCAGACAGAGGTGCATGTAAAGACAAGGAACCGTAGGAGTCGTCCGATGAAAGTCTTGCGCTGGCTGCTTCCCTTCCTGCTGCTGCTCACTCCGATACACCAGGCCCAGGCCGCCGGGACTCTCCAGGGCAACCTGGGCATCCAGATCACCATCGGTGCCGGGTGCACGGTGAACAACAGCTCCAACAACGGCAGTACCAACAGCTTCGGCAGCATCAGCTTCGGTACCTACCCAAGCCTGGCCAATATCGTCGAAGGCCAGTCCGTGGGGGCCGGCGCCGGCAGCTCGTTCGGCATCCAGTGCGCCAACAACACCGCCTACACCGTTGCGTTGAATAGCGGCCTCGCACCCTCCGGCAATCAACGGCGGATGAGCGGCGGCGCCAGCGAGTTCATCACTTACAACCTCTACCAGGACGCCGCCCGCACCACGCCCTGGGGGAATGGCAGTAACGGTGCAAACGCCTATTCGGGCACCGGCAACGGCAACAACCAGGACATCGTGGTCTATGGCCGCGTCCCCGCGCAGACGACGCCGACGTCCGGCACTTACACCGATACCGTGCTGGTCACCGTTACCTGGTAAACCGCTTTCGCCTGCCTGCGGGCAATCAAGGAAGACCAGCCAGAAGCCAGGAACGAGCCATGGTTTGCCCCCGCTACAGCAGATTGAGCCAACTGGTGCTGATGGTCCTGTTGGCCGAGCCGGCCAGCGGCCTTGGCGCCACCAAGAGCGCCACCATCGGATTCGCCGCGGAGGTACTGTCGGCCTGCAGCGTCGGTAGCACCAACCCCGGAAACCTGGGGCAGTTCGGCACCCTGGACTTCGGCACCCATTTCTCTCTCAGTAGCGTGATCAACATGGCCGGCACTGTCGGCAACGGAGCGCTGCGGGTGAACTGCCTGAGCAGCACGCCTTACCGGGTGCTGATCAGCGCCGGTGGCAGCGGCAACGTCAGCGCCCGACGCATGACCGGGCCAGGCACCGAGCAGGTCGCCTACAACCTGTACACCGCTGCCAACTACCTGACCGTCTGGGACAACAGCGTCGGCGTGACCGGTGTCGGCAACGGCAGCGACCAGTACCTGCCCGTCTATGGCCGGGTGCCGGCCCAGGCGACACCCGCTGCCGGTGTCTACAGCGACACTGTCATCGTCACGGTGAGCTGGTGATGCGTGGCATTTTCCTGTTCGCCCTGCTGGCGCTGGCACCACCCCTGGCGGCGGATACCGGTACCAATGAACTCACCGTGCAGCAGAGCTTCCAGATCCAGGCCGTGATCAGCTCGGGTTGCCTCCTGGGGAGCGGTGCCAGCGATGTCACCAGCTTCGGCTCGTTGTCCTTCGGCCAGTTCGCCACACTGCCCGCCGACGTCAACCAGGTGACCACGCCGGGCGGCGGCTCGATCATCCTGCAATGCACGCCGGGTTTGGCGTTGACCATCGCCCTCAGCGCCGGGGCCAACACCAGCAATGTCAGCAGCGGGCGCCTGCTGGCCAAGGGCGCCGAGACCCTGCGCTACCAGTTGTACAAGGACGCCGGCTACAGCGCCGTCTGGGGTGACGGCAGTAACGGCGCCACCGCGATGAGCCTGACCTTTCCCGTAGGCGGCACCAGCCAGACCTTTCCGGTCTATGCGCGCTTGTTCAGCACGGCAGTGATGCCGTCGGCCGGGATCTACACCGACACGGTTACGGTGACCATCACCTACTAGACGGAACGAGGGGGGACAACATGGATGTTCGACAAGCAGCGAAGCGTGGTGGCCGCGCTCTGGTCGTGTTCGGGCTGCTCGGTCTGCTGGCGGGCATTCCTGAGGCGCGGGCAGCCAGTTCCATCTTGATCTGGCCGATCAATCCGGTGATCGAGGCTGATCAGAAGGCGACCGCGCTCTGGCTGGAGAATCGCGGACAGGCACCCGTGAGCATGCAGGTACGGGTGATGGCCTGGAGCCAGACCGACTATGACGATCAACTGACCCCGCAGAAAACCGTGGTGGGCAGTCCGCCGGTGGCCAACATCGCCCCCGGCAAGCGCCAGCTGATTCGCCTGATAGGCCTGCAACCGGCGCCAGCGGGTACCGAGCAGGCCTACCGGGTGCTGGTGGACGAGATGCTTCAGCCGGACGCCGAGCCGGATGTGCGCCTGGGGGTGAAATTCCAGATGCGTTACTCGGTGCCGCTGTTCGTGTTCGGCAGTGGCGCCGGGCCGGCCAGCGCTGACAAGCCCAGGGTCGGCATCCAGCCGCTGGAACCGAGGCTGAGCTTCACTGTGCAGCGCGAGGGCGGGCGGCGCTTTCTGCTGCTGCACAACCAGGGGCCGGCCCACGCGCGATTGTCCGAGGTGAGCCTCAGCCAGGGCGGTCGTACCACCACCCTGGCCGAGGGCCTGCTCGGTTATGTACTGCCGGGCGCGCGGATGCGTTGGGAACTTCCGGCAAGTGTGGCGGACAACGACCTCGGTCTGCAGGCGAGAATCAATGAGCGGCGCGAGCTCCAACCGATTCCTGGCCTGTGACCCCGGCCGGGGCAGGGTGGGAGCATGGCAATCCGGCGCAGGCGACAGTCCGTCAGGAGCGGCGGCGGGTGCTTGCGCGCTCCGGCGCTGGCGCTGCTGCTGGGGGCCGAACTCGTGCTGGCGCAGGAGCAGTCCTATCAGCTCTACCTGCAACTTCAGGTCAACCAGATGCCGACCCAGAGGATCATCCCGGTGACCGTGCAAGGCGGCCGCTACCTGGTCGATGCGGAGGAATTGCGCAGCGTCGGCGTGCGAGTTCCGGATGGCGTCCAAGGACCTACTGCGCTGGACGGGATTCCCGGCCTGGGCAGCCATTACAACGAAGCGCAGCAGCAACTGGAACTGACCCTGCCCAGTGACTGGCTGCCGCGCCAGCAGCTGGGGCAGACCAGCGTCTACGACATGACCCCGGCACAGAGCGACCTCGGTCTGCTGTTCAACTACGACCTCTTCTACAACCACAGCGAAGACGGCGCGCACTACCTCAGCGGCCTCCTCGAGCAGCGCGCATTTGGCGGTTTCGGCGTGCTCGACAATACCGGGGTCTACCGCCATTCCTTCGATGACTTTGCGACCGAGGACGACGGTTACCGCCGCTTCGACAGCTTCTGGCGCTACAACGACCAGCCCCGCATGACCAGCTACCAGGCCGGCGACCTGGTCACCGGCGCCCTGACCTGGAACAGCGCGGTTCGACTAGGCGGTGTGCAGGTATCGCGCAACTTCGGCCTGCGTCCGGACCTGGTCACCTACCCGTTGCCGCGCTTCAGCGGCGATGCCCAGGTGCCCACCTCGGTGGACCTGTTCATCAACAACGCGCGGGTCAGCAGCGACCAGATCAACACCGGCCCCTTCACCCTGAGCAACGTGCCCTATATCAGTGGTGCCGGTACCGCCACCGTGATCACCACTGACGCCCTTGGCCGCCAGGTCGCCACCACCGTGCCCTTCTACGTGACCAACAGCCTGTTGCAGAACGGGCTCTACGACTACTCGCTGTCCATCGGCCGCTTGCGCGAAGACTACGGGCTGAAGAACTTCTCCTACGGTAGCCGCGCAACCAGCGGCACCTTCCGTTACGGCATCAGCGACGCCTTCACCCTGGAGAGCCACGCCGAGTTCGGCGAGGAGCTGCGTCTCGGAGGCCTGGGAGGGACTTTCGCGGTGGGGCGCTGGGGCACCCTCGGCACCTCCTGGTCGCAGAGCGAGTACGACAGCGAGCGCGGGCATCAGTACAGCCTGGGCTACAGCTACTACTCACCGTTGTTCGGCATTGGCATGCAGCGGCTGCAGCGCACGTCCGGCTACGCCGACCTCGGGCGCGTAGGGGCACTGGAGGACGACCTTCTGGACAGCGCATTGGCACGGCGGGTCGACCAGCTCACCTTCTCCGTCAACCCACCCGCGCTGGGCAGCTTTGGCATCGGCTACTTCGCCAGTGAGAGCATGGACGGCGAGCGCACCCGACTGCTCAACCTGTCGTGGTCGCGCAGCCTCTGGGGCAACAGCAGCCTCTACCTCTCGCTCAATAGGGAAATCGGTGATTCCGGCTATTCGGCGCTGTTGCAACTCATCGTGCCGTTCGACCTCAACTCCACCTTCAGCGCCTCCCTCGAGCGGGACAATCAGGGCGACTATCGCCAGCGCGTCAACTTCGGGCGCACGCCGCCCACCGATGGCGGCGTCGGCTACAACCTGGCCTATGCCACGGGCAACGGCCAGTACCGCCAGGCCGACCTGACCTGGCGCAATCGCTACAACCAGCTCCAGGCTGGGGTCTACGAGGATGAAGGCCGCACCACCCACTGGGGCGACCTGAGTGGTTCGGTAGTGGCCATGGATGACGGACTGTTCGCCGCCAATCGCATCAATGATGCGTTCGTGCTGGTCAGCACCAGCGGTTTCTCCGACGTGCCTGTGAGCTTCGAGCATCAGCCCATCGGCCGCACCGATGGTGACGGCCACCTGTTGGTGCCCTGGGTGCCTTCGTATTACCGGGGCCAGTACGAGATCGATCCGCTGAACCTTCCGGCCAATGTGCGGGTGCCTGAAGTGGCGCGGAACATTGCCGTGCACCAGGGTAGTGGCGCCTTGCTGGAGTTCGGGATGCAGCGGGTAGCGGCGGCCAGCATCGTGCTGATCGACAGTCGCGGTGAGGTGTTGCCCCGTGGCAGCAAGGCCGAACTCATCGGCAGCGACATCAGCAGCTATGTGGGTTGGGACGGTCTGGTGTATTTCGAGGGGCTCGGCGAGTTCAACCGGTTGCGGGTGGTACGGCCGGACGGCGGGGACTGCGAGGTGGCCTTCGAACTCGAGAATGCCAACCAGGAGCTGGCGCTGGTCGGTCCGCTGACCTGTCGCTGAGAAGGAGAGGGAATGGGCCGGAAGCTGCTGCGCTGGATACTGTTGTCGATCTGCCTGTTGGGGGCGGGGCGGGCAGCCGCCACCTGTGCCGTGACGGCCGCCCCAGCAGTCAGTCTGGGCAACGTCAGCTCGCTGGCGCTGATCACCACCGCCCAGGGCAATATCGGTGGCGCCGGGCTCAAGTGCGCCAGTGTGATCGTGCTGCTGGCCAACAACTACATCCGTGTGACCCTGCAGACCACGCCGCTGGTGCTGAGCGACGGCGCCGGCCATGGCATTCCCTTCAAGGTGTTCACCCGTAACGGCGGTACCGAGCTGCAGCCCAATGTCGCCCTGGAGCTAAGCGACCTCACCATCCTCGGCCTGCTGGCCGGCGCCACAGGGCTGCCGCTGTACTTCCAGGTGCCGGCTGGCCCCAACGTCCCCGCCGGCACCTATACGGCCACAGTGAACCTGAACTGGCAGTACGCGATCTGCGAGAACGGCGTCCTCGTGCTCTGCGGCTGGCAGCGTAGCCCGGGCCTCACCCAGAACTGCCCGGCGAACATCTGCACCGCACCCACCAACTGGGGCACAGGTTCCGTGGCGTCCATCCAACTGACCCTGGTGGTCAGCAAGGCCTGCATCATCAACAGCACGCCACCTGTGAGCCTCGGCAATCATGCGCTGATCAGCCAGTTCGGCACGACGACGACCACCGTCGGCGTCACCTGCACCAACACCGAGGGCTACACCATCGGTTTCGACAGCGGGCAGAACTACCAGGCCCCCTGGCGGCGACTGGCCAGCGGAACCGACCGGATCAACTACAACCTCTACTTCCCCTCAACCAGTACGGTCTGGACCACCTCGCAGACCCAGTCCGCGACCGGTAGCGGCGCGCAACAGAACTACCAGTTCGATACCACCCTCGACCCCACGCAGCCCAACGTTCCCGCCGGCACCTACAACGACAACGTCACGCTGATCATCAACTACTGAACGTCCCGACCGGTGTACCCTTCGGCCCTGTGAAACCCGCCGTTGGAGAGACAGATGAGCCTGGCGCACTACCGCCACTGGGTGTTCGACATGGACGGCACCCTGACTATCGCCGTGCATGACTTCGCTGCCATTCGCGTGGCCCTGGACATCCCCCCGGAGGACGACATCCTCCACCACCTGGCCGCCTTGCCCGAAGACGAAGCCGCCGCCAAGCACGCCTGGTTGCTGGAGCACGAGCGGGAACTGGCGCTGAACGCCAAACCCGCTACAGGCGCCGTCGAACTGGTGCGTGAACTGCACCGGCGTGACTGCCGGCTCGGCATCCTCACCCGCAACGCTCACGAACTGGCGCTCCTCACCTTGCAGGCGATCGGACTGGGCGATTGTTTCGCCACCGACGACATCCTCGGCCGCGGCGAGGCGCCGCCCAAGCCGCACCCGGGCGGGCTGCTGCACCTGGCCGAGCGCTGGCAGGTCGAACCGCGCGAACTGGTGATGGTGGGCGACTACCGCTTCGACCTCGACAGCGGCCGCGCTGCGGGGACGAGCACCGTGCTGGTGAACCTGCCGGATAACCCATGGCCGGAACTGGCGGACTGGTTTGCGCGGGATTGTGGGGAGTTGCTGGGGATGGTGAGGGGGTAAGGGGCAGGTGATTGCGAGCAAGGAGGCTCAATGGAACTCAAGAAATTTGCCAGGGAATTGCGCAGCAACATGACGGATGCTGAGCGTCACCTTTGGTACTACCTGCGTGGACATCGGTTGTTCGGACTGAGTTCAAACGACCGATGCCAATGGGGCGCTACATAGTCGACTTCGTTTGCCTGGAGCAGCGGCTGGTGATCGAACTGGATGGTGGCCAGCATCAGGAACAGGCTGGCCGAGATGGCGAACGCGATCGCTGGCTGTCAGAGCAGGGCCATCAGGTGTTGCGATTCTGGAATCATGAAGTGCTGGGGGATACGGACGCTGTGCTTGAGGCGATAGCACGTGCGTTCGGTAAGCTCTGACCCTCTCCCCGGCCCTCTCCCGCCTGCGGGAGAGGGCGGGGAGAGGGTAAGTGACAATCCGCTAAAGCCTCGCCGTCGAAAACGTATCGCACTTGCCCACTTCACCCTTCTCGAATCCCATCTTGAACCAGCGCACCCGCTGTTCCGACGTGCCGTGGGTGAAGGAGTCCGGGACCACCTGGCCGCGAGCCTGGCGTTGCAGGCGGTCGTCGCCGATGGCGTTGGCGGCATTGAGGGCTTCTTCCAGGTCGCCGGGCTCCAGCCAGTTCAGGCGTTGCTGGGCATGGAAGGCCCAGACGCCGGCCAGGCAGTCGGCCTGGAGTTCCTGGCGCACCAGCAGGCCGTTGTCGCCTTCCACCCGCTCGCCGCGTTGGCGGGCGGCGTTGACCTTGGCGGACACACCCAACAGGGTCTGCACGTGATGGCCCACTTCATGGGCGATGACGTAGGCCTGGGCGAAGTCGCCGGCGGCCTTGAAGCGGCTGGCCATTTCCTCGAAGAAGTCCAGGTCCAGGTACACCTTGCGGTCCCCTGGACAATAGAACGGGCCAACCGCCGACGAGGCGAAGCCGCAGGCCGATTGCACGCCGCCGTTGAACAGCACGAGGGTCGGATCCTGATACTGGCGGCCGGCGGATTGGAAGATGGCGCGCCAGGTGTCTTCGGTATCGCCGAGGATGGCACGGACGAACTCGCGCTCCTCCGGTGTGCCGGTAGGGTTGGCCGACTGCTGCTGGGGATTGACCGAGGCGTTCTGTTGGGTGATCTGACCCAGGATCTGCAACGGGTCCTCACCCATCAGCAGCGCCACGACGACGACGATGGCGATCCCGCCCAGGCCCAGGCCCCTGCCTCCGCCCAGGCGCATGCCGCCGCCACCTGCGCTTCCGCCGTCTTGCACGTTGTCGCTGCGTCGCGCACGTTGCCAGCGCATGATCGCTCTCCGTTCGTATGCGAGTTAATCAGTGTTGACGCTGGCGCCAGTCACCGCCAGCCCGGTCGTCAGCCCAGATCCGCCGGAGTGGGCAGCAGACGGGCATGGGCCAGCAGCTGGACCTCGCCACCCACCAATACGTTACCGGCCGCTGTGACGCAGACGTCGAGCCGGCTCGGGCGGCCAAGGAAGCGGCCCTGGGCCAGGGCGAACGGCTTGTCAGCGGGGTCCAGCCCCTGTGCTACACGCCAGGCCGCCACCGGACCAGCGGCGCTGCCGGTGGCGATGTCCTCCACCACGCCAAGCGGGTCCCAGGTGCGGCCTTCGCGGGCGTCCACGTCCATCAGGAAGGCGAATGCGGCACCAATGCCGGCCAGGGCGTCGTCCAGGGATTCGCGCTGTTTCGCGGCGGCCAACCCCCCGGAGGTCACCGGCAGCAGCAGATAGGGCAACCCGTTGCTGACCACCTGAGCGGGATAGCGGCGGTCACGCTCGCTGCTGAAAGCCGCCGCGAAGGTATCGGCGGCGGCCTCATCCAGCACCTTGCCGAACACTGCGGGCCCCTGGTCCATCTCGGCGTAGAAGCCCTTGTTCTGGCGGCGCGTGGCAATACGCACCTGCTTCTCCGGCAGGTGCAGCAACCAGCTGGCGTCGGACTTGCCGCCATGCAGGTGGTGCAACAGGGCGGCGGCGCCGAGGATCGGGTGGCCGGCGAATGGCAGTTCCTCTTCCACGGTGAACACCCGGGCGGAGAAGGCATTGGGGGCATCCAGCGGTGCGAGGAAGATGGATTCGAATTGCCGCAGTTCGCGGGTCAGCTCCTGCATCGCTGTGGCGGTGAGCTCGCTGGCATCAGGGAAAACCGCCAGGCCGTTTCCGGACAATACACGTTCGGCGAACACATCGACTTGCCAATATTCCATTTCAGGCTCCAGAAAATGAAAACGGCCGCATCAGGCGGCCGTCGACGAGATGCTGCGCTTCAGTGTGCAGGATACTCGCTGAGTACGCTGAGCTTACCGCCCTGGGAGACACCCACCACCTGGTAGGCGTCCTGCCGGTCGCCCATTTCCATACCGGGCGAACCGACGGGCATGCCGGGCACGGCGGCGCCCAGCAGGTCGGGCCGCTCGCGCAGCTTGAGCACATCGCTGGCCGGCACATGGCCTTCGACGAACTTGCCGTCCACCACCCCGGTGTGACACGAACCGAGTTGGTAGGGCACGCCCAGGCGCATCTTCACGGAAGCCATGTTGGTTTCTTCGTGGTCGCGGACCTGGATGCCGTTATCCCGCAGGTGGCTGATCCAGGCCTTGCAGCAACCGCAGTTCGGGTCGCGGTAGACGTCCATGGCGATGGGCTCGGCGGCCTGGGCGATACCAGCGAACAGGGTGGTGAGCAGGAGAAGGGAACGCATGTGGACTCCTTGCGGCCAGGCAGGCCGGAGACAAAGAAAGGCAGGATAGCGCCGCGACTTCCCGCTCCCAAGCACAGCTCTGTATCAGACTATTCCCAAGCGCCTATGCTTTTTCCTGACCGCGTTGCGAGACCCGTCGATGCTCTTCACCCGCATCCTGTTGGGCCTGCAGGCCCTGATCCTTGCCGTCTTCGGCCTGGCCTACTTCATTCGTCCGGAGGAAATGGCCAGCCTCAGTGGCATGCTGCTGATGGACCCGTCGGCGGTCACCGACGTGCGTGCCTGGTACGGTTGCCTGCCGCTGGGCATTGCCGCGTTCCTCCTGCTGGCGCAGTTGCGCCTGCAACTGGCGCGGGCCGCGCTGGACCTGCTGGTGCTGGTCTACGTCGCCCTGGCGTTGGGGCGGGTCAGCGGACTCTGGCTCGACGGTAGCCTCGGGCAGACCTTCAACCTGTACGCGCTGCTATTCGAGGTGGTGTCCGCGGGGCTCGCCTTCGCCGCCCTGCGCAAGCTGGATGGCGCTTAGGGACCTGGCGTTGCGAGCTTGCTCGCGAACCTCCTTAACCCGATCTTTCGCGAGCAAGCTCGCTCCTACACAAGCCCCTGTGTTGCGCCTGGGATTTCGTCGCATTCGATCACCCGCTCTACCAGTGCCCGCGCATGGGCGGACAGGTCGTAGCCCACACGGCTGACGATGCCATAGCGCGTGTGGCATTCCTCCAGGTCCTCGGGCAGGTCGACCACGTCCAGTCGCACCAGTGCCGCGGCGTCCAGGTACGGGGCCAGGTTGCCCTGGCCGGCGATGCCGATGGCATTGGAGTTCAGCACTACGTTGAGCAGGGCGTAGCCATGCTCGCATTCCACATTGGGCGTGAAATCCTGGCGGCCGCTGTAGTCCACCAGCACCTTGCGGATGTTCGGCGGGCGGAAGGTCGTGGCCAGCGGGTACTGAAATACATCCGCGACGCGAACCTCCTCGTGCTCGGTCAGGGGGTGGCCGGCGCGGCAGCAGAAGTGCCAGCGCTGGGGTTTGAGCTTGTGTACCCGGTAATCAGGATCTGCCTCGAAATGGCGGGTATCGGCAACGAAAAATTCGATTTCTTCGCTGATCAGCCGGCGGTTCAGCTCCTGCCAGCTATCCACCTGGAACTTCACCCGAACGCCGGGGTAGTCGTTGACGAAACGCCCTACGGCGCGAGGGATCAATTGGGCGGCCGGTGCCGGGCCGCAGCCGAAGCGCACCAGCCCTGCGGCAAGGCCATTGAACTGGCTGATCTCGTTGACCAGATTGTGCGCGCCATGCACCAGGCGGCGAGCGTGTTCCAGTACCAGCAGACCCTGCCGGGTCGGGTCCAGGTCCTTGCTGGCGCGGTCCACCAGGCGGCAACCGACGTTGTGTTCCAGCGTCTGGATGCTGCGGCTGAAGGCAGATTGCGACAGGTTCACCGCAGCCGCGGCAGCGATGAAGCTGCGGTGCTCGGCTAGCGCGATGAAGTGGCGGAGTTGGCGAAGGTCGATATGCATTTTCTACATGGAAAGATTCGGTGAAATGCAATTGCTGCTTGGGGTCCCGATCCTTATAAAGGCAATTACTTATTTCTAAAACTAAGAAATAAAACTATTTATATTCTTAAAAGATATATGTGATTTGCCGCCCGATCGCGATTCGGTTCCGACAACGGAAGTGCTCGCCAAGGCCATCGACCTTAGGAGCACTGCATGTCCCGACTTATCCAGAGTCCGACGCGAACGTCGACGCACCCCCTGAAACCCCTCGCCCTGGCGGTATTGCTCGCCGGCGGCGGCCTGGCCCTGACTGCCCAGGCCGAAGAAACCACCAGCACCCGGGCGAAAGCCGAGCAGGACACCCAGCTCGGCACCGTCACCGTCAATGCCCGCCGCCGCGAGGAGACCGCCCAGAGCGTGCCCACGCCCATCAGCGTGCTCGGTGGCGAGACCCTGGAGCACCAGCGTGTCTACCGTGTGCAGGACCTGCAGCAACTGGTGCCCAGCACCAACGTCTCCTACGTGCATGCCCGCCAGTCGAGCATTTCTATCCGAGGCTTGGGCAACAATCCGGCCAGCGATGGTCTGGAGGGCAGCGTCGGTGTCTATCTGGACAACGTCTATCTCGGCCGCCCCGGCATGGCGGTGTTCGACTTGCTCGATGTGGAGCAGCTCGAGGTCCTGCGCGGCCCCCAAGGCACCCTGTTCGGCAAGAACACCACCGCCGGGGTAATCAACATCAGCACCCGCAAGCCCACTTTCACCACCGAGCGCAGCCTCCAGGCCTCGGTGGGCGAGGACGGTTACTGGCAGACCCTGGGCAGTGTTTCCGGTGGTTTGACCGAAACCCTGGCCGGCCGTCTGACCGCCTATCACACCGAAGACGATGGCTATGTGAAGAACGTCTTCAACGGTGAAGACCTCAACGGCGGCAAGCGCCAGGGCTTCCGCAGCCAGCTGCTGTTCGAACCGAGCGAAACCTTCAACCTGCGCTGGATTGGCGAGTACAACGAGGAGGACTCCAACAACGGCATCCTTACCCTCTACAGCACCGGCCCGACCGTGAACGGGGTCAACCGTTACGAACGCCTTGCCGCGCAGGCCGGTGCCACGCTGGTGTCCGGCAAGGACCGCAAGGTCAACTTCGACTCCGACCAGCAGGTGACGGTGTTCCAGGGTGGCACTTCGGTGGAGGCCAACTGGACCCTGCCGAATGACTTCACCCTGACTTCGATCACTGCCTACCGCTGGTGGGATTTCACCCCGCGCAATGACGACGGTCTCAACGTCTCCGCGTCGATCAACGCCGGCGTCTTGGTGCGTGACAAGCAGTACTCCCAGGAATTCCGCCTGGCCTCGCCCACCGGCGGTGCCTTCGACTATGTACTGGGCGCCTACTACTTCAAGCAGGATCTGGATAACCACTCCTTCAACTTCTACGGCCCCCAGGCGGACATCTGGAACTCCACGCCCGCCGGCGCCCTGGCCAATGTCACCAGCGAGGGCGATGGCCACATCGACACCGACAGCTACGCGCTCTTCGCCCAAGGCACCTGGCACCTGACCGAGCGCCTGGACTTCACCGTCGGTATCCGCGGCACCTACGAAGAGAAGAGCGCCTGGGTCGATCGCGACGCGCCAGTCGGTGGCGCCGCCGCTACCGGTGCCGCCGCAGCCGCGCGCCAGGGCCGGGTCGGCGCCTTCGACTCCGGTGACCTCAACCAGTACAGCTTCAGTCCGTCGGGCCTGCTGTCCCTGAGCTATCAGTTCAATCCCGACGTGCTGGGCTACGCCTCGCTGTCCCACGGTGAGAAGTCCGGCGGCGTCAACCTGACGGTGGGCGCCGCACCGCGCCTGGGCACCGACTCGCTGCTGGTGGGCACCGAGCGGGTCAATAACGCCGAACTCGGCATCAAGAGCACCCTGCTTGACCACCGCCTGCTGCTCAACGCCAACCTGTTCTGGGCTGAGGTACATGGCTACCAGGCCAATGTCTACGACCAGGTCAACCGCGTGCAATTCCTCGCCAACGCCGGCTCCGTACGCTCCCGTGGCCTGGAGTTCGAGGCCACCGCGCTGCCGGTCCGTGGCCTGACCCTGAACTTCAACGGCTCCTGGAACGACGTTCGCTACACCGACTACAAGGACGCGCCGTGCCCGCCGGAAGTGAGTCTGGCCAACCCTGCCGCCACTTGCGACCTGACCGGGCACCAGGTGGTGGGAGCCTCCAAGTACATCGCCAACCTGAACGGCGAATACAAGTGGCAACTGGCCGATCGCGTCGAGCCTTATGTCACCGCGAGCTACGCCTTCCGCTCCAAGGCCGTGGGCACCATCGACGACTCCGACTTCGGCCAGATCCCCAGCTACGCCGTGGTCAACCTCTCCGGCGGCGTGCGCCTGGACCAGGGCGATGGCGTCCTCGACCTGTCCCTCTGGGTGAAGAACGCCGGTGACAAGACCTACTTCACCAGCCTGTGGAACTCCGCCAACGGTGGCTACGCCGGCGTATTGGGTACGCCTAGGACCGTGGGCGCCACCGCCCGCTACGACTTCTGAGCACAAGGAACCTGCAATGAAACTCAAGACCCTCGGCCTCGCGGCCACCCTGGTCGCCGGCCAAGCTGTCGGCGCCCCCAGCGTCTACCCCACCGGCGTGACCCTTTATGACCCGGCCAAGGCCTGGAACGGCTATGTGATCTTCAGCTCGCCGGATAAGCAGACGCGCCTGATCGACATGAATGGCAACGAGGTGCGGCACTGGAACAACGCCGGCTTTCCCGCCGCGCTGATCGACCCGAAGAACAATGGCGGCAAGCGCGGCCACCTCTTCGTGCAGCTCGAAGAGGTGAAGGAACCGAGCAAGTTGGCTTCCGCCGGCAATGGCCTGCGCAACAAGACGGTGGCTGAGCTGGACTGGAGTGGCGAGGTGGTCTGGCAGTGGGGTGACAAGGCGCCGGGTGGGGCGGCCCATCAACACCATGACCAGCGCCGGTTGGCCAACGGCAACACCCTGGTGCTGGCCAACCAGCTGCATGCGGTGAAGGGCTTTACCGTGCCGCAGGTGATCGACGACGTGATCTACGAGGTCACGCCGGCCGGCAAGGTGGCCTGGAGCTGGATGGCCTCGCGGCACCTGGAGGAGTTCGGCTTCTCCGCTGAGCAGCTCAAGCTGGTACGCGCCAGCAAGAATCCTGACGTGCTGCACATCAACAACCTCAGCGTGGTCGGGCCGAACAAGTGGTTCGACGCCGGCGACAAGCGCTTCCACCCGGACAACCTGCTGATCGATTCGCGCGAAGGCAACTTCATCGCCATCATCGACAAGGCCACCGGCAAGGTCGCCTGGCACCTCGGCCCGAACCTGCCGAAGCTCAATGCCTACGCACCGGCCACGGTGCCGCGCCCGGTGGACCAGTTCTCCGGCCAGCACGACGCCCACATCATTCCCGAAGGCCTGCCCGGTGCCGGCAACCTGCTGGTGTTCGACAACCAGGGCGAGGCCGGCTACCCGCGCGTACCGTTGAGCCTGCTAGGCGGTTCGCGGGTTCTGGAGATCGACCCGGTGAAGGGCGAGATCGTCTGGCAGTACAGCGCCGCGGACAGCGGCCAGCCGGGCTGGGCCTTCTTCAGCGCCTTCATCAGCAGCGCCCGGCGCCTGCCCAACGGCAACACCCTGATCGACGAAGGCAAGTTCGGCCGGGTGTTCCAGGTCACCCCCGCAGGCGAGATCGTCTGGGAGTACGTCAGCCCGTACTTCGGCAAGGCCCCTGTGGGCAACGCGCGCAGTAACTGGATCTACCGCGCGCTACCGGTGCCCTACGACTGGGTACCCGAGGGCACGCCACGTTCCGAGCAGGCCGTCACGCCGCCCGCCATCGACCAGTTCCGCGTATCCACCAACCCCTGATTGCCATTGCTTCCTGTGGGAGCGAATTCATTCGCGAATCGCCCCGCAGGATCTCATTGAAGGACACACAAGATGAACGCCAAAACCGAAACCCCTGCCATCCCCGAAGGCGCCTGCATCACCGCCAAGGTCCCCGAGCGTGGCACCGCGCTGCTCGGCGACGTGGTGGTCAACCCCTACAAGCTGGCGCCGCTGACCGCCATCATCCGCGACGGTGGCCAGGCCATCAGCGCGGCCCATGTGCGCGTGCTGGGTCGTGGCGAGCGTGGCGTAGACATCGCCTATGAGGTCTCCGAGCGCTCGCTGTGGACCTATGGCGGAATCCCGGTCTTCGGCCTCTACCCGGACCACGTCAACCAGGTGGAAGTGACCTACAAGCTGGATGGCGAACGCATCCGCGAGCGCTATCAGGTATACGCGCCGGCCGTGCGCCTACCGGTGGTGGCCAACCAGACCGCCGCACTGCCGCTGGTGGAACCGATCAAGGTGGCGCCCGGCTTCGAACACCGCCTGTACCTGTTCAACCACCTGCTGGGGGAGATTCCCGGCGGACGTGCCTTCAAGTGGAATGCCCTGGGCGGTGCCGCCGAGTGGGACCAGGTGGGCAACAACTGGATCGCCGACAGTAACGGCGACGTGCGCTGGTACCTGGACATCGAGCAGATCCACGATTCTGGTCGCAGGGACGGTCTGGGCGGCACCATGGGCTTCCAGCAGACCCGCGACGGCAAACTGATCTGGGGGCAGGGCCAGACCTATTCCAAGTACGACCTGCTTGGGCGTCGCGTGTGGCAACGCGCTCTACCGGACAAGTTCGCCGACTTCTCCCACGAAATCCGTGAGACCCCCAACGGCACCTACCTGCTGCGCGTCGGCACCAGCGACTACCGCCGTCCGGACAACAAGCGCGTGCGCTCCATCCGCGACCACATCATCGAAGTCAACGAAGCCGGCGACGTGCTGGACTTCTGGGACCTTAACCAGATCCTCGATCCCTATCGTGGCGAGCTGCTGGAAACCCTGGGCAAGGCCGCGATCCAGCTCCCCGAGGGCGTTCAGAAGCAGGAGAGTACTGCCGCGAACGAACTGCTCGAAGGCGACCTGCCCTTTGGCGATACCCCCGGTGTCGGCACTGGCCGCAACTGGGCTCACGTCAACGCCATCGACTACGACGCCAGCGATGACAGCATCATCATTTCCGCCCGCCATCAGGGCGTGGTGAAGATCGGTCGCAACAAGGAGGTGAAATGGATTCTCGCCTCGCCCCAGGGCTGGCCGGAGCGCCTCAAGGCCAAGGTGCTGACCCCGGTGAACGCCAAGGGTGAAGCGCTCGCAGAGGAGGGCGGGCTCTACGCCGAAGGCTTCGACTGGTCCTGGACCCAGCACACGGCCTGGCTCACCGGCAAAGGCACGCTGAGCGTGTTCGACAATGGCTGGGGGCGCAACTTTTCGCCAACGAAGCTTGCCGGCAACTACAGTCGCGCGGTGGAGTACCGCATCGACGAGGCGAAGGGCACTGTCGAGCAGCTCTGGGAGTACGGCAAGGAACGCGGGGACGAGTGGTACAGCCCGGTGACCTCGGTAGTCGAATACCGCGCTGACAGGGACACCCAGTTCATCTACTCGGCCTCGGTCGGCTTCCTGACCCCGGAGAAACTCACCACCACCGTGCTCAACGAAGTGAAGTACGGCACCCAGGATGTTCAGGTGGAACTCAAGGTCAGCAGCCGCCAGCCGGGCAGCGTGGGCTATCGGGCGCTGGTGATCGATCTGGCGCGTGCCTTCTCGTAGGTAAGCGCTCTTGTAGGATGCTATAGAGCGCAGCGAAGCCCAACGATTCCGGGAACACCAAGTTGCGCTCTGCTGCCCTCACCCCCTGCCCCTCTCCCCTTGGGAAAGGGGCAGGGGGTGAGGGTGGGCAGGAAACTCAGCGCCGCTCCAGCAACACACCCGATTCCATGTGGTGGGTGTAGGGGAACTGGTCGAACAGCGCGCAACGCACCACCTTGTGGGTGTCGCTGAGCTGCTGGATGTTCGCGGCCAGGGTTTCCGGATTGCAGGAAATGTAGAGGATGCGGTCGAAGCGGCGGGTCAGTTCGCAGGTGTCCGGGTCCATGCCGGCACGGGGCGGATCGACGAAGACGTTGCCGAACTCATAGCCCTTGAGGTCGATGCCGGCCAGACGGCGGAATGGACGGACCTCGTTCAATGCTTCGGTCAATTCCTCGGCGGACAGGCGTACCAGGGTGACGTTATCCACAGCGTTATCGGCCAGATTGGCCAGGGCTGCGTTCACCGAGGTCTTGCTGATCTCGGTGGCCAGAACCTTGCGCACGCGAGTGGCCAGCGGGAGCGTGAAGTTGCCGTTGCCGCAGTACAGCTCCAGCAGGTCGTCCTGGCGCTCGCCCAGCACATCGAAAGCCCAGCCGAGCATCTTCTGGTTCACCTCGCCGTTCGGCTGGGTGAAGGCACCCTCCGGTTGGCGATAGCGGAATGCCCGGCCGGCGACGGTCAGTTCTTCCTCGACATAGTCGCGGCCGATGACGATGCGCTTGCCCTTGGAACGGCCCACCAGGCTTACGCCCAAATCGGCAGCGAGCTTCTCGGCCTCGGCTTGCCAGGCCTCGTCCAGCGGACGGTGGTAGCAGAGAGTAATCAGCGCATCGCCGGCCAGGGTGGTGAGGAACTCAACCTGGAACAGCTTGAACGACAGCACCTGGCTCGCCTGCCAGCCCGCCTTGAGGCGCGGCATCAGCTCATTGATGCGGCGGCTGGCGATAGGGAAGTCCTCGATCAGTATCGGGGTGAACTTGTCGCCGGCCTCGAACATCGCGTAATGGCGGGTTTCGTTGCCGGTTTCGCGCCAAAGGCGGAACTCGGCGCGCAGGCGGTAGTGTTCGCGGGGGGATTCGAAGACTTCCGGCTCCGGCGCGTCAAAGGGCGCCAGCAGCGCCTTCAGGCGCTGTGTCTTCTCGGTGAGTTGGGCGGCGTAGGCCGCCGGATCGAACTGGGGACGACTCATCAGTGGAAGAAACCCATCTTGATAACGAAGAGCACGGCGAGGATCACCAGCGCTGGGCTGAGTTCCTTGTAGCGGCCGGCCAGGGTCTTGATCGCGGCCCAGGCAATGAAGCCGAAGGCGATGCCGTCGGCAATGGAATAGGTGAACGGCATCGCCAGGGTGGTGATCAGTACCGGCGCGGCGGTGGTCAGGTCGTCCCAGTCGATTTCAGCCAGGCCCGAGGCCATCAGCACGGCAACGAAGAACAGCGCCGGGGCGGTGGCGAAGGCCGGCACGCTGCCCGCCAACGGCGAGAGGAACAGCGCCAGCAGGAAGAGTACCGCCACCGTCAGGGCGGTGAGACCGGTACGACCGCCGGCACTGACGCCTGCAGCGGATTCGATGTAGCTGGTGGTGGTGGAGGTACCCAGCAGGGAACCGCCCATGGCTGCGGTGGAGTCGGCGATCAGCGCGCGGCCCATCTTCGGCATGTAGCCATCGGCCCGCATCAGGCCGGCTTTCTTGGCCACGGCGATGAGGGTACCGGAGTTGTCGAACAGATCGACGAAGAGGAAGGCGAAGATCACGCTCACCAGACCGATTTCCAGCGCGCCCTTGATGTCCAGCTGGAGGAAGGTAGGCGCCAGCGACGGCGGCATGGAGAAGATGCCACCGAACTGGGACACGCCAAGGGCGATACCGGCGATGGTCACCACGAGGATGCCGATCAGCACGGCGCCGGTCACCTTGCGGGCTTCCAGGGCAACGATCAGGAAGAAACCGAGCACGGCGAGGATCGGCTCGGGCTTGGTCAGGTCACCCAGGGTCAGCATGGTCACCGGATGGGCCGCGACGATGCCGGCCTTCTGCAGGGCGATCAGCGCCAGGAACAGGCCGATCCCCGCAGCGATGGCCGAGCGCAGTTCCAGCGGAATGCTGTTGATGATCCATTCACGGATTCGGAAGATCGACAGCAGGAAGAACATGCACGCCGAAATGAACACCGCGCCCAGGGCTACCTGCCAGGTGTGGCCCATGTGCAGGACCACGGTGTAGGTGAAGAAAGCGTTCAGCCCCATGCCGGGAGCCAGGGCAATCGGATAGTTGGCGATCAGTCCCATCACCGTCGAGCCGATGGCTGCTGCCAGGCAAGTGGCGACGAACACCGCGCCCTTGTCCATGCCGGTCTCGCCGAGGATGGCCGGGTTGACGAAGAGGATGTAGGCCATCGTCAGGAAGGTCGTCAGACCGGCCAGGATCTCGGTGCGCACGTTGGTGTCGTGCGCCTTGAGTTGGAACAGCTTTTCCAGCATGTGTGGGCTCCCCGTGACGCACTGCGTCGTTGTCATTCAGCTGGCGAAAAGCAAAGCACAAATGCACGGCACACGCGGGCGCCATGGACTTTTCTCTGCCAGTCTGAAAAAAGGCGCGCATCATACCAGCTCACCCGTGAGCGGTGAATTTATGACCGGACGGACAGCTTCGGTTTCCAGGAACAGGAGATTGCCATGCATACCCAACCCCAACTCCAGGCCCTGATCGCCGTCGCCGAAGGCGTAGAAGACCTGGAGACCGTGACTCTCATCGACGTGCTGCGGCGCGCCGAAATCAAGACGGTGGTGGCCAGCATCGAAACCCGCCGCATGATCACGCTGGCCCGTGGCACGCGTCTGACCGCCGATACCATGCTCCTCGACGTACTGGCTCAGGATTACGACCTGATCGTGCTGCCCGGTGGTATGCCGGGCGCGCAGCGTCTTGGCGAACACGAACCATTGGGCGAGAAGGTCCGCGAGCAGGCGAAGGCCGGCCGCTTCTTCGCCGCCATCTGTGCTTCTCCTGCGATGGCCCTGCAGCCCTTCGGCGTCCTGCGCCAGCGGCGCATGACCTGTTACCCGAGCTTCAGCGACCGCCTTTCCGGCTGCACCTTCGTCGACCAGCCGGTGGTGGTGGACGGCAATTGCATCACCGCACAAGGCCCCGGTAGCGCCCTGGCCTTCGCCCTGACGTTGGTGGAGCAGCTATGCGGCAAGGCCAAGCGCAATGAAATTGCCAAGGCGATGCTGGTGTCCTGACGGCGGGCTAGTTGGCACTTTTCCTGTGGGAGCGAATTCATTCGCGATGGCGGACCGATGGGTATCGCTTCGCTCAACCCGTCCTACGAGGGCCGATCGCCTTGTAGGGTGGGTGGCGCTCTTCCATCCACCATCGTCGCTATGTAGGCCTCCGAGTGGCGGATCTGTAGGGGCGAATTCATTCGCCAAGGGCAGCGCAGCTGCCCCGTAGGTTGGTGCAGAGCGCAGCGAAGCCCAACGATGGTCTTCTGCCCGTGACCTCGAAGAGCAGACCTTCGGCCTGCTTGGCGATTGAAATCGCCCCTACAAGGATTCAGGCCCAGGTTGGGCGCTCGTAGCTCGGAGTCACCGGCTGCTCATATGGCGCAGCCTACATGGGGGGCAGAGGCGGCTGCGAGCCTGCAGGTTGGGCTGAAACATGATTCCCCACGCTCTCCGAGCCCAGCTGAGCGTCTGCGGCAAAGCCTAGTTACGTCAGGTACCAGCCTTGATGAAGTGGGGTGACCCCGGCAGCGGCCGGCCGGTGGCGGGGTCGAGTTGCCGGGCCTTGGCCAGTTGTTGGATCAGCGCCGCGCTGGGTTTGGGCGGTGGAATGTTGGCTTCGCGCGCTTCCAGCCACTTGAGCGTGCCGTCCCAGGGCGGCAGCTTGGCTGGCGGCAAGGGCACGATGTCGTTGATTTCGGGGACTGAGGGTTGGGCGTAGGAGTAATCTGCCAGGATGCTCCAGATTCTTTCGTAACGTGCAGCGCGTTCGGGGTCTTTTTCTTGGGCCAGGTAATACAACCGATCTTCCGGCTTTGGACCACGGAAGCCTTTCATCAAAAATGAAGCCGAGGTGCTGTAACCTGCTGCTGTCCCAAGTTGATAAGCCTCCAGGGCCTCCTCATAGAGTCCGTCACCTGCTAGATCAACGCCTAGGTCTGTAGCGGCATCACCATGGCCCTGTTCGGCAGCACAACGGCGCATCTGTCGGGCAATGTCCGGTGCGATTCTAATGGGGGCCAGCTTCTTGGCCACCCGCGCCTGCCCCAGTGCGCTGCCCTCGTCGGCGGCCTTGCGGTAGTACCGTAGGGCCATGGCCGGGTCCTCCCGCAGGCCGGCCGCACCCTGTTGCAGAAAGATACCGACGAAGTAGTAGCCGGTGGCCACGCCGGCCTCGATCAGTTCCTGGCTCAAGCGCAGGTGTTCGTCGCCGCGCAGCTTGAAGTGGCCACGCATGCTGCCGTTTTGCAGGTTGATGTTGGCCTTGTAGTGCTGGTGCGCAGCGGCGATGCGGTAGAGGCGCTCGACCTCGGCACCCACGGCCGGGTCTTCCTTGAGCTGGTTGTTCTTCTGCAGCCAGCGGGCGTACTGGAACAGCCGGTCGCTGTCGGCCGAGGGTTCGGGGATGAGTTCATGCTGGCAGGTGAAGGCCAGGTTGGCCTTGATCTGGGGGATCGGGTCCACGGTCGGGTCCTTTTTCAGTTTGAGTCCATGGCCGCCGCAGGCGGCCAACAGCAGACCCAGCGCTCCCAGCAGAAGTACCCTAGGCTTCACCGAGCATCCTCCACCTGACCTGCTCCGGACCCACTGTGACTTTTTCTGGCAGTGGCCACAGGCGGGCCGTGCGGCGCTCTAGCGTCAGCGTGGGCAGGATCTCGCCTTGCTGGAAGTGGCGGCGCGCCTTGTCCTTCACGGTGATCCAGAAGAAGTGCACATCCATCGCCTCCCAATAGCCCGCACGTGGGCAAGGCTCACCGCTGACGCAGATGGGCGGCGAAGGAAGGTGGACGAAGTTGGGGGACTCGGGTGTTGGCCGGCCGGTGGCGGGGTCGAGGTTTTTGTCCTTGGCCAGTTGGCTAATCAGGGCTTCGCTGGGCTTGGGCGGCGGGACATTGGCCTTGCGCTCCTCCAGCCACTGGAGCTTGCCGTCCCAGGGCGGCAGCTTGGCTGGCGGCAAGGGCACGATGTCGTTGATTTCGGGGACTGAGGGTTGGGCGTAGGAGTATCTGGCAAGAATGCGCCAGATTGTTTTGTAGCGCTCAGCGCGTTCGGGGTCTTTTTCTTGGGCCAGGTAATACAACCGATCTTCCGGCTTTGGACCACGGAAGCCTTTCATCAAAAATGAAGCCGAGGTGCTGTAACCTGCTGCTGCCCCAAGTTGATAAGCCTCCAGGGCCTCCTCATAGAGTCCGTCACCTGCTAGATCAACGCCTAGGTCTGTAGCGGCATCACCATGGCCCTGTTCGGCCGCACAACGGCGCATCTGCCGGGCGATGTCCGGGGCGATATCGATGGGCGCCAGCTTATCGGCCACCCGCGCCTGCCCCAGGGCGCTGCCCTCGTCGGCGGCCTTGCGGTAGTACCGCAGGGCCATGGCCGGGTCCTCCCGCAAGCCGGCTGAGCCGCGCTGCAGGAAGAGACCGACGAAGTAGTAGCCGGTGGCCACGCCGGCGTCGATCAGCTCCTGGCTCAAGCGCAGGCGCTCGGCACCGCGTACCTGGAAATGACTACGAAAGGCACCGTTCACCAGGTTGATAGTGGCCTTGTAGTGCTGGTGCGCGGCGGCGATGCGGTAGAGCCGCTCGACCTCGGCGTCCACGGCCGGGTCCTCCTTGAGCTGGTTGTTCTTCTGCAGCCAGCGGGCGTACAGGAACAGCAGGTCGCTGTCGGCCGAGGGTTCGGGGATGCGTTCATGCTGGCAGGTGAAGGCCAGGTTGGCCTTGATCTGGGGGAGCGGGTCCACGGTCGGGTCCTTTTTCAGTTTGGGTCCATGGCTGCCACAGGCGGCCAGCAGCAGGGTCGTGAGCAGGAGCAGGAAACGCATCAGTCGAGGTTCCTCAGGATGGCCTTGTCATACAGGAACTCCACCAGAGGGGTGTCTGGGGTTAATCCTTTCGATTGACGCTCTCTATTTCCTTTGATGAGTTCTTGCCAAGCATCGAAGGCCTGTTCCGGATCATCCTGCGCACCCCTCCCGTCGGTATGCAGATCCCACAGCCGCCGGCGCATGGCCTGGGTCACGCTGTGCCACTCGTGGAGGATGTTCAGCTCGCTGTCCACCTGCATGCTGCGGGTGTTGATGTTGGCCGAGCCATGGGTGGTGAGGACGTCGTTGACGATCATCAGCTTGGAGTGGATGTACACCGGCACCCAGGGTTGGCCGGCCGGCGAGTCGGGCGCGACCAGGGAGCAGACGTGCACTTTCAGGCCGGGGCGCTCTTCAGGAATCACATCGTCGTCTTCAATCTGTTTGACCTGCCGGTCGAGCTCGGCTTGCCATTGGGCTAGTTCTCGGTGCCCGTGTCGGTCATTGGCGCCATCGGGCCTGGGCTGGGGCGGCATGTCCCGTTTGACCCTCTCGATGCGCAACAGCTTGGTGACCGCTGGAATGGTGTCGGCCCGGCCCAGGCTTTCCAGCATGCGCTGGGTGTTGACGGTGCCGGCGCCGAGGCCCTCCTTCGTGACATTGGTGATCACGAACAGGTGCAGGGCGCCATGTTTGCCCGGGTCCCGCCCGGCGCGGGTCTGGTCCTGGGCCGCCTGTTTGATCGCCTCGGCCAGGGGCGGCCAGCGGAAGTACTGGTTCTCGATGTAGATGAACTGGGTGGCGTTGTTGATGGCCTTCAGGTAGCCGGCCTGGATGTCGCGCACGGCCTCCGTTTCTTGCGCCTGGGTGCGCAGGAGCTGGGCCATCAGCGTGTTGCCGTGCTCCGGGCGCGGTTGTAACTGCTTGGCCAGTTCATTGGCATTGCGCGCATGCAGCAGGTCCTCACCGGTTTCCTTGGCCCAGGCGGTGGCGAAGTTGTGGTGCAGGTCCCTGAGGATCCGGCCGGTGATCTGGCAGGAAATGTCCTGGCGCGGCAAGGCGCCGCGAGGGCCGCGATTGGGGGCGTGGGTCTTCGCGTCGGGCCGTTTGGGATCCGGCCGCCAGAGGGCCGAGTGGTGGTCGGTGTCCCAGTACTCGTCGAGCATGTTGTGGCCCATGACGAAACCGATGGCCCGCTCCGGCAATTCGAAGTCGACCAGCACGGACTTCTGGTGGTGGGTCACCGTGTGGCGCATGGTTAGGGCGGAGCGTTTGGCCAGCTCCGGGTCAAGGCGCTTGAGCTTGAGCTGATAGGCGATTTCCGCGCGTTCGGACCAGCTGAAGTCACGGCTGACGAACAGCGGGATATGGGCATCCGCCAACCCGGCGGCCTTGTTATCGGCGACCGCGTATTGCTTGAACCACTGGCGGTCGTAGGCGTACTGCTCATCGCTGGAGGTCTGCCCTGCCCGGTCGGCGAGGCCGCCCTTACCGGGCAAGTTGGCTTCACCCACCACCCCGGCTGCATTGAGCGGCATCTCCCACCCCAGGATGCGCACCTGCACGCCTTGCCGGGCCTTCTCTTCCAGCATTACGCCGATGCAGCGGTCGTCGCTGCCGTCGCGGATGAAGTGCATCGAGGGCTGGAAGCCCCAGCAGATGATGTCGACCGAGCGCTCGGCATTGGCGATGGCCTGGTGCACCGCACGAAAGGCCTCCTCGCCATTGATCAGGGGCTTGTAGCTGGCCGGCCAGGGCCGGTACGCGGTATCGCAGACGAACCAGGGGGCGCTGCAGACCGCCTCGTGGGTGTGCTGCAGCGCGATGGGCACGACGATTTCAGGGTGACGGGCGTTGGCGGGTCTCATGGGGCGTCTCCTTCCTGGCCCTTGGGTTTGGCGAGCAGTGCCGAATACCAGAGGCGATGCTCCGTGTGCTGGATATCGTCCCCGGCGGTGGCGCTGTGGTTGTGCAGGCCGCGATTGGCCAGCTCGCCCTGCTCGGGGTTGCGGTAGTCGGCGGGTACCGGCAACTGGAAGGACAGGCCGTTGGCCAGCTCCAGTCGGTAGTTCCGCGTCACCACCTGGTGCTCGAGGGCCAGGTAGCCGCTCTCGTCCATCACGCCCCACTGCAGCTCCGCGTCGTCGGCGTAGAGCGTGTAGGGCATACCGGCCCAGGTGGCCTGCGGGGCATTGGGCACTTGCGGCATGCGCAGGCGTAGCCGTGGCGCGGACTCAAGCTTCGGATACTGCGGGTGGGCGGCGGTCATGCTGGCGGGCCCTCGGTAGTCGAAATGCACCGCCTTGATCAGGTGCTCACCCTGGGTGCCGGACTCGATGCCGCACGGATCGAGGGTGATGTAGCTGCCGCCGGCATTGAGGGTGATCTTCTGCTTGGCGCTGATGCGGATTTCGTCTTCGGTGCTGGTGATGTCCAGCCCATGCCGGGCGAGCAGTTCCAGGCGGTCGTTCTGTGCCTGGATCTGCACCGCGCCCTGGTTGGCGATCAGCTTCATACCGAGCTTGCGCACGAACAGGCTCAGGCCCTCGCCCACGCCAATGAACAGGCGCTTGACCACGCTGATGTCGGCCTCCCCGCCGGCGTTGAGCATCAGGTTGTGCCGGGCAGCCAGTTGCAGGTGCTCGCCGCTGGTCAGGGCGATGCCCTGCGGGGCGCTGAGCAGGGCCACCGCGGCCTTCAACTGGTCAAGCCGCTCGCGCAGCAGGGCAAGCTGGGCGTTTACGTCGGCCGGATCGGCCTGGGCGTGCTCGGCATCGCGGGACAGCTGCTGCATCTCCTCGCTGGCCTCCTGCAGGCGAGTGACGGCTTCCTGCATGGCCAGGACCTGCCCCTGGGCGCGGGGTTGCTCGTCGGCGCTGATGAAGACGCCCTTGCCCGCCCGAATCGCGCCCCAGCCGTCGGTGCGCAATTCAAAACCTTCGCCGCGCTTCTGCCGTTGCGCATCCACCAGATGACCGAGGTTGAGCTGGCTCTTGCCGCTGTGCTCGGTGCTGAGCTTGATGTGTTCCTGGCCACGGCGGTCGTCCAGGCGCAGCTTGTTGTTGGCCGGGGTGCGCAGGACGTTGCGCTGGTAGTTGCGCAGGGTGACGGGGTCGGGGTGCTGGCTGTCGTGCAGGGCGTGGGCGATGTAGGGCTTGTCCGGGTCGCCCTGCTCGAAGGCCACGGCCACTTCGGTGCCCTGCAGCAGCGGCAGGTGCAGGCCGTAGGTGTCGCCGGCGTAGGGCCGCGCCAGGCGCAGCCACAGGCTTTCCTGGCCGGCGGGCCAGCTGTCGCGGTCGAAGAGGAAGTGAACCTTGTAGCGCCCGTCGAGATCGATGTGGCCGTACAGGTCGTTGGCCTGCGGGCTGCTGATGCGCGCCGGGAGGGTGCCGGCGATCACCGGCTTGGTGCGCAGCGGCGGACGGAAGCAGACGCGTTCCGAGTAGGGCATGGCGTCGAAGCGGGCGTCGAAGCTGCGATCCCGCGCGGCACGGGTGGTCAGCCGGGTAATCACGGCGCCCGGGGCGAAGGCCTCGGGCGCGCCGCCGTCGATGCGCAGGACCTGGCCGGGGGCCAGGGTGGCGCTGCTGGTGCGGCCGCCGAGGCGGGTCCGCTGGTTGAGGTAGCGTTCGTGGCGCAGGCGCGCATAGAAGTAGCCGCTTTCGCTCGGCAGGTCCTCGTCCTGGCTGTGGGCGTCACCGAGCACGGTGTAGGGCTCGCCGTAGTGGTAGGCCTCGCCATAGGTGGTACGGGCACCGCGGGTCTGGTCGACCTCGCCGTCGAGGTAGGCGCCGGCATCGCGCGGGTCGTAGGCACGGATGTTGACCTGCTGCTCGACCAGGCCATGGCTGGCCTGCAGCTGCCACACGGCGTCCTCGCCGCTGCTGGTACCGGAGGGCGGCCGGTACGGCAGGCGGACGTCGAACTGGTAGTTGCGCGGGTCGTCGTGGAATTCCACCACGTCGATGTGCAGGCGCTCGTCGGTGGTGAAGCGGTACCAGATGCCGACGTCGGCGAGCAGGCGCTCGACGAAGGCCAGGTCGCTCTCGGCGTATTGCAGCACTTGCTCGCGCTTGGGGTAGTCGCGCTTGAGGTCGAAGAAGAAGTCCTGCCCTTCAAGCAGATGCCGGCCGCGCAGGATGCCCTCGACGATTTCCGGCACGCTCTGGTGCTGGTAGATGCGGTATTGCCGGCCCAGGCCGAGCAACGCCAGGCGCGGCTGCAGCGTCACTTCGTAGCGGGCTTCGTCGTTGGAGCCGGACAGGCGCCGAAAGCCGGTGAGGACGCCATGCAAGGTGCGCAGCGGCCGGTTCACCGGCGGGCTGAGGCCGATGATGGGGAGCGGCATGGGCGACGGGTAGAGGCTGAACGCGGCGTCCTGCCCCAGGAGCTGGTCAACCGGCAGATCGCGCTGGCTGGAGGTGAACTCGATGCGGTAGCGGAACGGCTCGCTGAGCGCCTCCTCGCCCTGGAAGGCGAGCACGTCGAGCGTGGCGTCGAGGTTGCGGACCTTGAGCTGGTGGCGGCTGTGATCGAAGAAGGGGCGGATTGCAGCGAGCATGCGGTTGAACCTTCCGTCGTCAGAAACAAACGCCGAAGGTTGCCGCTCACACCGGCCCCCCCGCTATCAGACCGGTTCGGAATGATTGCTGGAAAACAAGCGTCGTCGTGTCGGAAGCGTGGGAGTGCGTTGCGGTGTCAACTAAAGCGATTGCTGGAGCCGGAAGGCGGAAAACTCACCTTCTCCAGACGTTAATCCATGCATGCGTTGGTGAGCTGGGACGGAGCACCGCCCAGCCCGTTTACGGAACTCGGGGTGTCAGTGCAGCTTGTCCCGCTTGGCCAGGCCGGGGAACAGCTTCATCCACAGCCCGGTCACGATCAGTGTGCCAACGCCGCCCATGACCACCGCCGGAACGGTGCCGAACCAGGCGGCGGTAACGCCGGACTCGAACTCACCCAACTGGTTGGAAGCGCCGATGAACAGCCCGTTCACCGCACTGACGCGGCCGCGCATCTCGTCCGGGGTATGCAGCTGCACGAAGGCGCCGCGAATCACCATGCTGATCATGTCCGCCGCGCCGAGCACCGCCAGCACCGCCAGGGAGAACCAGAAGGAGGTGGATAGCCCGAAGGCGATGGTCGCTACGCCGAAGATCCCGACCGAGGTGAACATGATCCGGCCCACGTTGCGTTCGATGGGGAATCGCGCCAGCCAGAAGGACATCAGCAATGCACCGACCGCCGGTGCCGAACGCAGCAGGCCCAGGCCCCAGGGGCCGGTGAGCAGGATGTCCTTGGCGAACACCGGGAGCAGGGCGGTGGCACCACCCAGCAGCACGGCGAAGAGGTCCAGGGAAATGGCGCCGAGGATGTCCGGGCGGCTGCGGATGAAACGGATGCCCGCCAGCAGGTTTTCCAGGTTGGCCGGAGCCTTGTTGGCCGGCTGCTGCCTGCTGGAGAGGCCCAGCATCAGGACGCAGGCGGCTATATAGAGGACCGCCGTGGGACCGTAGACCCACAGGCTGCCGAAGGCGTAGAGCAGGCCACCAAGGGCCGGCGCGACGATGGTGGCCGCCTGCATGGCCGAAGCCGAGGCCGCCACCGCGCGGGGGAAGAGTTCCTTGGGCACTACGTTCGGCAGCAACGCCTGGGTAGCCGGCATCTCGAACGCCCGGGCGGCGCCGAGGACGAAGGCCATCAGGAAGATCAGTTCGCGGCTGGCGCTGTCGGTGGCGCTGGCGAATACCAGCACGCCTGCCACCAGGGCCTGGAGAACCTGGCAGATCGCGGCGACGCGGCGACGGTCGAAGCGGTCGGCCACATGCCCGGTGTGCAGCATGAACAGCACGCGCGGCAGGAACTCCACCAGACCCACCAGGCCCAGGTCGAGCACGTTGCCGGTGAGTTCGTAGATATGCCAGCCGATGGCGACTGTGATCATCTGGAAACCGCTTGCCGTGCAGACGCGGGCGAACCAGAAAGCCAGGAAAGGACGATGGTGGCGTAGGAGGAGGGCCTGAGACATATCCGGAAAAAGCTTAGGCTGCTATCGATGGCGCAGCCTAGCACGGCGGCGGAAACATGCGGTTGCATTTGCCGAACAGAGCGTTCGATCAGCGCCTGCTCTTCGGAAATTTCTGACCAAAGAGACAGATTTACCCTTTGTCTCTGTCAGTGATTTCGTTAGAATTTGACTTTCAAGTCAGGTTAATCCCTCCGACTACTCTCATATCTACGACCCTTCTCCCCGAAAGGGCCGACAACCGTGTTTGCACAAAGAAAAGCGCCGGCCAACGCCGGTCGATGAGGAACGGGCATGTCCACTCCTGAGTTATCCCGTCGCGCCTTCCTGCAAGGCAGCGTCGTCGCCGGCATCGGCATCACCCTTGCACCCTTGGGCAGCAAGGCCTTCGCCGCTCTGTTCGAAGAACAGGTCACCCGCACGCCCGAGCCCTGGTACACCGCGGGTGGCCAGGCCCGTGGGCGAATTGACGGTGTCAGCAAGGTCTGCGGCGGCAAGGTGTTCGCCCGTGATATCCGCGCCAAGGACATGCCGGGCTGGCCGCAGCAGCAAGGCCACGCGCTGCTGCTCAAGGCCACCCGTGCCGATCACCTCTATCAAGGTTTCGACCTGTCGATGCTGGGCGAAGAGCTGAAACCGGATCGCGTGGTGACCGCCGCCGATCTGGCGCGCGACGGCATCGCCTTCCCCGAAGGCCACAGCCCGGACCCCTTCCTGCCGGAAGGCCAAGTGCCCATGTTCATCGGCCACCCGGTCGCGCTGCTGATCTGGAAGGATTTCGACCGCTACCGCCGCGCGAAGAACATCCTCAAGTTCAACGAGAAGGTGGTGCGCTACGGCGCCCAGGCTCCGCTGTACCAGCGCGACCCCTACGGCAGTTTCCGCTTCGTGCGCGTTGGCGGGGCCACGCCTTTCGAGCCGGACACCTTCTCCAGCCTGAAGGACAGCATGCTGTTCCCGCTGATCCGTGAGCGCAAACCCACCTGGGGCGCCGGCAACCCGGCGGGCGACCTGACCGCCCAGGGCATCTACCACGCCGAGCAGATGCAGTCGAAGCTGGCCAATCCGCCGGAAGGCTGGATGGTCTTCGACGAGCGCTTCAAGACCCAGTCCATCGAGCCGGCCGCCCTGGAAGCGGACAACGGCAACGGCTGGTACGACCCGGCTACCGGCACCCTGCATTTCGTCGTCGCCACCCAGTGCCCCTTCGAAGTGGCCGAGCAGACCGCGCACATGTTGGCGCCGTCGCGCTTCAAGGTGCAAAAACTGAATATGCACCCCGGCTACACCGTGGGCTACGGCTCCAAGGACAACAACATCTTCGTGTTCTACGCCGCCCTGGCCGCCATCTATGGCGACGGCGTGCCGGTGCGCCTGGCCAATGACCGCTACGAGCAGTTCCAGAGCGGCATCAAGCGTCACCCCTTCGACATGCACTACCAGTTGGCGGTGAAGAAGGACGACCTGTCGTTCCAGATCTTCCGCGCCCACATGGACGTCGACGGCGGCGGCCGCATCAACTACAGCCCCTCGGTAGCCGCCGTGGGCGCCACCGCCGCTCAGTCCATCTACTACCTGCCGCAGAGCGACCTGGCCGCCACCGCCTATCACTCACGTGGCGTCGAAGCGGGCTCCATGCGCGGCTACGGCACCCTGCAGACCATGGCCGCCACCGAGATGATGGTGGACGAGATCGCCGCGCGCCTGGGCGTCGACCCCATTGAGTTGCGCCGCAAGAACGTCTTTAAGTCCGGCATGAAGAACACCCAGGGCGCCATTCCCGCCGGTGCCTTGCGCCTGGAGGAAATCCTCGACAAGGTCGCGCAGCACGAGGTCTGGAAGTACCGCGATGCACGCAAGCGCGAGGAAGAGGCGAAAGACCCGGACAACTACTACGGCGTCGGCTTCGCCATCTGCCAGAAGGACTTCGGCACCGGCTCCGAGGCGCCGATGGCCAGCATCGAGTTCACTGCCGATGGCCGCGTGACGCTGCGCCAGATCGCCATCGACATGGGCACCGGCATGGCCACCTCCCAGGCGCTGCTGGTGGCTGACTACCTGGGCCGTCCGGCGCATGAAATCCGCACCGGCGTCACCGAGTGGGCCGAACTGGACCTGACCACCAGCGGCAACCCCTACCTGATAAGCCAGTCCGAACAGGACGCCGCGCTGAAGAACCCGCGCTGGGTCGGCAAGCTGGCCTCGCCGTCCTCGGCCACCAACTCGGCCTACTACTCAGGACACGGCACCCGCGAAGCGGCACGCATCCTCTTCAACCACGGCCTGTGGCCGGCCGCGCTGAGCATTTGGGGCCGTGGCGAGTTCGGCGGCCTGGCCAACCCTTACGTGGTGCGCCGCGAAGACGCCAACTGGGTCGAAGGCAAGCTGACCGCCAATGGCCTGCCGCCCATTCCGTTCGAGTTGCTGGCGCACAAGGCCCATGAACTTGGCCTGGTCACGGGTGTCAGCGTCCACGGCTTCAACCGCTGGGCCTGGGCCGAGGGCGAGTTCGAGATCGACGGCAAGCGCGACACCTTCCCGCTGGACGCAGTGGCCGTTAAGTACGGTGACGGTGCCGCCAAGGAGAAGAAGGCGAAGATGACCAGCCACGGCTACCACCTGCTGGACCGTACCGCCATCACCTATCCGCCAACCCAGTTGAACAACGCCATGGTCACCTACTACAGCCCGGTGGCGACCCTGGTCGAATTGAAGGTGAACAAGGGCAGTGGCGAAGCGCGAGTGATCAATCATCACTCCTGGCTCGAGTGCGGCCGGGTCATCGTGCCGGAGCTGGTGCGCGGCCAGCTCGAAGGCGGTATCGCCATGGGCATTGGTCACGCATTGCTGGAAGAAATGCCGTTGTACGAGGGCGGCCCCGGTGAGGGCACCTGGAACTTCAACCGTTACCAGCTGCCTCGCGCCAAGGACTGTGCGGTCTGGAAGCAGACCGCCGAAATCCTTCCGCCGCTGTCGCCCAGCGATCCGGCCAAGGGCATCGCCGAAGTGGTGATGATCCCCGTCGTCGGAGCCATCGTGAACGCCGTGGCACACGCCACCGGCAAGCGCCTGCGCGACCTTCCCCTGACTCCCGCCCGCATCAAGGAGGCCCTCCATGGCTAAGCGCGCCCTCAGCATGACCCTCAACGGCCAGGCCATCGGTCCGTTCACCGTGGATGACGACCTGATGATGATCGAGTTCCTCCACGAACACCTGAACCTGACCGGTTCGCGCCTGGGCTGCGGCCAGGGTATCTGCCACGCCTGCGTGGCGATCCTCGACAAGCCCGATGGCACCAGCGAGGAGATCCGCACCTGCATTACTGGCGCGCATTTCTTCGATGGCAAGAAGGTGCGCACCATCGAAGGCCACGCCAAGCGCGATGCCAAGGGTGAAGTCACCGAGCTGAACCCGATCCAGCAGAAGTTCATCGACCAGTTCGCCTTCCAGTGCAGCTACTGCACCCCCGGCTACGTCAACGCTGCCACCGTGCTGGTGGAAAAGCTCCAGCGCCAGCCGGTCAAACGCAGCGAACTGGAAGGGGAGATCGAACACGCCCTGGGCAACCACATCTGCCGTTGCACCGGCTATGTCCGCTACTACAACGCCGCGCGCGAAGTGGTGGAAGGCCTCGGCCTGGTCAAGGAGGGTTAAGGATGCGTGCAATTCTCCTCGCGGCGCTGCTGCTGCCCCTGACTGCCCCTGCCGCTGAACAGCCCGCGGACAAGGCGCTGATCGAGCGCGGCAAGTACCTGGCCCGCGCCGCCGACTGCGTGGCCTGCCACAGCATCGAAGGCGGTGCCGAGTACGCGGGCGGTCTGCCGCTGGTGTCGCCGTTCGGCACCATCTACGGCACCAACATCACGCCGGACAAGGAGCACGGCATCGGTCAGTACAGTGCCGACGAGTTCTTCAAGGCGGTGACCCAGGGTGAGCGCAAGGACGGTGGCAAGCTCTACCCCGCCATGCCCTACACCTCGTACCACCTGCTCAAGCGTGAAGACTCCGACGCCATCTACGCCTACCTGATGAGCCTGGAGCCCATTGCCAAACCGAGCCCGAAGACCGACCTGGCCTTCCCGTTCAACGTCCGCTTCGGCATGACCTTCTGGAACATGCTTTATAAGAACCGGGTGCAGCTCGAAGCGGCTGATGGCAAGGGCGAGGAGTGGCAGCGCGGGCAGTACCTGGTGGAAGTGCTCGGCCACTGCGGCGAGTGCCATACCCCGCGTAACGCGCTGGGTGCCCTGCAGCAGGACCTGCGCATGACCGGCGGCGTGATCCTCGGCTACGAGGCACCGAGCCTGTTGGCCAAGGACCTGGCCGAGCGCGGCTGGACCACGGACGACTTGTCCACCTTCCTCAAGCACGGCATCAGCGATCAGGGTTCGGTATTCAACGAGATGTACCCGGTGCTGCACCACAGCACTCAGTACCTGCCTCAGGATGATCACCGCGCCATGGCCACCTACCTGCTGGGCGAAGAGCCGCCGGCGCCGCGCAAGATAGCCGCCGTGGCCGAGGCGAAACTGGGCGAAAGCGCCGCTCGCGGTCGCCAGGACTACCTCAACGTCTGTGCCGGTTGCCATGGCGCGGCAGGAGAGGGCGTGCCGCACGTGGCGGTTGCCATGAACGGCAACACCACCCTGCGCCTGGCGGATTCCCGCAACCTGCTACGGGTGATCGACGACGGCATTCGCGAACAGCAGTTCACCGGTTTCGAACGGATGCAGCCAATGCCCGGCTTCAGGGATAAACTCGACGACGGCCAGATGCGCGACCTGCTCAATTACCTGCGCCAGACCTGGGGCGGACTTGAGGGAAAGGTGAGCCCTGAGCGGGTGTCGGAGCTGCGCGGCGAGGTCCTGTCGTCTCACTGATTAGGGTATTTCCCACGATGCAACACCTCGATCTGCTGGTGGTGCGCAAGGCGCTGGAGTGGTCCGCTTCTGGCCAGCGCGTGTGGCTCTGCACGGTCCTCGCGACCTATGGCTCGGCGCCTCGCGCGCCGGGTTCCCTGCTGGCGGCCACCGCCGACGGGCACTGGATCGGCTCGCTGTCGGGCGGTTGTGTCGAGGATGACTTCCTCGAACGCCTGGTCGCCGGTGCCTTCGCCGAGCCAGTTCAGCTGGTGCGTTATGGCGACGGCAGCGATACCCATTCGTCGATCCGTCTGCCCTGCGGCGGCATTCTCGACGTGCTGGTGGAAAACCTGCCCTCCGATTGTGATGTCCAGGCGCACCTGCGAGAGCTGGAAACGGCCTTGGCCGGCCAGCGCCGCTTGATCCGCGAGGTCGCCCTGCCCGAGGGCGCGCGTCGGTTGTTGCCGGACCGCGAACATGGCCCGCGGGTGGAGCGCCTGGGCGACCTGCTGCACCTGCGCGTCGGTGCCGCCCAGCGCCTGCTGCTGGCGGGTTACTCCACGGTGGCCCAGGTATGCGCCGAGTTTGGCCAGAGCCTGGGCTTTGAAGTGGTGCTCTGCGACCCGCGTGACGAGGCGCTGCAGGGCGTCGAGCTGCCGGGCGTGGAAATCCGCCGCGAACTGCCCTCGGAGTTCATCCGCCTGGGCGGTTGTCATGCCGATACCGCCGTGGTCGCCCTGACCCACGATCCTAAGATCGACGATCTGGCGATGATCGAAGCGGTGCGCACCGAGGCTTTCTACATCGGCGTGATGGGCTCGATGGCCACCAGCGCCAAGCGTATGGAGCGCCTGCGGCGGATCGGCGGCCTGAACGAGGCGGAACTCGACCGCATCATTGCTCCCATCGGCCTCAACCTGGGCAGCAAGACCCCGTCCGAAATCGCCCTGGCGGTGCTCGCGGATATCCTGCGGGTTCGTAATGGGATTGCGCGGGAAAGGGTTTGATCAAACGAAGTCAGTCGCACCAATCCCCTACAGTTCCATCGCCCCGGGAGATGAAGGATGTCCAATGTCCCCGCCCTGATCCTCGCCGCTGGCTTCGGTACCCGCTTTGGCAGCGACAAGCGTCGCGCCACCCTGGCCGACGGCCGCACGCTGCTGGCAGCCAGTCTTGAGCGGGCCAGGACGGTGTTCGACGAGGTGCAAGTGGTGCTGCGCCCGGAGGACGACCCGACGGTGTTGGGGTTGCCGGAGGGCTGCAACATCATCCTTTGTGAAGATGCCGGGCGGGGCATGGGCCACAGCCTCGCGGCCGGTGCGCGGGCACTTGCCAATGGCGAGGCCGACGCCATCGCCGTATTGCTCGGGGACATGCCCTGGATCGCTGAATCCAGCCTCCGCGCGCTACTGGGCAAGGCTGCGCCGGGCCGTATCGTTTTCCCTGTCCATCACGATGAGCGTGGTCATCCCGTGCTGTTCGGCCGGGAATTCTGGCCGGAACTCTGCGCCTTGACCGGCGATGAAGGGGCGCGCCGGGTTCTGCGTGCCCATGCGGCCGCCTGGGTGGCGGTTGGGGTGGACGATCCGGGGGTGCTGCGGGATGTGGACAGCCCCGAGGCACTTCTACCGTAGGTTGGCGTAGAGCGCAGCGAAACCCAGCAAATCCGAAACAAGCGCGTCGTTGGGCTTCGCTGCGCTCTGCCACAACCTACAGTCCCCCGCACTCCACGCGGCGCGCGGCCGCGCGGCAACCTGTCGCGCGGCAACGAACCACAGCTTCCAAAATGCCTTGACCGGCTACTCTCTATGCATTGCTTGATCCGCGTCAAAACCCCCGGCGCGGGTTTGTGAAGGGCCGACCTGGCCCGCATCCAGTCGCAGCAGACCCCACAAGAACAATTCGGTCCGGCCCGGCTCCTCTATCCGATGGAGTCGTTCGGGACCTGTACCCGTATCAATCTGATTAGAGGATTCGCCATGTTCGGATTGGAGGCTCTCGATCTCGCCCGAATGCAGTTCGCCTTCACCGTGTCCTTCCACATCATCTTCCCGGCCATCACCATCGGCCTGGCGAGCTACCTCGCCGTCCTGGAAGGGTTGTGGCTGAAGACCCGCGAGGAGGTCTACCGCGACCTCTATCACTTCTGGTCGAAGATATTCGCCGTGAACTTCGGCATGGGCGTGGTCTCGGGCCTGGTCATGGCCTACCAGTTCGGTACCAACTGGAGCGCCTTCTCCGACTTCGCCGGCGCGGTCACCGGGCCGCTGCTGACCTATGAGGTGCTCACCGCGTTCTTCCTCGAGGCCGGCTTCCTCGGCGTCATGCTGTTCGGATGGAATCGCGTGGGTCCGAGCCTGCACTTCTTCTCCACGGTGATGGTGGCCATCGGCACCATCATTTCCACCTTCTGGATCCTCGCCTCCAACAGCTGGATGCAGACCCCGCAGGGCTTCGAGATCATCTACGGCCGCGTGGTACCGGTGGACTGGCTGGCGGTGATCTTCAACCCGTCCTTCCCCTATCGCCTGCTGCACATGGCCACCGCCGCCTTCCTCGCCACCGCCTTCTTCGTCGGCGCCTCGGCGGCCTGGCACCTGCTGCGCGGCCGCGACAACCCGGCGATCCGCAAGATGCTCTCCATGGCCATGTGGATGGCGCTGATCGTGGCCCCGGTACAGGCGTTCATCGGTGACCTGCACGGCCTCAATACCCTCAAGCACCAGCCGGCGAAGATCGCCGCGATGGAAGGCCACTGGGACAACAGCAGTGGCGAAGCCACCCCGCTGATCCTCTTCGGCTGGCCGGACATGGAGCGTGAGGAAACCCGCTTCAAGGTCGAGGTTCCCTATCTCGGCAGCCTGATCCTGACCCACAGCCTGGACAAGCAGGTACCGGCGCTGAAGGAGTTCCCCAAGGAAGACCGGCCCAACTCCACTGTGGTGTTCTGGTCATTCCGCATCATGGCGGGCCTGGGCATGCTGATGATCCTCACCGGCATCTGGAGTCTGTGGCTGCGCTGGCGCGGCGGGCTGTTCCAGTCCCGGCCGTTCCTCTACCTGTGCTTGTGGATGGGCCCGTCCGGGTTGATCGCGATCCTCGCCGGCTGGTTCACCACCGAGATGGGCCGCCAGCCCTGGGTGGTCTATGGCTTGATGCGCACGGCCGATGCGGTGTCCAACCACAGCGTGACGCAGATGAGCCTGACCCTGGTGAGCTTCGTGGTGGTGTACTTCGTGCTCTTCGGCGCGGGCCTGGGCTACATGATGCGCCTGGTGCGCAAGGGCCCGGTCACCCACGAGGGCAAGGAACAGGGTATCGGCGGCCCCGGCCAGCACCGCACGCCTGCACGCCCGCTCTCGGCGACCGAAGAGGGTATGGACGATGACGACAATGTTACCGAGGTAAGGAGCTGAACCATGGGCGTCGATCTTTCACTGATCTGGGCGATCATCATCATCTTCGGCGTGATGATGTACGTGGTGATGGATGGTTTCGATCTCGGAATCGGCATCCTCTTCCCCTTCGTCAAGGATGACGGCGAGCGCGACGTGATGATGAACACCGTCGCGCCGGTCTGGGACGGCAACGAGACGTGGCTGATCCTGGGGGGCGCCGGCCTGTTCGGCGCTTTCCCGCTGGCGTACTCGGTGGTGCTTTCGGCGCTCTACCTGCCGCTGATCCTGATGCTGCTGGGGTTGATCTTCCGTGGCGTGGCCTTCGAGTTCCGCTTCAAGGCCAAGCCGGCCAAGCGCCACCTGTGGGACAAGGCGTTCATCGGCGGTTCCATCGCCGCCACGTTCTTCCAGGGTGTTGCGCTGGGCGCGTTCATCGAGGGCATCCCGGTGGTGAACCGCACCTTTGCCGGTGGCTCGCTGGACTGGCTGGCGCCTTTCCCGATGTTCTGCGGCCTGGGTCTGATCGCCGCTTACGCGTTGCTCGGCTGCACCTGGCTGATCATGAAGACCGAAGGCCGCTTGCAGCAGCAGATGCACGACCTGGCGCGACCGCTGGTGCTGGTGATGCTGGCGATTACCGGCCTCGTCAGCATCTGGACGCCGCTGGCCCACGAGGAAATCGCTACCCGCTGGTTCAGTCTGCCCAACCTGTTCTGGTTCATGCCGGTACCGATCCTGGTGCTGGTGTGCACCTGGGCGTTGCTGCGCGCCGTGGCGAACAACGCCCACCACTCGCCCTTCGTGCTGACGCTGGTGCTGATCTTCCTCGGCTACAGCGGCCTGGGCATCAGCCTCTGGCCCAACGTAATCCCACCGTCCATTTCCATCTGGGAAGCAGCGGCACCGCCGCAGAGCCAGGGGTTCATGTTGGTGGGCGCGCTGTTCATCATCCCCTTCATCCTGATGTACACCGCCTGGAGCTACTACGTGTTCCGCGGCAAGGTGACCCAGGAAGACGGCTACCACTAGGAGCGGCCTGTGGATAAGTCAGAGAAGAAACCGCTTTGGCAGCGCCTCGGCTGGCTGGTGGGTATCTGGGCCCTCAGCGTGTTGGCGCTTGGCGCTGTGGCCTACGTGCTGCGGATGTTCATGACGGCGGCGGGGTTGAGTACGCACTAGGCGTGCTCTCTCATTACTTGTAGGGGCGAATGAATTCGCCCCTACAGGGTTTCAGTGGCCTGGTGCAGCTATTTGCTCGCCTTCAACACCACGAACTTCGGTGTCGCCGCCACCTGCTCCACGCCCCGGAACAGACGCTTGAGCTTGGCGTGGTAGCCCAGGTGGCGGTTGCCCACGATCCATAGCTCGCCACCTTTCACCAGTGCATTGCGCGCTTGCACGAACATGCGCCAGGCGAGGAAATCGCCTACAACCTGCTGCTGGTGGAACGGCGGATTGCACAGCACCAGGTCCAGCGAGTCCCCCGGCTGCTCTGCCAGACCGTCGCCTGCACGGATATCCGCAGGGCGTTCGCCCAGGGCCGCGCGCCAATTCTCCTTCGCCGACTGCACGGCCATGTAGGACTCGTCCACCAGGGTCATCTGCGCCTGCGGGTTGGCCAGCGCATAAACGATGCCGAGAACGCCATTGCCACAGCCCAGGTCTGCCGCACGGATATCCGCCAGGCTGCGCGGCAGGTGCGGAAGAAAGGCACGGGTGCCAATGTCCAGGCCTTCGCGGCAGAACACGTTGGCGTGGTTGATCAGCGTCAGGCGTGGCTGGTCCAGTTGGTAGCGGGTGGGGTAGGGCGAAGCAGGTGCCGGCTTCTGTTCGGCCGTGGCGATCAGCAGGCGTGCCTTCTTCACCGCCAGAGATGGCTGCATCGGGCCGATGTATTTCTCCAGCAGGTCGCCAGCGGCGTGGGGCAGGTGCTTGACCATACCCGCGGCTACCACCGTGGCGCCGGGGGCGAGTTGGCCATGCAGGCGGATCAGTTGTTCCTCCAGCAGTGCCAGGGTTTTGGGAACGCGCACCAGTACCCGGTCGAACGGGCCTTCGGCCAGTTCACTGGCGGCCACGAAGCGCACGCGCCCGGCATCCAGTTCGTTGCGTGCCAGATTGCGTTGCAGGGCGATGTGGCCGAGGTGGGAGTCGCCGCTGCTGGTGACGTGCGCGTGGGTGGCCAGGCTGGCGGCCAGCGCGCCGAAGCTGTCATTCAGTACCAGGATGCGCGTATCGCTGGCGATGCCCTGTTCGTGCAGGTGGTTGAGCAGGTACTCATCGGCGGCATCGAAGGCCTGCAGCGGGTCGTCCTGCTGTTCGGGCTGGCGAACGAGATCGAGCTGGGCAAAGGGCGTAGCAAATATAGGCATAAGAACCGGCGGTGTTTCTGAAGGCCGCTTTGCGAGACACTGAAGCGGCCTTTGAACGAATCGGAAAGAGTGGGAGCGGAGTATGACCGCCAGCGAAGAGAAGTTCACCCGTCAGACCCTGCTGGATGTCGAGACCCTGACGCCCAGCCTGTTCACCCTGCGCACGACCCGTGACGCGGGGTATCGCTTCAGAGCCGGGCAGTTTGCCCGCCTGGGCGTGACCAAGGCCGACGGCAGCACCGTCTGGCGCGCCTATTCCATGGTTTCGGCGCCCCATGACGAGCACCTGGAGTTCTTCTCCATCGTCGTACCGGGGGGCGAATTCACCAGCGAGCTGTCGCGCCTCGCGGTAGGCGACACCCTGATGGTGGACAAGACGTCCTTCGGCTTCCTCACCCTCGACCGTTTCGTCGATGGTCGCGACCTCTGGCTGCTGGCTACCGGCACTGGGCTGGCGCCGTTCCTGTCGATCCTCCAGGACCTGGAGGTCTGGCAGCGTTTCGAACGGATCATCCTCGTCTACAGCGTGCGCCAGGCTGCGGAGCTGGCTTATCAGCCGCTGATTGACGACCTGAAGAACCGCGATTACCTGGAAGGCGTGGCCGACAAGCTGCTGTACATCCCTGTGGTGACCCGCGAGGAAGTGCCCGGCGCGCTGCATGGGCGTATCACTACGTTGATCGAGAACGGCGAGCTGGAACGCGCCGCCGGCCTGGAACTCACCCCGGAGCACTCCCGCGTGATGCTCTGCGGTAACCCGCAGATGATCGACGACACTCGCGCGGTGCTGAAAAAGCGCGACATGAACCTGAGCCTGACCCGCCGGCCGGGGCAGGTGGCGGTGGAGAACTACTGGTAGGTAGTGTGTGGCGGATGAATAGCTTGGAGGGGCGATTTCAATCGCCAAGGGCAGCTCCGCTGCCCCTCACCGGCTTCGCAGGGCAGACCTCCGGCCTGTAGATGCGAATGAATTTGCCCCTACAGGTGTTCTTCACCTCAGGCATCCAGTTCTATTCGCCGCTCGCACCCCCCATCACACCGACCCGGACAGCTGCACCCCGTGCTGCTGCGGGCGGTGGCGCGTTCCATTCGCCTGGCTACGGGCTCGTCGTCGGCAAAGGGCAGCATGGTGGCTTCGTCCATTTGGCGTTGGCTCCTGCCACCCAGGCTGGCCTGGATGGCGAGGTAGAAGAAGGTCAGGGCAGCCAGGCTAAGCAGGGCGTATGCGCTTTCGCTATCCATGGGCCACCGCCTGCGGGACCGCGTCGGTGGTGCGCGTATCACCGGCGCGGATCGTGCGCCAGGTGTTCCAGGCCATCAGCAGCATGCCGGTGACGAAGAAGATGCCACCCACCATGCGCACCACGAATCCGGGGTGGCTGGCTTCCAGCGCTTCGACGAAGGAATAGGTGAGGGTGCCATCCTCGTTCACCGCGCGCCACATGAGGCCCTGGGTGATGCCGTTGACCCACATGGAGGCGATGTACAGAACGGTGCCGATGGTGGCCAGCCAGAAGTGGGCGTTGATCAGGCCGGTGCTGTGCATCTGCGCGCGGCCGTAGAGGCGCGGGATCAGGTGGTAGAGCGAGCCGATGGTGATCATCGCCACCCAGCCCAGCGCCCCGGCGTGCACGTGGCCGATGGTCCAGTCGGTGTAGTGGGACAGCGCGTTTACGGTCTTGATGGCCATCATCGGGCCTTCGAAGGTGCTCATGCCATAGAAGGCCAGCGACACCACGAGGAAGCGCAGGATTGGGTCGTCGCGCAACTTATGCCAGGCCCCGGAGAGGGTCATCATGCCGTTGATCATGCCGCCCCAGGATGGCGCCAGCAGGATGATCGACATCACCATGCCGAGGGACTGGGCCCAGTCCGGCAGGGCGGTGTAGTGCAGGTGGTGCGGGCCGGCCCAGATGTACAGGGTGATCAGTGCCCAGAAGTGCACGATGGACAGGCGGTAGGAGTACACCGGGCGCCCGGCCTGCTTGGGAATGAAGTAGTACATCATTCCGAGGAAGCCGGTGGTCAGGAAAAAGCCCACGGCGTTGTGCCCGTACCACCACTGCACCATGGCGTCGGTAGCGCCGGAATAGACCGAGTACGACTTGAACCAGCGCACCGGAATGGCCATGTGGTTGACGATGTGCAGCATCGCGGTGACCACGATGAAGGCGCCAAAGAACCAGTTGCCCACATAGATGTGCCTGGTCTTGCGCTTCATCACCGTACCGAAGAACACCACCGCGTAAGCGATCCAGACGATGCCCATCCATACCGCGCCGGTGAACTCCACCTCGGCGTATTCCTTGGTAGTGGTCAGGCCCTGGGGCAGGGTGACCAGGAGGATCACCACCAGTGCCTGCCAGCCCCAGAAGGTGAAGGCGGCAAGCCCACCACCGAACAATCGTGCCTGGCAGGTGCGCTGCACCGTGTAGTAGCTGGTAGCGAACAGGGCACTACCGCCGAAGGCGAAAATCACCAGGTTGGTGTGCAGCGGGCGCAGGCGGCCGAAGCTGGTCCAGGGCAGGTCGAGGTTCAGCGCCGGCCAGACGAGCTGGGCGGCGATGAACACGCCCATGCCCATGCCGACGATGCCCCAGACGAGCGTCATCAGGGCGAACTGGCGAACCACCTTGTAGTCGTAGGTCGGTTCCGGGATTGCGGTGTTCATGTGCGGGCCTTTCGGTTGAGAAGACTGAGCGGCCGCCATTCTGGAAACCCCGTCGCTGGGGAAACAGACTCAGATAAACGCACTTTTTAGTGCTCAGATCGGCTGGCGCCTTGTAGGAGCGAGCTTGCTCGCGAACCGCCGGCATTCGCGAGCAAGCTCGCTCCTGCAAGTCAATCTGATATGGTTTTTTGAGACGGACCTGAAGCTGTTTACGCCGGGCTCGCGCGCCCATAGTGAAGGCCCCCGCCCGCCTTGCTGGAGCCCGCTTGCATGTACCACTACGACGACTACGACCGCGCCCTGGTGCAGGAGCGCGTGGAGCAATTCCGCGACCAGGTGGCGCGGCGTATCAGCGGCGAGCTTTCCGAGGAAGAGTTCCTGCCGCTGCGTCTGCAGAACGGCCTCTACATGCAAAAGCACGCCTACATGCTGCGGGTCGCCATCCCCTACGGAACGCTGTCGTCTAGCCAGATGCGTTGCCTGGCGCGAATCGCCCGCGAACATGATCGCGGCTATGGCCACTTCACCACCCGGCAGAACATCCAGTTCAACTGGATCGAGTTGGCCGAGGTGCCGGACATCCTCCAGCAACTGGCCGAGGTGGAGATGCACGCGATCCAGACATCCGGCAACTGCGTGCGCAACATCACCACCGAAGCCTTCGCCGGGGTGGCCGCCGACGAGTTGCTGGACCCGCGACCACTGGCGGAAATTCTCCGCCAGTGGTCCACCATCAATCCGGAATTCCTCTTCCTGCCGCGCAAGTTCAAGATCGCGCTCTGCGCAGCCGAGCAGGATCGAGCCGCCGTGCAGATGCACGACATCGGCCTTTACCTGTACCGCGACGATGCGGGCGAAATGCGCCTGCGGGTATTGGTGGGCGGCGGCCTCGGCCGCACACCGATCCTCGGTCAGCAGATTCGTGACGGCCTGCACTGGCGACACTTGCTGTCCTATGTCGAAGCCATCCTGCGCGTCTACAACCGCCACGGCCGGCGCGACAACAAGTACAAGGCGCGGATCAAGATCCTGGTCAAGGCGCTGGGTATCGAAGCCTTTGCCCGCGAGGTGGAAGCCGAGTGGCAGCACCTGAAGGAGGGCCCGGCCGAGTTGACCGAGGCTGAGTACCAGCGCGTTGCCAGCAGCTTCGATGCACCGTCCTATGCCCGCCTGGATGAGGCCGACCTGGACTTCGGCAGCCAACTGGCGCGGGACCCGGAATTCGCCCGCTGGTGTGCGCGCAACCTGCAACCGCACAAGGTTCCGGGCTACGCCGCCGTCGTGCTGTCCACCAAGCCGGGACCGGATGCCCCGCCCGGAGATGTCACCGACGTCCAGATGGAGGCAGTAGCCGACTGGGCCGAGTGCTTCGGTTTCGGTGAAATCCGCATCGCCCACGAACAGAACCTGGCGCTGCCCGACGTGCGCAAGGCCGACCTGCACGCACTTTGGCTGAAGGCCCGCGACTGTGGCCTGGCGACCGCCAACATCGGCCTGCTCACCGACATCATTGCCTGCCCGGGCGGCGACTACTGTTCCCTGGCCAACGCCAAGTCCATCCCCATCGCCCAGGCCATCCAGGCGCGCTTCGTTGATCCAGCGGCACTTCAGGATCTGGGTGAGCTCAGCCTGAACATCTCCGGCTGCATGAACGCCTGCGGTCATCACCACATCGGCAACATCGGCATCCTCGGTGTGGATAAGGGCGGCAGCGAGTGGTACCAGATCACCCTCGGGGGCGCCCAGGGCATGGACAGCGAACTGGGCAAGGTGATCGGACCTTCCTTCAGCGCTGACGAGGTGCCGGACGTGATCGAAAAGGTGGTGGAAACCTTCCGCGACTATCGCGAGCCGGAGGAACGCTTCGTCGATACGGTGCGGCGCATCGGCCTGGATCCCTTCAAGGAACGGGTCTACGCCAAAGTGGGGGTACCGGCATGAACAACCTGATCAAACTTGTGGATGGTGAGGCTCGCCTGGTGGAAGACACCTGGACCCTGGTGCGCGAGGCGGGCGAAACCTTGCCGGATGGGCAACTGATCCTGCCGCTGGCGCTCTGGCGTGAGCGCGACGGCCGCGACGGGTTGTTGCTGCAACCGGACGATGAAGTCGAGCCGCTGGCACCGCTCTTGGAAGGAGTGCCCCTGATCGCCGTCGACTTTCCCAGCTTCCGTGACGGCCGCGGCTACAGCCAGGCCTACCTGCTGCGTACCCGCCTGGGCTGGCGCGGTGAGCTGCGTGCGGTCGGTGATGTGCTGCGTGACCAACTCAGCCATATGCGTCAGTGCGGCTTCGACGCCTTTGCCGTTCGCGAGGATAAATCCGCCGAGGATGCGCTGAAGGGATTGGCGGGTGTGAGTGTGCTTTATGGCCGTTCGGTGATAGAGCCAAGGCCACTGTTTCGCAGGCGCTGAGAGATTTCGTACATGAATGGTAAAAATTCCCTACTTAGCGCTGGATGATTTCTGACCTAGCATTTGCGGTTCGTTTATCCGAACTGGAAACCAATGGACAGCGATAGTTGTAAGCCGCCCCCTGCAACCCCGGGTGCGGCCGCCCCCCTTCCCGCCGGCGTCTACGCACGCCATTTCGAATTGCAGCGTCCCGCTGCCCACTCTTCGTGCATGTCGATGCAGCGCCCGCAGGCGCCGTTTGCGCCTGCCCGTAAACCTGGTTCGAGAGCCTGATCCCTATGGAATGGATAGTTGACCCTACGGCCTGGCTGGGCCTGCTGACTCTGATCGTCCTGGAGATCGTCCTCGGTATCGACAACCTGGTGTTCATCGCCATCCTGGCCGACAAGCTGCCCCCCCATCAGCGCGACCGTGCGCGATTGATCGGCCTGTCCCTGGCCCTGCTGATGCGCCTGGGTTTGCTGGCCAGTATTTCCTGGCTGGTCACCCTCACCACGCCGCTGTTCGAGGTGTTCGATAAGAGCTTCTCCGGCCGTGATCTGATCATGCTGTTCGGTGGTGTGTTCCTGTTGTTCAAGGCCACCATGGAATTGCACGAGCGCCTGGAAGGCCGCGTTCACAGCCAGGGGGGCAGCCGTGCCTACGCCTTGTTCTGGCCGGTAGTGGCGCAGATCGTGGTGCTGGATGCGGTGTTCTCCCTGGACGCGGTGATTACCGCCGTGGGCATGGTCGAACACCTGGAAGTGATGATGATCGCGGTGGTGGTGTCCATCGGCCTGATGATCATCGCCAGCAAGCCGCTGACTGCCTTCGTCAACGCCCACCCAACGGTGATCATGCTGTGTCTGGGCTTCCTGATGATGATTGGTTTCAGCCTGACGGCCGAAGGCCTGGGCTTCCATATCCCGAAAGGCTACCTGTATGCCGCCATCGGCTTCTCGCTGCTGATCGAGGCTGCCAACCAACTGGTGCGCTGGCGCCGCAAGCGCCAGCTCCAGGGCGACCGCAGCGTGCGTGAGCGAACTGCCCACGCCGTGCTCCGCCTGCTGGGTGGCCGTGGCGTGGAGGCCGATGAAGTAGGCGAGGAAATCGCCGACCTGTTGGATGGCGGCGACGCTGGCAAGGTGCCCTTCGACCGTCGTGAGCGGATCATGATCAGCGGCGTACTGGGATTGGCCGAGCGCCAGGTCCGTACGCTGATGACCAATCGCAGCGAGGTGGAGCGCATCGATCTCGACGACCCGCGCGAAAGCATCCGTGACGCCCTGCTGCGTTCGCCGCACTCGCGCTTGTTGGTGATCCGGGGCGGCGATGTGGATGAGCCCCTGGGCTATGTGCACAAGAAGGAACTGCTGCGCGAGTTGCTGCAGGGGCAGGAGCCGGAGTTCGAGCAGATGCTGCGGATTCCGCCGAACCTGCCGGAGAGCGCTTCCGTACTGGGCGCCCTGGAAGAAATGCGCAAGGCCTCTACCCACGTGGCGTTCGTCGTCAACGAATTCGGCGGCTTCGAGGGGCTGCTGACCATGACCGACATACTCGAGTCCATCGCCGGTGAGCTGCCTGACGCCAGTGAGGTGGATGGCCTGGATATCGAACCGTGCGATGAGGGCTGGAAGGTCAGTGGTGCGGTGAACCTCAGCCTGCTGGGGGAGCGCGTCGGCTTTGCCGCCAAGCCCGGCGAGGACTACCAGACCCTCGCAGGCCTGGCCATGAGTCTGCTGGATCGCCTGCCGGTCATCGGTGACTCCCTGGAAGTCGCAGGCTGGCAGTTGCAGGTGATCGAAGTGAAGGAGCGGCGGGTCAATCGCCTGCTGCTCAAGCCGCTGACAACAGCAACCTGATCACTTATGGGAGCGACTTCAGTCGCGAAATGAAGAAGGGCCGCGATGCGGCCCTTTTCTTTTGCTGAGGTCAGTTGGATTCGCGAATGAATTCGCTTCCACACAGGACGCCTCGGGCAACTCAGGGCTGCTTGTCCCCCTGGGCTTTCAGCAGGTCACGTATCTCGGTCAGCAGGGTTTCCTCGGGGGAGGGCGCCGGTGGCAGCTCGGGAGCAGCGGCTTCTTCGCGTTTGAGTTTGTTGATCACTTTCACCCCCATGAAGATGGCGAAGGCGACGATCACGAAGTCGAGGATTGTCTGGATGAACTTGCCATAACTCAACACTACAGCCGGGATTTCCCCCTCGGCGGCCTTGAGGATGATGGCCAGGTCGGAAAAGTCGACCCCGCCGATCAGCAGGCCAATGGGCGGCATGATCACGTCGCCCACGAAGGACGAGACGATCTTGCCGAAGGCAGCGCCAATGATGATGCCAACGGCCATGTCGACCACGTTGCCTTTGACGGCGAAGGCTTTGAATTCGTTGAGCAAGCTCATGTTTCACTCCCTGAGGTTCTGGATTCAACGCTGAAGTGTAATTCAGCAGGTCGAGGCTGCCAGCGACGGCCACCTCCTTGTGCCGGTGCTCATGCTAGGGGCCGGAGGTGGCAGTGCCAAGTCCGGGTGAGGTTTCCGTCAGGCGGCGCTTTCCGCCTGTGGTCCCTGGTCTAGCCTGAGAGTGAGGCTGCAAGAGGAGGGTCGCTGCCATGCCACTAGAACACCACCCGCTCAACCGTGAATTCCCAGAGTTCAAGGACACCATGCGCGCACTGCTGCAGAGCGATGCGCACTTTGCCCGGTTGGCGGGGGAGTACCAGGATCTGGATTCGCAAATCTACGAAGTCGAGGACGGCAACAAGGCCCTCGATGACAACATCCTGCACGGTTTGAAGGTGCAGAGGGTTGCCCTGAAGGACGAAATCGCCCGGATGCTCAAGAGTGCCAAGGGCTGACACTTTGATTTGATCGGGGTCAACAGCGCCAGGAAGGAGGCCGGATAGGCTGGCTCACCCTCTATCCGGAGCCAGTCCCATGCCTGCTACTAACCTCTCGTCCGGCGCGGATTTTTCGTCCGCGTCGTCGCTCTCCCCTGAGCGCCAGGAAGCCATCGAGCGTCTCGACCGCCTGCAACAACAGTACGATCTGCTGCAACGTCGCATCGCTCGCGTCGAGGAAGGCAGCGAGCCGCTGGACGGCTCCAGCCTTAGCGCCCTGCACATGCGCCTGGACGGCCTGAGCCAGGATCTCGAGCGCCAGCGTCGGCGCGCTAGCGGCCAATGCTGCAACTGCGGCGGCGGTTGCCGAGGCTGATCCGCTATCATGCGGGCTTTCGTTTTTCTGACGGAGTCCGCTGATGGCCAAGGCCAAGCGCATGTACGGCTGCACCGAGTGCGGCGCTACCTTCCCCAAATGGGCCGGCCAGTGTGCTGACTGTGGGGCCTGGAACACCCTGGTGGAAACCGTGCTGGAAGGCGCCGCCGCTACTTCCGGGGGGCGCGGCGGCTGGGCCGGCCAGCAGGCGCAGATCAAGACCCTGGCCGAGGTCAGCGTTGAGGAAATGCCGCGTTTTTCCACCGCTTCCACCGAGCTTGATCGGGTGCTCGGTGGTGGCTTGGTGGACGGGTCGGTGGTTCTGATCGGCGGCGATCCGGGCATCGGCAAATCCACCATCCTCCTGCAAACCCTCTGCAACATCGCCACGCGTCTGCCCGCGCTCTATGTCACCGGTGAGGAGTCCCAGCAACAGGTCGCCATGCGTGCCCGCCGCCTGGGCTTGCCGGAAGACAAGCTGAAGGTCATGACCGAGACCTGCATCGAAAGCATCATCGCCACCGCGCGGGTCGAGCAGCCCAAGGTGATGGTGATCGATTCCATCCAGACTATCTTCACCGAGCAATTGCAGTCCGCCCCTGGCGGCGTGGCCCAGGTCCGCGAGAGTGCGGCACTGCTGGTGCGTTTCGCCAAGCAGAGTGGCACGGCGATCTTCCTGGTCGGTCATGTGACCAAGGAAGGCGCCCTGGCTGGCCCGCGCGTGCTGGAGCACATGGTGGACACCGTGCTCTATTTCGAGGGCGAGTCCGACGGCCGACTGCGCCTGTTGCGGGCGGTGAAGAATCGTTTCGGTGCGGTCAACGAGCTGGGCGTGTTCGGCATGACGGACAAAGGCCTGAAGGAGGTTTCCAACCCCTCGGCGATCTTCCTCACACGCGCCCAGGAGTCCGTGCCCGGCAGCGTGGTAATGGCGACCTGGGAAGGCTCGCGGCCCATGCTGGTGGAGGTTCAGGCGCTGGTCGACACCAGCCACCTGGCCAACCCGCGACGGGTAACCCTGGGGCTGGACCAGAACCGCCTGGCCATGTTGCTGGCGGTATTGCACCGGCACGGCGGCATCCCGACCTACGATCAGGATGTGTTCCTCAACGTGGTTGGCGGTGTGAAGGTACTTGAGACCGCTTCCGACCTTGCGCTGATCGCCGCCATCATCTCCAGTCTGCGCAACCGCCCCCTGGCCCATGATGTGCTGGTGTTCGGTGAAGTGGGGTTGTCCGGTGAGGTACGTCCGGTGCCCAGCGGCCAGGAGCGCCTGAAGGAAGCCGCCAAGCATGGTTTCAAGCGGGCGATCGTGCCCAAGGGCAACGCCCCCAAGGAAGATCCGCCGGGCCTCACCGTGGTCGCGGTGACGCGCTTGGAGCAGGCGTTGGATGCGCTGTTCGAGTAGTTTTCGCGAATGAATTCGCTCCCACACGAAGAGCGAAAAGCCAATTGATTGCACGGACAGCCCCCTCTCCCTTTGGGAGAGGGCTGGGGTGGGGACTTTTTGGCAGAACTGCGACCTGCTAGGCGAATGAATTCGCCCCTACAGGAAAAGCGAGAAGGTCATTACTTGCACGGAGAGTTCCCTCTCCCTTTGGGAGAGGGCTGGGGGTGAGGGACCTTTGGCAGAACTGCGATCTGCTTGGCGAACGAATTCGCCCCTATAGGGAGCTTCAGCCCGGCGGGCTACTCCTCGCCCAGTGCCGTCAGTTCACGTTCCAGCAGTTCTTCGCTACCCAGGTTGAGTTCCACCAGGCGACGCAGGTGGCTGATGGAGTCGAGGTCGATATGGCGGCAGACGAATCCAAGTTGGTCGCCCTGGGCGCGAGTCAGTTCCACTTCCATCTCGACCTTGGCGTCTGCGCCCAGATCGACGCGCACGTCGAACGGCCTTGCCGGATCGCCATCCCAGTCAGCCGGGCGGATCACCAGCAAGCCCTTGAGGGAAATGTCATGCAGCTCCGCCGTCCAGCGCTTGTCGCCCTGGTTGATTGTGGTGGCGGCGTCGAAGTTGATGCGGTGGAAGCGCCGACGGTCGTTGGCGATTTCACTCATGGTCATGCTCCTGAGAGATTTCATCCACTATAGCCAAGGCCAACGAGACTGTTCATTCGCCGCGGCGACGCCTGAACCAGAAAAACGACAGGGCCAGGATCAGCGCTCCAGCCCCGGCGAGCAGGTACTTGTAGGGGCGCAAGCTGTTGCGCAGTTGCTTCCCGCGCTCCTCCCAGACACGCTTGCCCGCGGCGTCGAAATCAGGCTCCTCGCAGTTCCGTCCGAAATTGGCTGCCCAGGGCACATAGGGGCCGTGCTGCACATAACGCCGGTAGTAGCCGCGCGCGTCTTCCAGATTGCTGCTGAGCAGGAAGCCGGTTGCCTTGCACAGCACCGCGGCGAAGGCCTGGCTATTTTGCGGCAACTGGTCGGCGGCCCGCCCGGCCAGATGCGCGGCGACCCAGCGATAGTGATAGCGGGTGTTGGGCTGGGCGAGGTTGTCGTTCTGTCGCTTGGCTTCGTCTGCACTCAGCAGGTCGCCCGCTTGCTGTTGCCCCACCTGGAGCAGGGCGAAGGAGCCGCCTAGGCTGTGAAAGTCTGGCGACATCTCGTAACCCAGCAGTTCCATGCCCTGCTCGCGGGCGATCAGCGCGGCTTTATAGAGGGCTTCGGCGCGCCCGGTAGCGGTCCAGCGGTTATCCGCCTCCTCGCGGGCCTGGCCATAGCGACGGGCGGTTTCGCGCAGTTCAACATCATCGAAGTAAGGCAATGCCTCGTTGTAATGGCCTTCGCGCAGCAGACGCCGGGCCAGAAGGTTGCGCAGTTGGGCCGCGACCGGGCGTGGCTGGTAGTTCTCGCGCTCTTCCGCAGTCTGCGGCTTGGGCTCTGGCACCTTGGCGTCGACATAGCCCTTGAGCTCTTCCAGGGTCAGCACGCGCTCGGCGATGGTGGCGCTGTCCCACCAGTAGATATCGCCGCTGTGCCAGAGCAGGTCGAAGGCGTCCAGATAGTCGCCGCGCTGGAGCGAAAGGATGGCGTTCTCGCCGTCCACTCGGCAGCGCGGCTTCACGTCCTCCCAATCCCAATCTGCGGTGCGCCGGTAGCCCCAGTCTTCTTCCTTCGGGAAGTCCCGCGCGGCCTTGGCATAGGCCTCGGTGGCGCGGGTCGCGTCGCCATCGCGCAAGGCCAGCTTGGCCCGCAGCCACCAGGCAAGCCCACTGTCGCCGGCCTTGGCGACGAAGTGCTCGGCCTCAGAGTAGCGCCCGAACTGGTAGCTCAGGGCGGCCAGGCGATCGGCATTGGCCAGGTCGGCACCAGCGTTCTCGATCAGTAGCGTACTGATGCGTTCATCACCGCTCTGCTCACCGTCGATGCGGCTGAGCAGGCGAGCGGTGAGCAGGTGCTGCACTTCGGGTAGGGCCAGCAGTGGCGCCAGCTCCTCGTTGGGCATGCGCGCCAGTTCGCCAGCGAGTTGGCGCAGGGAGCTGTAGCCGGTACTGGATCGATGGGCCGTCTGGCTGGCATAGAGACGGATGGCGCTGGCCCAGTCACCGGCCAGGTAGTCCAGGCGGGCTTCCTCGCCGAGGCTGGCGATGCCCAGTTCCAGCGGGTCGGCATAGCCTTGGATGGCGAGCTGGCGAGTCTGCTGGAACGCTTCCCGCGCGGACTGGGCTGCATCCTGCATGAACAGGCGCTGATCTTCCTCACTGCGCTGGGTTGCTTCGACGGGTACGCCTTCGGGGCGGCTCAGATTGGCCTGGGCTCGCCCCAGGGAGTAGGCGGCCCAGGTACCGCGCAAGCGGCGTTGGTCCGCCGGAAGTTCCAGCACGCGGCGAAAGTAGTCGCTGGCCAGCAGGTAGTCCTGCTGGGCGAAGGCCACCGCGCCGGCACTGTAGAGGCGCAGCTCTGCGGGCAGCTCCTGGCCCTGGTCTTCGACCTGGCGGGAGTCAGTCAACGTACGCAGGCGTTTTATCTGCTGGTAGAGGGTGTCTCCCAGTTCCTTCTGTTCGATCTCGTCGCGCTGCTGGAGGTATCGCTCTCCACCGTCGTCCCAGTAGCCCGCCAGGGTGGCATCGCCGGACTGGCCGAGGCCGGGCACCGGTTTGCCCAGACGCGCCGCTTCGAACGCGAAGTTGCCCTCAGGCAGTTCGGCCAGGGTCTGCGCACGGTCGCCCAGCAGGCTCAGGGGAAAATCCGGCCCGCAGGCCTGGGCACTCAATACCGGCAGGCAGAGTGCAATGGCCAGCGCCAGTCGCCGGCTGCGTTCAGGGGTAGACATGGGATCCTCCTTGATCGACTTGCTGGCAGCGTGCCCAACCCAGGGCACGTTGCTGGCCGGCGGAGAGCTGGCCTTCGGTGTGGCGGGTGAATACCAGGGCACTGGCCGTACGTTCCAGGCGATAGCCGGCCAGGGCATCGGCAGCATCGCAGGCTTGCGCCGGCAGCTCGATGCGTTCCGGCAACGCGGCGGCAAGGTTGCCTTGATTGGTCAGGACCAGTTCGTGGAGCGGCCCATGCTGACTGACCTGTGGCCGGATATCCGCGTATAGCTCGTCGCCGCGCGCTACAGCCTTGAGGGTGTCGAGCGGCCAGGCACGACGGTCGCCGGCCAGCGGCAGGCGGAACCAGATGACGCCGGCCAGGTGCGCGGGAGGCGTCTGCCGTAGTTCGGTGAGCAATTCGGCCAGTTGCCGCGGGTCTGCCTGTAGTTCACGGCGCGGTCCGGCAAGCGCCAGCGGGCTTTCACTTTCCACCACGCCGTTCACCAGGGCGATGCCATAGGCGGGCAAGGCGAGTTGGAAGGGGCGGTCGCTGATCTGGCTCCAGCGCCGGGTCCAGGTCAGGGCGCGGGCAGGGTCGAACAGTCCGTTCGCCGGGGCGTTGACTGCATGGACCTGCAGCACGCTGCTGTCCACCTCGCGCAGCAAATCGACGAGGGCGGGGCTGTCGAGCCAGGCGGGCAGGGCGGTAATACTGAGTTTCAGCTCCGTTGGCAGCGCTTGGCGCAGTTCACCGAGGAAGGCGCGATAGGCTGGCAGGCGTGCACTGGCGCAATCGTGGTCGATCTCCAGCCCCTGCACGGCGAGGCCCAGCGCGCGCCAGTCGTTCATCAGCGCGAGGATATCGTCGCGGGTGCGCTGTAGGTCCAGCTCCGGCAGTTGGCCATCCAGCCGCACGACGGCCACCAGCGGACGGCTATCGGCTTTGAGCATCCCTGCATTCACCCTGATACGAGACCAGCCTGCGCCGGGATGGGCCTGGGCGGCGAGCACTCGAAGGGTAGAAAAGTCGGCGCGGCTGGCAGCCAGCGCATCTGCGTGGGCGGGCCGCCATTGGCGTTGCCAGATGTAGAGCTGCTGGTCGAGCGCTTGTGGTATTTCCGGCCGACAGCCAGCCTCGCCGAGCAGCAGAAGGGCGAGGGCGACACGGAGATAGGGGACAGGCATGGATGCGACGCGCACTGGGGCGGTGTCCTTGGGCATTCGAGCCGGAGTGCGGCGAATTACATCCGCATTCCCAGGTGCCGGCAAGGCCTGCCGGCGCTGGTTTGACAGTTCCCCATCCGTCACCAAAGCTCCTTAGGCGGTTTCTCTATAAATCCATGCGGAGCGCAGAATATGGATAAGCGACTGCTGAGCAAGGGGTTGATCGTAGGACTGCTGAGTGCGGCGAGTCTGGCTGCACAAGCGGACCAGGCCGGGGGTGGCGGCTGCGGCTGGGGCAACATGGTGTTCGAAGGTCAGCGTGGCCTCGTGCCACATCTGCTGGCCACCACCACCAACGGTACGTCAGGTAATGCCACCTTCGGCCTGACTTCGGGGACCAACGGTTGCGATTCCAGCGTCCGCATTGGCTATGGAGGCCGGTCCTTGCTTGCCATGAACGGCATGCTGGACAACATTGCCGAGGACATGGCCCAGGGCAAGGGCGAGGCACTGGATGCCTATGCGACCCTGCTGGGTATCGAACAGGGCGACCGCGCGCACTTCGCCCAGGTCACCCAGGCCAATTTCTCTACCATCTTCTCCGGCTCGGACGTCACCGGGGAGCAAGTACTTGCCGCGACCCTGGACGTGATGAGCCGCGACCACCAGCTGGCCCGCTATGCCAAGCAGCCGAGTTAAGTTCCGCAGCGCATAAAAGAGCCGGGCAATGCCCGGCTTTTTTCTAGCCCCCGGTCGTGCAAAGGGTCATTGCAGACGGTGGCCAGCCACCGGTTGCCTCCAGACGGACTAAGCTTGTGCGGCAGCTTGTTTGTCCATCCATTCGGAGCTTCCTATGAACAATAACAACAGCGTCCTGCGCCACCTGCCATGGGCAGTGCTGGCTGTGGTCGGCGCCTGTGCTCTGGGCGTCGTCGCGTTGCGTCGCGGCGAAGCGATCAACGCCCTGTGGATTGTGGTGGCCGCCGTTGCCCTTTATCTGGTTGCCTACCGCTACTACAGCCTGTTTATCGCCAACAAGGTGATGCAGCTCGACCCCGCCCGTGCCACACCGGCGATCATCCATAACGACGGTCTGGACTACGTTCCGACCAACAAGCATGTGCTCTTTGGTCACCACTTCGCCGCCATTGCCGGTGCCGGTCCGCTGGTGGGCCCGGTACTCGCCGCGCAGATGGGCTACCTGCCCGGCACGCTCTGGCTGATCGCCGGCGTGGTGCTGGCCGGTGCGGTGCAGGACTTCATGGTGCTGTTCATTTCCAGTCGTCGAGACGGCCGGTCCCTTGGCGAGCTGGTGCGCGAGGAAATGGGGCAGGTCCCTGGCACCATTGCGCTGTTCGGCGCTTTCCTGATCATGGTCATCATCCTCGCGGTGCTCTCGCTGATCGTGGTGAAAGCCCTGGCCGAAAGCCCGTGGGGTATGTTCACCGTGATGGCCACCATCCCCATCGCGATGTTGATGGGCATCTACATGCGCTACATCCGCCCGGGGCGCATCGGTGAGATTTCGGTGGTGGGCGTGGTGCTGCTGCTGACATCCATCTGGCTGGGTGGCCAGGTGGCTGCTGACCCGGTCTGGGGCCCGGCCTTCACCTTCACCGGTGTGCAGATCACCTGGATGCTGATCGGCTACGGCTTCGTGGCCGCCGTGCTGCCAGTGTGGCTGGTGCTGGCGCCACGTGATTACCTGTCGACCTTCCTGAAGATCGGCACCATCGTCGCGCTGGCCATCGGCATCCTGATCACCATGCCGGAACTGAAAATGCCGGCGCTGACCCAGTTCGTCGACGGCACCGGTCCGGTGTGGAAGGGCGCCCTGTTCCCCTTCCTGTTCATCACCATCGCCTGCGGCGCCGTTTCCGGCTTCCACGCGCTAATCAGTTCCGGCACCACACCCAAGCTGCTGTCCAGTGAGTCCCATGCCCGCTACATCGGCTACGGCGGCATGCTGATGGAGTCCTTCGTCGCCATCATGGCCATGGTCGCCGCCTCGGTGATCGAGCCGGGTGTGTACTTCGCCATGAACAGCCCGCCTGCCGTGGTAGGTGCGGATGTCGCCAGCGTGGCCGCGGCGGTCAGCAACTGGGGCTTCGCCATCACGCCCGAGGCACTGGAGGCCACCGCCAAGGACATCGGCGAGCACACCATCCTGGCCCGCGCCGGTGGTGCGCCGACTCTGGCCGTGGGTATCGCGCAGATCCTTCACCAGGTGCTGCCGGGTGAGAACACCATGGCCTTCTGGTACCACTTCGCGATCCTCTTCGAGGCACTGTTCATCCTCACCGCGGTGGACGCCGGTACCCGTGCCGGGCGCTTCATGCTGCAGGACCTTCTGGGTGAGTTCGTACCGACACTCAGCAACACTGAGTCCTGGACCGCCAACGTCATCGCCACCGCCGGTTGCGTGGCCATGTGGGGCTGGCTGCTGTACCAGGGCGTGATCGACCCGCTGGGCGGTATCAACACCCTGTGGCCGCTGTTCGGCATTTCCAACCAGATGCTGGCGGGCATCGCCCTGATGCTGGGTTGCGTGGTGCTGATCAAGATGAAGCGCCAGCGCTACGTCTGGGTGACGCTGATTCCGGCCACCTGGCTGCTGATCTGCACCACCACTGCGGGCCTGATCAAGCTGCTCGACCCGAACCCGGCCGTTGGTTTCCTGGCCCTGGCCAAGAAGTACAGCGATGCGCTCGAGGCTGGCCAAATCATGGCACCGGCCAAGGACATTACCCAGATGCAGCATGTGATCTTCAACGCCTACACCAACGCGACCCTGACCGTGCTGTTCCTCTTCGTGGTACTGAGCATCCTGTTCTACGCCATCAAGGTGGGACGCAGCGCCTGGATGAAACCGGAGCGCACCGACAAGGAATCGCCGTTCCAGCCGATTCCGGACGCATGAGGAGGCCGCGCGTATGTTCAATGACTTGAGCCGCATGGGGAAATACCTCGGGCAGGCCGCGCGAATGCTCGTGGGCATGCCCGACTACGACAATTACGTCGAACACATGCACAACAAGCACCCGGACAAGCCGGTAATGACTTACGAGGAGTTCTTCCGCGAGCGCCAGGAGGCGCGTTACGGCGGTGGCAAGGGACGGCCCGTGCGTTGTTGCTGAGCTGAAAGGCAGAGGCAAGGAGCGCCACGCGTTGTCGTGGCGCTTTTTTTTGTGCTCAGTTGCTGGACCGGTGAAGCGCGGTCCACTCCACGTGACGTGCCACCTGGGCCCGGTGCGAACCGGCCCGCAGTCCCAACAATCCGGCAGCCAGACACAAGTGACTGGCACGCACGATCACGACGCCGTCGATGGTGATGGTTCTAATCCTTCCCAGCCCTCAACGGAGCAGGGCGGGAGGGAACCATGAAGAAGACGTTCTGCCTGTTGCTGTGCACGTTGCTGACCGCGTTTGCCCAGGCCGAAGAGGTTTTGCGGGTCTACAACTGGACCAACTACATCGATCCCGAGGTGCTCGCCGCTTTCCAGCGTGAAAGCGGGATTCGCGTCGAGTACACCACTTTCAATACTGCCGCTGACCTGGATGCGGCCCTGGCCGGGTCGGCGCAGTACGACCTGGTGGTGCCCTCGCATTTCCAGCTCACAAGGTTGATCGGCGAAAAGCGCCTGCAGTCTCTGGATTTCGCTCAGTTGCCCCATTACGGCAGCCTGGACCCTGCACTGCTGGCCATGCTGGCCGGATTCGATTCTGCGAACCGCTACGTGGTGCCCTATCTCTGGGGCTCGGTTGGCCTGGTGAGCAATCCGTCCCTGGCTGAAGCGGCGCTTGGCGGTGCCTTGCCAAACAGCTGGAGCCTGCTCTTCGACGAGCAGCAGCGATCGCGCCTGGCGGGCTGCGGCCTGGGAATGCTGGATGCACCGGAGGAGACCCTTTCACTATGGCTCAACTATCGAGGCCGTAACCTGAGCAAGGCAGGCACCCGGCAGATTGACCAGGCCGGCAAGCAGTTGCTGGCCATGCAGGGGCAGTTCCGTAACCTGGACAACGACGGCTATGTCGGCGACCTCGCCAGCGGCAAGCTCTGTGTGGCCATGGCCTGGGTTGGACATGCGCTGACGGCGGCGGAAAAGAACCCTGCGCTGCGTTTTCGGATTCCTGATGAGGGTGCCCTGGTGTTTATCGACAGCCTGGCGATTCCCGCCAATGCCGCGCGGCCCGACCTTGCCTACCGGTTCATCGACTATCTGCTGAAGCCCGAGAATGCGCGGCGCAATGCCCTGGCATCGCGCTTCTATTCGCCCATGGCGGCAGATTCGCCGGAAATGGCCCGGCTGGCGCAGGAGCAACCGATGCTGGTGCCCGACCAGGCAGAGCGAAAGCGCCTGTACTTCCTGGAGCGCCTGAAGCCAGAGCAGAAAACGCACGTCGACGCGCTGTGGCAGCAGATCAAGGCGGCGCGTACTGCGTTGTGAGGGGTGGAGCATCCTGAGGCCTTGGAGGTATGCGGATTTCCAGATCAAGGTCTCATCCTCGATTGGCAAGATTGCGCGAGAGGCGCGGGCTTCCCTCACCCCCGCCCCTCTCCCCGAGGTAGAGGGGGGACTCGCACCGGAAGTGGCAGAACAATGCTGATGCGTGGGTATCGCCTGAAGGTTTGCAGAGGAGGTGGGGCAGCGACTCCGCCTCTTCAGTAAGCCCAGCGCAATGATGGAGGGAGGGCACCCCGGCGAAGCCGGGGCCGGATGCAGGGGCAAGCCCTTTGGCTTCTTTCCGGGTGCGGCCATCTGCCGATTGAGGAAGGGACTCGCCTGGGAAGACGAAACAGAAAGTGGAAGTCCACTCGGCAATGAACGGGTCACCTATGTCGAAGCCGACTCGTACCGGATTGCCAATCCGGTACGAGCTGAACACCCACAAAAAAGCCCGGCATTTGCCGGGCTTTCTCGTTGCTCTGTCGCTTACTTGCCGTAAACCGGCAGCTTGGCGCAGATGGCCTTGACCTTCTCGCGAACCGCGTCGATCACGGACTCGTCGCCCATGTTCTCGAGGATGTCGCAGATCCAGCCGGCCAGTTCGCGGCACTCGGCTTCCTTGAAACCGCGAGTGGTGACCGCCGGGGTGCCGATACGCAGGCCGGAGGTGACGAACGGAGAACGCGGGTCGTTCGGTACCGAGTTCTTGTTCACGGTGATGAAGGCGCGACCCAGGGCGGCGTCGGCGTCTTTACCCGTGATGTCCTGCTTGATCAGCGACAGCAGGAACAGGTGGTTCTGGGTACCGCCGGAAACCACGTCGAAGCCACGGTCGATGAAGACCTGGGCCATGGTCTGGGCGTTTTTCAGGACCTGCTGCTGGTAGGTCTTGAACTCAGGCTGCAGGGCTTCCTTGAAGCACACGGCCTTGGCGGCGATCACGTGCTCCAGCGGACCGCCCTGGGCGCCCGGGAATACAGCGGAGTTCAGCTTCTTCTCGATCTCTTCGTTCTTGCGAGCGAGGATCAGGCCGCCACGCGGACCGCGCAGGGTCTTGTGGGTGGTGGTGGTGACCACGTCGGCGAACGGAACCGGGTTCGGGTAGACGCCAGCGGCGACCAGACCGGCAACATGGGCCATGTCGACGAACAGGTAGGCGCCTACCTTGTCGGCGATGGCGCGGAAGCGCGGGAAGTCCAGAACCTGGGAGTAGGCGGAGAAGCCGGCGACGATCATCTTCGGCTTGTGCTCGACGGCCAGGCGCTCGACTTCGTCGTAGTCGATCAGGCCATTGGCATCGATGCCGTACTGTACGGCGTTGTACAGCTTGCCGGAGGAGCTCACGCTGGCGCCGTGGGTCAGGTGGCCGCCGTGGGCCAGGCTCATGCCGAGGATGGTGTCACCGGCATTGAGCAGCGCCAGGTAGACAGCGGCGTTGGCCTGGGAACCCGCGTGCGGCTGAACGTTGGCGTAGTCGGCGCCGAACAGTTCCTTGGCGCGGTCGATGGCCAGTTGCTCGACGATGTCGACGTATTCGCAGCCACCGTAGTAGCGCTTGTGCGGGTAGCCTTCGGCGTACTTGTTGGTCAGCACGGAGCCCTGGGCTTCCATCACCGCCGGGCTGGTGTAGTTCTCGGAGGCGATGAGCTCGATGTGCTCTTCCTGGCGCTTGGCTTCTTGCTCCATGGCGGCGAACAGGTCGGCATCGTAGCGGGCGAGGGTCAAATCACGGCTGAACATGGCGGTCCTCATAAGGATCGGTGCTAGGAAAGGGTCGCATTCTACCTGATAGGTCGCTGGCTGGCATATGAAGGTCGGTCATGTGACAGACAAGTGGCCCTCATGGCCAGCGCTTGTGCGGAACTGAACGCCGACTCAGCTGAGGATGAAGTTGGCACTGCTGCCGAACAGGTGCTCGAAGCGCGCCGCCGGCATCGGGTGGCCGAAGAGGTAGCCCTGGACTTCGTCGCAACCGTGTTCGCGAAGGAACTCGAGCTGGGCGTGGGTCTCCACGCCTTCGGCGATCACCGCCAGGTTCAGGCTGTGGGCCATGGCGATGATGGCGCGGGCGATCTGTGCGTCGCGCTCGCCATCGGGCAGGCCGTCGACGAAGCTGCGGTCGATCTTCAGTACGTCGATGGGGAACTGCTTGAGGTAGTTGAGCGATGAGTAGCCGGTGCCGAAGTCGTCCACTGCAATGCACAGGCCCAGGCGCTTGAGGTTCTCGAGGATGTCCATGGCTTCGGCCACGTCGCGCATCAGGATGCTCTCGGTCAATTCCAGCTCCAGACAGGCCGGTGGCAGGCCACTGTCTTCGATGATGGCGGCGATGCGCTCGGCCAGTTGTCCGTCGGCGAACTGGCGGGCGGAAATGTTCACCGAAATCTTCGGCAGGCGAATCTTCTCCTGGTGCCAGGCCTTGAGTTGGCGGCAGGCTTCGTTCAGTACCCAGTCGCCTACCTGCACCACCAGACCGAGCTCTTCCAGCACCGGAATGAACTCACCAGGCGGTACCAACCCGCGCTTGGGGTGGCGCCAGCGCAGCAGGGCCTCCACTCCGGTCAGGCGCTTGCCGTCGCCGGAGAACTGCGGCTGGTAGTAGAGAAGGAATTCGCCCTGCTCCAGGGCGTGACGCAGATCGCTCTCCAGTTCCAGGCGTTCCAGGGCGCGGGCGTTCATATCCGCCTGGTAGAACTGGAAGTTGTTCTTGCCGCGTTCCTTGGCGTGGTACATCGCCGTGTCGGCGTTCTTCATCAATTGGCTCAGCTCGCGGCCGTCCTGGGGCGCGAGGGCGATGCCGATGCTCGCAGTGACGAAGAACTCGCGGCCTTCAAGAACGAAGGGGCGGGCCAGGCTGTCGAGGATCTGTTCGGCGACATGCACGGCCCGGTTCAGGGCGCCTTCTCGGGTGGCGCGTGGCTGCAGCAGCAAGGTGAATTCGTCGCCGCCCATGCGCGCCACGGTGTCGTCATCGTGAACGCAGGCCGCCAGGCGCACGGCGACATCCTTAAGCATGCGATCGCCGGCGGCGTGACCGAGGGAGTCGTTGATCGGCTTGAAACGGTCGAGATCGAGGAACATCAGCACCACCCATTCCTGGTGCCGCTCGGCGTACTGCAGGGCCGTATGCAGCCGGTCCTGGAAAAGCGTGCGGTTGGGCAAGTGGGTCAGGCCGTCGTAGTAGGCCAGGCGATGGATGCGCTGCTCGCTGGCCTTGCGCTCGCTGATGTCGCTGAAGAAGCAGACGTAGCTGACCAGGTCACCGTCTTCGTCGTGCACGGCGGTGATGCCGACCCAGGCGGGGTAGGTGTCGCCTTCGTGGCGCTTGAGCCAGATCTCGCCTTCCCAACTGCCGCGCTGGTTGAGTTGGCCAATGATGTAGTTGAGCTGATTGGCCTGCTGGCGGTCGGCGGTGAGCATCGATGGCAGCTGATCCAGCACTTCGTCGGCCTTGTGGCCGGTAATGCGGCAGAAGGCTTCGTTGACCTGGACGATGTAACCCGCCGGATCGGTGACGAGGATGGCCGAGGTGGAGTGCTCGAACACCGTAGCCGCCATGCGCAGATCCTTGTCGGCGCGGCGTTGCTGGCTGATGTCCCGACCGACGCCGAGCATGCCTTCGAAGCGCCCGTATTCGTCCCACATCAGCATGGTGCGCAGTTCCACCGGGATCTTCTGGCCATCGGCACGCATGCAGTCGAAAAGGAACAGCCGCGCCGGCATCTGGTTGCGCAGTTCGGCCAGGCGCTGGGGGTTGCCCAGGGCGCTGCGAATCTGCTCAAGCTGATCGAACAGCTCGAGCATTTGCCGTGGGTCGGCCGCCATTCCCTGGAAACCGTTGGCGATGGCCCAGTCAGCGCTATAGCCGAGTACTGGCTGGACCGAGGGGCTGACGTAGTTGAGCTGTAGTTCGCTGTCGGTGGTGAAGATCACGTCGCTGATGCTTTCGGCCAGCATGCGGTAGCGGCGTTCACTCTCGCGCATGGACTCGGTGGCTTCGATTTGCTCGGTGATGTCTTTCGCCACGCCGATCAGGCGGCTGACGCGGCCCTTGTCGTCGCGGGCCAGGGCCTGCTCGCGCACATCGAACCAGTGCCAGCTTCCGTCCTTGTGTCGCCAGCGCAACTGGCACTGCAGAAGCATGCCATCGCCCACTACCTGCTGCAGGCTGCGCACGCGCCAGTACTGTTCGGCGTCGTCGGGATGTAGCACTTCCTCCCAGAAGCGCTCGCCCATCTTGCGCACATCTTTTCGGCTGTAGCCCAGCTGTTGGGCAAGGCGATTGTTGGTGAGCATCACCCGTTTGCTGATGATGTCGTGCACATAAAGGGTATCGGGCACCGCCAGCACCACGTCGGACCAGAATCGCTCACGTTCGATCAGCGACAGCTCGACCTGTTTGCGGCTGGTGATGTCGCTGATGCTGAGGGTGACGGCTTCGAGGTCCTGGATCATGTCCGGCAGGTGCAGCACCAGCCAGATGTGTCTCACCTGTCCCTGGGCCGTGACGATCTGGCTTTCCATTTCCAGGTGCCTGTTGCCTCCCAGCAGGGCGGCCATCACCTGGAAGCGGATGCCGCCCTCACGCAGTGGGTGCGTGCCGATCAACTGGCACCAGGCCTGCTCGCTGCTGCTGACTTCCAGCAGGCGCATGGCCACCTGGTTCACCTCGGTGATACGCAGCAGGCGCAGCGGTTCGGCGTGACGTTCGCGATTGTCCTTGAACCATGCCGCGAGGCTGGCGTGATCGCGCATACCTTGCTGGATCAGGTACTTGCGCAGATCGGCGAGGTCCAGCACGCAGAGCGCGATGCCGCTGCCCTCGAAGATGTCCTGGTAGCGACGCCGGGTTTCCTGCAGTACGCGCAGTGCGTGCTGCTCTTCAGTGACGTCGCGCACCACCCAGACATAGCCGAGCAGCTGGCTACCGTCATTGAGATCGTTACGGGTGACAGCCAGCAGGCGCGTCTCGCCGTTGCGCCGAAACTGCACCAGGTCCGAACCCAGTTCGTGGTCCAGGTTCGGCGCATTGAGCAGCAGCGGGTCCAGGCCCGGCAGCAGGGCCAGCAGGTGGTGGTCCTGGGCGGTTTCGCCGCTGATGCCGAACATGGTCTCGGCCTGGGGGTTGAGGTAGCTCAGGCGGCCGTCTACCTGGGTCACCAGCACACGCTCCTCGATCACACCAAGGGCACTGGCAGCCTGGCGCAGCGAGCGTCGTGATGCGGCGTTGAGTTCGCGCAGGCCGCGTTGCTCGCGCTGCAGGTAGTAGAGGGCGATCAACGCCAGGCTGGCGCTGATGAGGAACAGCAGCAGTTTGCTGAGCAGTTCAGGCAGCAGTCGGGCGCGTACCTGGCGCTCGTCGTGCAGCGCTCGCAATTGCCAATCGCTGTTCTTGAGCGCCGAAACGAGGATGGTCTGCCCTTCCTGCTCGGCGGTCACGGGCATCACGATGGGATTGCTGTGGCTGAATTTGCCGCTTTGCGCCAGGACCCGCTGCAGGAAATGGTCTTCCAGTAGCCAGCGGTAATTGCGGTCTTCGTGCTTGAGCAGCCAGGTGCGAATGGCCTCGGCGTCCAGGCGCAGGGCCCAGTAGCCGCTGGGCTCGGGCAGCGGCGACTGGCGCAGGATCAGGTAGACCTCGCCTCGACCCGCGGTGCTGAAGGCGAAGTGATAGGTCTGGCCCTCGCTACGCTGGGCCAGGCTGGCGAGGAACAGTTCATCGTCGCTGTCGGCCTGGGTATCTGCCAGTACGCCGCCATTGGGGTTGAGCCAGGCCAGGCTGGTGATCGCTGGCAGGATGGGGCGCACGAGCTCAAGTTCGGCCAGTCGCTCGTCTTCGACCTCGGGCCTGGTCGGTTGCTGGCGAAGCAGTGCAAGCACCGCGTCGGCCTTCATCTGCATGACCAGCTCAAGGTGGCTGGCCAGCTCGCGGGTCAGCGTGTAGTTGCGCTCCCGGGCGCCGTCCTGCAGCTGGCGGTACTCCTGATGCAGCTGCCAGAGGAGCAGTGCGAGCATCAGCAGCACGAGACCGACCAGCAGTCCCTTGACCGAGCCGCGCGCGGGCGCGCTGGCCAGGAGATGTCCTGGCTCATGCTGGGTTGGAGGGCGGGAGCTGACTGGCAAGCGTGGCGTTCCTGCTACTGCTCGATTGGCAGGTGACGGGGTGTCCCGTGCCACATGGGGCGCGGGGCGGCTAGCATGCCCTGAAGGCATGCAAAGTGCCAGTACGACCGACGAGTGTCGTTTGCCCTCCCCGGTGCATTCCGGTAGCTTTGCCGCACGCGCGCGGGAGCGCCTGTTCCCTGATAGTCGCTCCCCGCCTTATTCCACATTCGTCACAGCACCAAGGTCAGTCATGGCTCAATACGTCTACACCATGCACCGGGTCGGCAAGGTCGTGCCCCCGAAGCGTGAGATCCTCAAAGACATTTCCCTTTCCTTCTTCCCGGGCGCCAAGATCGGCGTGCTCGGTCTGAACGGCGCGGGTAAGTCGACCCTCCTGCGCATCATGGCCGGGGTGGATACCGAGATCGATGGTGAAGCCCGCCCGATGCCTGGCATCAAAGTCGGCTACCTGCCCCAGGAACCCAAGCTGGATCCGACCAAGACCGTGCGCGACATCGTCGAAGAGGCGGTGGGCGAGATCAAGCAGGCCCAGGCCCGCCTGGACGAGGTCTACGCCGCCTACGCCGAGCCGGACGCCGATTTCGATGCCCTGGCTGCCGAGCAGGCCAAGCTGGAAGCCATCCTCCAGGCCTCCGATGGCCATAACCTGGAGCGCCAGCTGGAAGTCGCCGCCGATGCTCTGCGCCTGCCGCAGTGGGACGCGAAGATCGAACACCTTTCCGGTGGCGAGAAGCGCCGCGTGGCCCTGTGCCGCCTGCTGCTGTCCGCCCCTGACATGCTGCTGCTGGACGAGCCGACCAACCACCTGGACGCCGACTCCGTGGCCTGGCTGGAGCACTTCCTCCACGACTTCCCCGGCACCGTGGTAGCCATTACCCACGACCGTTACTTCCTCGACAACGTAGCCGGCTGGATTCTCGAGCTGGACCGTGGCCACGGCATCCCCTTCGAGGGCAACTACTCCGGCTGGCTGGAATCCAAGGCCAACCGCCTGGCCCAGGAAGCCAAGCAGGAAGCCTCCCACGCCAAGGCCATGAAGGCCGAGCTGGAGTGGGTTCGCCAGGGCGCCAAGGCTCGCCAGTCCAAGTCCAAGGCGCGCCTGCAACGCTTCGAGGAAATGCAATCCCAGGAATTCCAGAAGCGCAGCGAAACCAACGAGATCTACATCCCGGCCGGTCCGCGCCTGGGTGACAAGGTCATCGAGCTGCACAACGTTACCAAGGGCTACGGTGATCGTGTCCTGATCGACGACCTGTCCCTGAGCATTCCGAAAGGCGCCATCGTCGGCGTGATCGGCGGCAACGGTGCGGGTAAGTCCACGCTGTTCCGCATGCTCACCGGTAAGGAGCAACCGGACTCCGGCACCATCGACATCGGCGAAACCGTGCAGATCGCCAGCGTCGACCAGAGCCGCGACAGCCTGGAAGGCACCAAGACCGTCTGGCAGCAGGTTTCCGACGGTTTCGAGCAGATCAAGATCGGCAACTATGAAGTCCCGTCGCGCAGCTATGTCGGCCGCTTCAACTTCAAGGGCGCCGACCAGCAGAAGTTCGTCAAGGACCTCTCCGGTGGTGAGCGTGGCCGCCTGCACCTGGCCCTGACCCTGAAGCAGGGCGGCAACGTGCTGCTGCTCGACGAACCGTCCAACGACCTCGACGTGGAAACCCTGCGTGCGCTGGAAGAAGCGCTGCTGGACTTCCCGGGCGCCGCCATCGTGATCTCCCACGATCGCTGGTTCCTGGACCGTATCGCCACCCACATCCTGTCCTATGAGGACGACGGCAAGGTGACCTTCTTCGAAGGCAACTACACCGAGTTCGAGGCGGACCGCAAGAAACGCCTCGGCGAGGCTGCCGCCCAGCCGCACCGGGTGCGCTACAAGAAGCTCGCCCAGTAATTTACCGGGCAGGCAGCAGAAGACAACGGAGCCCTTTGGCTCCGTTGTCGTTTCAGGAGGCTCCGTGAAGGGATTCAATCACTACCTGTTCTGGCTCTCGTCCCTGGCGTTGTTCGGGGTCTGCGGCCTGTACTTCTCGTTCTACCCGTCACCTGCCTGGAAAGCCGGTTCGGTCGGCTGTGCCCTCGTGGCTGGCAGCGGGCTGTACGCCTGGCTGGCCTGGCGGGAGCGTTTCGTCAGCCTCTTTCAGTTGGAAACCGACAGTGCGCGCTGGCAGCTACACGCTGTCCTGGGGTCGCTACTGATCCTGGTGGTCTGGGGCGCGCTGCAGGTGCCGGTGGCGGCGCTTTACACCCAGTGGCTGGGGGAGGACGCCGAGTTCGCGGCCAGGGTTCTGGACAAGGATGACGGCGGCCTCGGCTGCCAGTTCCGGGTGGAGCTGGTGCTGGACGACGCGGCAATGGGCGTCGGTGTCTGCGTTGCGGAAGATGTCTGGCATTCCCTGCCGGACCACGGCGCGGTAGTGCTGCGCGGCAAGCGCAGTGCACTGGGCATCAATCCCCGAGAGGTGCTGCGCACGTCGGCGGGGCGCTGAACCGTTCAGGCCCCGTCCCACGCCTTGGGTTACTTCACCTTGCGGTTGAGGTCTTCGACGCTGCGCTTCAATTGATCCATCTGGCTCTTTTGCTCTTCGACAGTGCGCTTGAGGCGATCCAGTTCGTTGGAGCTGCTGCTGGCGTGATCAGCTCGCCCAGCATCAAGACGCCAAGTGCCGTGTCAATGAATGTGCAGGGTTCGTTTCGCAGGCCGGGCATCCCTTGGACTCCTCAATGAGTGCCGATATGGCACATCGCGATGATTTCTCCTCGCGTCGCATGTTCCTGAGATGGCGAATTGTATCCAGTCGTGACTGGCAGCAGCGCCGGCATCGATGTAGCAATCAGGCATGAATGGTTGAGTGTCCGTTGTGGTGCGTTGATGCTTTGTGATGGTGCCTTCATGGCTTGAACGGGTGCGTTCTATGTGCCCGTGGAATTGGGCCTTTGGCAGGTAAGTTCACTGCGGCTGGTGAAGATTTATATTCTTTGCACCAAAAAGATTCATATATGCGTCATTTTGCCCTATCGAGGTGCTGCCTGGCTTGGTAGAGTCTCGCGCCATAAATTGTTCACAAAAGAAGAAATTGGTGAGAGTCATGACGCAATCTGTCGACGCCTTCCTGCTGCGCCTGAAGCAGCGCGACCCCGACCAGCCTGAGTTCCATCAGGCCGTGGAAGAGGTACTGCGTAGCCTTTGGCCGTTCCTTGAAACCCATCCACAGTATCTGGAGGCCGGCATCGTCGAGCGGATCGTCGAGCCGGAACGCGCCGTGCTGTTCCGGGTTCCGTGGGTCGACGACCAAGGGCAGGTCCGCGTCAACCGTGGTTTCCGCGTGCAGATGAGCAGCGCCATCGGCCCCTACAAGGGCGGCCTGCGTTTCCATCCCTCGGTGAACCTGGGCGTGCTGAAATTCCTCGCCTTCGAACAGGTCTTCAAGAACTCCCTGACCTCACTGCCCATGGGCGGCGGCAAGGGCGGTTCGGACTTCGATCCCAAGGGCAAGAGCGACGCCGAAGTCATGCGCTTCTGTCAGTCCTTCATGAGTGAGCTTTACCGCCATATCGGCGCCGACCTGGACGTGCCGGCCGGCGACATTGGTGTCGGCGCCCGCGAAATCGGCTTCCTCTTCGGTCAGTACAAACGTCTGTCCAACGAGTTCACGTCGGTGTTCACCGGCAAGGGCCTGGCCTACGGCGGCAGCCTGATCCGCCCGGAGGCGACGGGCTACGGTTGCGTCTACTTCGCTCAGGAAATGCTCAAAGGCATCGGTCGTGGCTTCGACGGCCAGCGCGTGGCCATTTCCGGCTCTGGCAACGTGGCCCAGTACGCGGCGCAGAAGGTGATGGAGCTGGGCGGCAAAGTGATTTCGCTGTCCGACTCCGAAGGCACCCTGTTCGCCGAGGCGGGTCTGACCGTCGAACAGTGGGAAGCAGCGATGGAGTTGAAGAACGTCCGCCGTGGCCGTCTCAGTGAGCTCTCCGCCCCGGGTCTGCGCTTCCTGCCTGGGCAGCGTCCCTGGGCCCTGCCTTGTGACATCGCGTTGCCCTGCGCGACCCAGAACGAGTTGGACGCCGACGATGCTCGCGCCTTGCTGGCCAATGGCTGTGTCTGCGTCGCCGAAGGCGCCAACATGCCGTCGACTCTGGCAGCAGTGGACCTGTTCCACGAAGCGGGCATCCTCTTTGCTCCGGGCAAGGCATCCAACGCCGGCGGCGTTGCTACCAGCGGCCTGGAAATGAGTCAGAACGCGATGCGCCTGCACTGGACCGCGGGTGAAGTGGACCAGCGCCTGCACGGCATCATGCAGAACATCCACCACGCCTGCGTGAGCTACGGCGAGGAGAACGGCCGGGTGAACTACGTGAAGGGCGCCAATATCGCCGGCTTCGTGAAGGTGGCTGATGCCATGCTGGCGCAAGGTGTGGTGTAACGCTGCTGTTTCCTGAGGCAGACCTCGTGGGGGCGAACTCATTCGCCAAGGGCAGCTTGGCTGCCCCCTTCAGGGGCTGACGGGCAGACCTTCGGCCTGCTTGGCGAATGAATTCGCCCCTACAGATTCTTTGCCGTCAATCCGGATGCAACGCCCTCCCCATGGCGTTGCTCCTGTCCCGTTCCCATTCATCGTCGTGCCGATCGCGGCGCCAATCCTCGTACTCGCGGCGTTCCTCGCTCTGCACTTGTGCCTGGCATTGGCGGAATCCATCGCTCCAGCCTTCGGCGTACGTTGCGTCCTTGAGATAGCGCGGTACGTCCTTGCGGAATTCTCCGCTGATGGTTCCGGCGGCCTGGCGGCCGCTGCTGCAGCCATCGGCGAAACCGTCGGCGAATGCAGGTGGATAACCCTGGGCGATCAGGTGGTCATGGGTGGACTCACACCCTGCCAGCAGGCTGCTGATGAGTATGAAGAGGGCGGCGTGACGCGACGCCATGTTGACTCCCGTGCGCCGGGAAGCGGGCGCACGCGCAATGGGGGTTGCGAGCGACTCTAGCGCGAGGCGCGTGATGAAAACGTCAAGGCGCTCAACCCTTGACGCAGACCACCTGGCGCAGGGTGTGCACGACTTCCACCAGGTCGCGCTGGGCTGCCATCACGGCGTCGATGTCCTTGTAGGCCATGGGGATCTCGTCGATCACATCCTTGTCCTTGCGGCATTCGACATGGGCGGTGGCGCGGATCTGGTCTTCCACCGTGAACAGTTTTTTTGCCCGTCCACGGCTCATGGCCCTACCGGCACCGTGGCTGCAGGAGCAGAAGGCGTCTTCATTGCCGAGGCCACGTACGATGAAGCTCCTGGCGCCCATCGAGCCGGGAATGATGCCCAGTTCGCCCTTCTGCGCTGACACCGCACCCTTGCGCGTCACCAGTACCTCGTGGCCGAAGTGCCGTTCTTTCTGCACGTAGTTGTGGTGACAGTTCACCGCTTCCAGGCTGGCCTCGAAGGAACGCTTGAGCGCCTTGCGGGCAGCCTCGATAACCGCCTGCATCATCAGCGAGCGGTTCTGCCGGGCGAAGTCCTGGGCCCAGCCCACGGCTTCCACGTAGTCGTCGAAGTGTCGACTGCCTTCCTCGAAGTAGGCCAGGTCCCGGTCGGGCAGGTTGGCGATGTGTTGGCGCATGTCGGCCTGGGCCAGTTCGATGAACAGGGTACCGATAGCATTACCGACCCCACGCGAGCCACTGTGCAGCATGAACCAGACTCGGTCGGTTTCGTCCAGGCAGACCTCGATGAAGTGATTGCCGGTTCCCAGGGTGCCCAGGTGATGCCGGTTATTGGTCTTTTCCAGGCGAGGGTACTTCGCGGTAATGGCCTTGAAACGTCGGGCCAGCGGCCGCCAGGCCTGGTCAGCGATGTCCGGTACATCATCCCAGGCGCCCTGGTCACGCCTGCCGAAGGTCTTTCCGTGGGGGACCGCGCGTTCGATGGCGCTGCGCAGGCCGTGGAGATTGTCCGGCAAGTCGCGGGCGTGCAGGGAGGTGAGGGCGGCGATCATCCCGCAGCCGATGTCCACGCCGACCGCTGCGGGGATGATGGCGCCCACGGTGGGAATCACGCTGCCGATGGTCGAACCCTTGCCCAGGTGAACGTCGGGCATCACCGCCAGGTGCTTGAAGATGAAGGGCATCTTCGCGGTGTTGATCAACTGCTGGCGAGCTTCGTCCTCCACCGGCACGCCCTGCGTCCAGAGGCGAATGGGTTTGCCGCCGGCCACTTCCAGCAGTTGTGAGTTGTTCGGTTTCATCGGTGCTGCCAGGTAGGAGTGGATATCTATTGTGGGCCTGTCGGGGCAGGTCGGCGACGCATCTTACAGATGGCTGCGCCGGCGGTAATCGCTGCCGCCGCCGTGACAAGGCAGGCACCTTGGGATGGGACGCGCGGCGTTTCTTTGAGGTACGAAACCCATCAATAGTGATACCACTTCAGTTCGAGCATCACTTCGTTCACTGGCGCGGCAAGCTGGCTGAACTCCCGCTGTGCTGTCAGGCGCAAGCCGAGGTTGCGGTAGATGTCCCATTGCTGGTTGAGGGAGAGCCGGCGGCGGACTTCACCGTTGTGGAAGTAGTCACCGGCCGCCTCCAGGCTGAGGCTGCCCAGCGGGTTGTGCCATAGCAGGCCGGTGTTGAAGCCCGCTGCAGTGGCGACGAAGGGGGCGAAGTCCTCGTTGTGCTCGATGCGAGCAGTTGCCAGGGCAAATCCGAGGGCGTCTTCATCAAGCTGCCAGGAGCCACCGACACCACCATTGAGATGGCTGACCAGGCGTTCGTCGCCATCTTCGCCCAGCACGCGCTCTAGTCCACCGGCCACTTGCCAGGACAGGGGCTTGAGCAGTTCCCCGCGTGGGGTCAGTGAACGGATGGTGGCCAGGTCCAGGCGCTGCAACTGCCAGTGGCTGTCCTCGTACTGGCGCAGCTTGAGCTGGAGGATCTCGATCTGCGCACCCAGCGGGAAACCTGACAGGTTGTCGTTGAGGTCGTGATAGGCCATGCGCAGGCCGTACTCGGCGAAAGCACGGTCCTCACGGGTACCAGCGCCCAGTTGCCAGGTACGCGATTCGTGGCCCTCCTCGGGCAGCCCGGGGCGGTCCAGACTCAGCTCCGGCGGCGGATTGCGATTGATGCTCCGCAGCAGCTTGTAGCTGCGCGTGGCGTTTTCGCTGCTGCGCGCTTCCCCGGTCGCGCGGTAGCGAACCAGGCGGAAGGCGGCGTCCTGGATCAGGGCACGGCGTGGAGCGGGCAGGGCGAGGAAGTCCGGGGCATCCAGCAGCTTTTCGTTTTCGGCCAGCTGGCGTACCCATTGTTGCTCGGCATGGTTCAGCGGCTCGGCGCGTGCCAGCAGTTCCTTTTCTCGCGAGGGACGATAGTCGATCGATTCCACCAGGCCGGCCTGCTTGACCGCGCGCACGGTATCGGTGGGGATGGCGGTAATCGGGAACTGGTCTGTGAGCTCGATTCCAGGGCGGGCGATCTCCAGCAGTTCCAGCAGGCGGTAGGAGCAGTTCTCGTCGAAGAAGTAATAGTCGAAGCGGATCTGCTTGAGCTCCCAGACGTGCTCCACCATGCGCCCGGTTTCCTCGGCGGTGAGGTTCAGGCGGTACTCCCAGAGGTCGCGGTTCTCGAGGCGGCTGTACTCCTTGAGCTTGTCGCGGTAGGGCACCAGGGCGAACAGGCCGGGGTAACCCCCCATCAGGCCCTTCCAGGCGTAGAGGATGCTGTTGTCCGCCCCTTCGATGAATGCGCCGAAGTTCAGCGCATAACTGAGCATTGCCGTGTTGTTTTCGTGGATGTCCGGCTGGTCGATGCGCAGCAGCGTGTGGCCGAACATGGACGAGGGGCTGTTCAGGTAGGCGGCGGGGAATACCAGAACGGTGCTGTGCGGGTTGATGTCGGCGTACCAGGCCTTGTATTCGCCGCAAACCGGCTGCGGCAGGTCGCTGAGCTGGAGCTGCTCTCGAAGCCAGCGGGTGCGAGCGGGGTAGACACATTGCGGATGCTTGTCGCCTTGATCGGTCGCCGTGTAGAGGGCCGTCAGGGTGGCACGTAGCTCGGCTGCCGGGTCGCTCGCTCCCTCTTCGGCGAGGAAGAAGTCGGGATCATCCACATAGCTGCGCCAGCCACCCAGTTTTCCGGTCTCGTAATGGCCGAGGGCAATCCAATAGGGATTGTTCGCCAGCGCCTCGAGGCGCTCGGCTGAGATCTGGGGAGTGGCGTGGGCGTTGATCCAGGTGCACAGGGCGAGGTACGGGAAAATCCGTTTCAAGGGCGCAGCTCTTCCTGGTGAGAGATTCGCCCGGAGCTTTGGGTAACGCCGGGGCGGGTGTCAAGCAAGGTTAAGACGTGCATTTGCGCAAGTTTGCACAAGCGGGGTGCAGGCTGCGTTACAGCGTCCACACTTAGGGAGTGAACAGGGGAGATTCCAGCATGAATACCACCGACCCTCGGGCCGCCCTCGACGCCCTGATAGTGGAATACACCGCACGCGCCAATTCGATTCGCGAAGACCTGGCCAGTAGCCACTCACCGGATTTCGCCGAACAGGCGGGGGAGCGCGAGAACGACGAAGTGCTGACGGCCATCCTCGCCGAGACCGAGGCTGCCCTGCGCCGTGTGGGCATGGCCAAGCTGCGTCTGGCGGACGGCAGCTACGGCTACTGCCAGCGTTGCGGCGAGCCCATAGAGCCGGCGCGACTGGCGGTGCTACCTGCGGCCGAGTACTGCCTGAGCTGCGCTGACCTGCCCCATTGAAGACCTCTGGCGTTATGCCTTGCCAGTGATGTCAGGGCGGCGCCAGAATGCGGCCATTGCTTTCTTGCCGAGCCATTAAGGACACTCGATGCCTGACTCCTTCGCTGCCAGCCTACGACTGGCGCCCGATGCGCTGACCCGTCCCTTCGAGCCCCACCAGTTCAGTTTCAAGTCGACCGAAGATCTGGAGCCTTTCCGCGGCGTGCTCGGCCAGGAGCGCGCGGTGGAGGCCCTGCAGTTCGGCGTGGCGATGCCACGTCCCGGTTACAACGTCTATGTGATGGGGGAGCCGGGCACCGGCCGCTTCTCCTTCGTCAAGCGCTACCTCAAAGCCGAGGGCAAACGCCTGGAAACCCCGGCTGATTGGCTCTACGTCAACCACTTTGAAGAGCCCCGCGAGCCTCGGGCCTTGCAGTTGCCGGCTGGCGAGGCGAACGATTTCATCAGCGACATCGAGCATCTGGTGGATAACCTGCTGGCTACTTTCCCAGCGGTATTCGAGACGCCCACTTTCCAACAGAAGAAAAGCGCTATCGATCGCGCCTTCAACCAGCGTTACGACCGTGCTCTGGACGTGATCGAGCGCCTGGCCCTGGAGAAGGATGTCGCCCTCTATCGCGATAGCGCGAACATCGCCTTCACGCCCATGAAGGACGGCAAGGCCCTGGACGAAGCGGACTTCGCCCAGCTGGATGAAGCCGAGCGCGATCGATTCCATGACGACATTTCCCTGCTGGAGGAGCGCCTGAACGAGGAGCTGTCCAGCCTGCCGCAGTGGAAGCGCGAGTCCAGCAACCAGCTGCGCCATCTCAACGAGGAAACCATTACCCAGGCACTGCAACCGCTGCTTTCGCCTCTGTCGGAAAAGTACGCGGAGAATGCCGGCGTGGTGGCCTATCTGCAGGCCATGCAGGTGAATCTGCTGAAGACGGTGGTGGACCAGCTGCTGGACGACAAGCCGGACGCCCAGCGTCGCGAGCTGCTGGAAGAGCAATACTGCCCCAGCCTGGTGGTGGGCCATCACGCCAGCGGCGGTGCCCCTGTGGTATTCGAGCCGCACCCCACGTATGACAACCTGTTCGGCCGTATCGAGTACGGCACCGACCAGGGTGCCCTCTACACCAGCTACCGCCAGCTGCGCCCAGGTGCGCTGCATCGGGCCAACGGCGGTTTCCTGATCCTGGAAGCCGAGAAACTGCTGAGCGAACCCTTCGTCTGGGATGCCCTGAAACGCGCACTGCAGTCGCGCAAGCTGAAGATGGAGTCGCCCCTTGCTGAGCTCGGCCGCCTGGCCACCGTGACCCTGACACCCCAGATGATCCCGCTGCAGGTCAAGGTGGTGATCATCGGTTCGCGCCAGCTCTACTACACGCTGCAGGACCTGGATCCCGACTTCCAGGAGATGTTCCGCGTGCTCGTGGACTTCGACGAGGAAATTGCCCTGTCGGACGACAGCCTGGAGCAGTTCGCTCAGTTGCTGAAGACCCGCACCTCGGAAGAAGGCATGGCCCCCCTCACTGCCGCAGCTGTAGCCCGTCTGGCGACCTACAGCGCCCGTCTGGCCGAACACCAGGGCCGCCTTTCCGCGCGCATTGGCGACCTGTTCCAGCTGGTCAGCGAAGCGGACTTCATCCGTCAGCTGGCGAATGAGCCCTTGACCGACGCCGATCATATCGACCGCGCCCTCAAGGCCAAGGCCACGCGGACTGGCCGCGTCTCCGCGCGCATCCTCGACGACATGCTGGCGGGCATCATCCTGATCGACACCGCTGGCGCCGCAGTAGGCAAGTGCAACGGCCTGACAGTACTGGAAGTGGGCGATTCGGCGTTCGGTGTGCCGGCGCGGATTTCCGCGACCGTCTACCCGGGCAGCTCGGGCATCGTCGACATCGAGCGCGAGGTCAACCTGGGCCAGCCCATCCACTCCAAGGGCGTGATGATCCTTACTGGCTACCTCGGCAGCCGATATGCCCAGGAATTCCCCCTGGAAATCTCCGCGAGCATCGCCCTGGAGCAGTCCTACGGCTATGTGGACGGCGACAGCGCTTCCCTTGGCGAGGCCTGCACCCTGATCTCCGCTCTCTCGCGCACGCCGCTCAAGCAGTGCTTTGCCATCACCGGCTCGATCAACCAGTTCGGTGAAGTGCAGGCGGTGGGTGGCGTCAACGAGAAGATCGAGGGCTTCTTCCGGCTCTGCGAGGCCCGCGGCCTGACCGGCGAGCAGGGGGTGATCATTCCTCACGCGAACGTCACCACCCTGATGCTGGACGAGCGCGTGCTGGAGGCGGTGCGCCAGGGCCGCTTCCACGTCTACGCGGTTCGCCAGGCCGACGAGGCCCTGAGCCTGCTGGTGGGCGAGCCGGCGGGTGTTCCGGACGACAAGGGCCAGTTCCCTGAAGGCAGCGTCAACGCCCGCGTCGTGGCGCGACTGCGGGAAATCGCCGAGATGGGGCTGGAGGAAGAAGAGAAACCAGCACTTGCCCAGGAGGTGGTGGAGGCCGTCGCCAAGGTTGCGGCACCGCCCAAGCCTGCGCGCAAGGGCCCCAAGCAGGAGCCGGGCAAGGCGCCGGTTCCGGACAAGACTCAGGGCCCATCGTGAGCAAACCCTGACTCGTCACGCCGGGGTTGGTGCCCGGTGTGGCTGGTCAGTCATTGAGCGGTGGGGGAGGAGCCTCGGTCAGCCAACGCCCCACCGCCTTTCCCTCACCCTGTACACAGGGTTATCCACAGTTCACGTGGATAAGCATCGCGCTTTCGCAGGTCTGAACTCGGGTGTAGGCTGAAAACAGGCCTCTGCGAGGAAAGCCGCCATGACGCGCAACCTCTGCCTTACCCGCCAGTGCCTGGGACTCGTGACCCGGATCGAGTGCGTGATCCGTCCGCTGGCGGGAGAGAATGGACTCTGGACGCTGCTTTGCGCAGCGGGGATGTCGGGGGAGCAACCCTCGGCAATCAAAGCCCAGGGCCCGTTCCATGGGCCTCTCGTGGCGGAGTCGGTACTCTCCGCCATTGCCGATTGCCTGGCCGAGCAGGGCTACACCGAAGCCCACGATCCGCCGATCTGGCGCCTGCATCTCCAGGGTGAGCTGCGACGCATCAATGGCACACGTTGCCGAAACCTTGGTGACTACCAGTTCCGTCCTGAAACCTGACGGATTTCGGCTGGCCAGCTTTTGTGCAGCGGCTGCAAGCCTGCGGCCGAAGCGGCGTTCGCCAGACGCTCCAGTGCTCGTTCACAGACTTATCCACAGTGTTTGGGGATATTTCTCCCCGTGCTGCCATTATTTTTCTGTAGGAAACAGCTAGTTATACTCGCGGCCGGTTTTTTACTGACTACGAGAAGCCATGGAACGCTTTATAGAAAATTCGATGTACGCCGCACGCTGGTTGCTGGCCCCGATCTACTTCGGCCTGTCCCTGGCTCTGTTGGCTCTGACCCTGAAATTCTTCCAGGAAATCGTGCACATCCTGCCGCACGTCTTCGAGAAGACCGAAGCGGATCTGATCCTGGTGCTGCTGTCGCTGATCGATATGTCGCTGGTGGGCGGCCTGCTGGTGATGGTGATGATCTCCGGCTACGAGAACTTCGTTTCGCAACTGGATATCGACGACAGCAAAGAGAAGCTGAGCTGGCTCGGCAAGATGGACTCCGGCTCGCTGAAGATGAAGGTAGCGGCATCCATCGTAGCGATCTCATCCATCCACCTGCTGCGCATTTTCATGGACGCGCAGAACATCGATAACAACAAGATCATGTGGTACGTCGTCCTGCACATGACCTTCGTCGTCTCGGCCTTCGCCATGGGTTACCTGGACAAGATGACCAAGCACGACCACTGACCGGGTGAAATCGCCATCCAGACCGCCCGGCCGCTGAAAAGCGGACGGGCGGTTGCGTATCTGCCGCCCCCATTGGTTCCTGTGCATTAGATTTGAGGTGTACATCGAGCGAGGGCGACGCCATGAAATTGCACGACCTCAGTAGTCATGCCCGTGCCGGGCACGTCGAAGAAATCAACCTGATCTCCCTGGAGGGCGGCATCTACCTGCTGGAAGCCCGGATCGATGGCCGCACCCATCATCTGGACGACGGCCAGGGGCATGCAACGCACCTGCGCTCGGTGGAACATGCGCGGGAAGTGCTTCGCGAGTTCCCGGAGTTGCCGTTCCATCTGGTGCACAGCGTGGTGCACGATGAGATGTGTGGGATGGAGGCGGACAGCCAGGACACGGTGCGCGTGCCCATTTCCACTCGCGTCTCCCACTGACCCGGTTGTTGCCGGCGGGAGCCCGCGCCGGGGAAGGGAAGCTGTGCTAGTCTGGCCGGCCTTTTTTCCCGGAGCGGAGTTCCGCCATGTCCCAACTCGATCTTTCCACCGACGAAACCCGCGTCAGCTATGGCATTGGCCGTCAGCTCGGCGACCAGATCCGTGACAATCCTCCGCCCGGCGTGAGTCTGGAAGCTGTGATCGCTGGCCTCAGCGATGCCTTCCAGGGCCTGGAAAGCCGTGTTGATGGCGCCGCCCTGTCCGCCAGCTTCCGCGTGATCCGTGAGCGCATGCAGGAAGAAGCCGCGGCCAAGGCCGAAGCCGCCGCTGGCGCCGGCCGTAGCTACCTTGAAGAGAACGCCAAGCGCGAAGGCGTGACCGTCCTGCCGTCCGGCCTGCAGTACGAAGTACTGGTAGCGGGCGAGGGCGCAAAGCCGTCCGCTGAAGACACCGTGCGGACTCACTACCACGGCACCCTGATCGACGGCACTGTGTTCGACAGCTCCTACGATCGCGGTCAGCCGGCCGAATTCCCGGTTGGCGGCGTGATCGCCGGTTGGGTCGAAGCCCTGCAACTGATGAATGCCGGCAGCAAATGGCGCCTGCACGTTCCGAGCGAACTGGCCTACGGCGGCCAGGCTGTCGGCAGTATCCCGCCGCACAGCGTGCTGGTGTTCGACGTGGAACTCCTGGACATCCTCTGATCCAGTCGACCCCTGGGTTAGTCGTCCCTGACACGCCCAGGAACCGGCGAGGGCGCCTTTGCCCTCGCTGCAAGAGCGGCGCCCGGGCGCCGCTCTTGCGGATGACGCATCCTGGCGTCATCCAGATTCCCAAATGACCTTCAGTGCAGCTCGCCGTGCGGACGCAATGCTCTGGCGTAGCAGAACAGGAAGAGGTTGCGCACCAGTTCCTTGAGCACCAGCGGTTCGCTGGAGTTGAGGCCGGCGAGGTCGAGGTCGCCCTGGTCACGCAGTTCGTCGAGGGCTTCTTCTTCCAGCACGGCGCAGACCTCACCGGTTTCCCGATGAAGTATCCGCAGGTAAGGGTGGGGGCGATCCAGCCAGGCATCGATCAGGTAGGTCATGGCTCATCTCCTTGAAAATCTTCGAGATGAGAATAATTCTTATTTTATAAATAACAAGTGCTAGTCGATGCTTTTCGTCGAGGCAGAAAAAAGCCCGTCACCAAGACGGGCTTTTCGGCTGGCTCAACCTCAGTGGGTTCGCGCGACTGCGAACTCGGTGAGCTCGACCAGCGCATCGCGATAAGCATTGGCCGGCAGCGTGTCCAGGCAGGCGATGGCACGGGCTGCGTAGTCGCGGGCCAGTTGGGCTGTGTAGTCAAGGGCGCCAGCTGCTTCCACGGCAGCGCGAATACCCTCCAGGTCCTGGCTGCCGCCTTGCTGGATGGCCTTGCGCACCAGGCTCGCCTGCTCCGGAGTACCGTCGCGCATGGTGGCGATCAGCGGCAGGGTGGGCTTGCCTTCGGCCAGATCATCACCGACGTTCTTGCCGAGGGTGGCTGCATCGCCACGGTAGTCGAGCAGGTCGTCCACCAACTGGAAAGCGATGCCCAGGGCGTCGCCGAACTGGCGCAGGGCTTCGGACTGCTCGGTGCTTGCACCGGCGAGCACAGCGGCGCTGTGTGTGGAGGCTTCGAAGAGCATCGCGGTCTTGCCGCGAATGACTTCCATATAGGTTTCTTCGGTGGTGCTGGCGTCACGGATTTTCGACAACTGCAGCACTTCGCCTTCGGCGATGACCCGAGTGGCCTGGGAAATGATGCGCATCACCGGCATGGAGCCGAGTTCCACCATCATTTCGAAGGAGCGGGCATAGAGGAAGTCGCCCACCAGCACGCTGGGCGCATTGCCCCACAGTGCGTTTGCGGTGGAACGGCCGCGGCGCAGGCCGGAGGCATCCACCACGTCATCGTGGAGCAGGGTGGAGGTGTGCAGGAACTCGATGGTGGCGGCCAGCAGGCGGAGCTGGTCGCCACCGAAACCGAGAGCGTTGCCGCTCAGCAGTACGAGCAGAGGGCGAAGGCGCTTGCCTCCGGCGGAGACGATGTAGTCACCGATCTTTTCCACCAGGGGGACGCGAGAGGTCAACTGCCGGCGAATGATGTCGTCGACTGCGGTAAAATCGTCCGCCACCACGCGGTAGAAAGCCTGGGGTTGCATCGGCCAGATGTGCTCCTGTTGGGATGCGCGGCATGCTAGGGACCGGGCCGGGGGCTGTCAAGGCGAGCGCTGGCGGTGCTTGCGCGGTAATCTCGGCTTGCGTACAATCGCGGCCCCTGAACTTCCTTGGGCATTTTCCTGCCTTACGCAATTGCACGGGCGTCAGTTCCGGCCCCATGCAGCCATGCCGACCGATACCTCTTTTTATAAAGCGTCGGGTGAGCAGGTTTAACGGAGAAAATCCATGTACGCAGTTATCGTTACCGGCGGCAAGCAATACAAAGTCGCTGAAGGTGAATTCCTGAAAGTCGAGAAGCTCGAAATCGCCACTGGCGAATCCGTGACTTTCGACCGCGTCCTGCTGATCGGCAATGGCGAAGACGTGAAGATCGGTGCTCCGGTTGTTGATGGCGCCAAAGTGGTCGCAGAAGTGGTCTCTCAAGGCCGTCACGACAAAGTGCGCATCATCAAGTTCCGCCGTCGTAAGCACCACATGAAGCGCCAGGGCCACCGCCAGTGGTTCACTGAAATCAAAATCACCGGCATCCAGGCCTAATTTCCTTTTTGGAGGATTTGACTCATGGCACACAAAAAAGCTGGCGGTTCTACCCGCAACGGCCGCGACTCAGAAAGTAAACGCCTTGGCGTGAAGCTGTTCGGTGGCCAGGTTGTCAAAGCTGGCAACATCATCGTGCGTCAGCGCGGCACCAAGTTCCACGCCGGCGTCGGCGTTGGCCTGGGCAAGGATCACACCCTGTTCGCGAAAGTGGACGGCGTGATCAAGTTCGAGGTCAAAGGTGCTTTCGGCCGCAAGTACGTAAGCATCGTCGCAGCCTGATTGCGACTTCGCTGGAGAAGCCCCGTCTTGCGACGGGGCTTTTTCGTTTCTGCTTCATGGAAACTCTGCATTGAGCAGGGTTCCCTGTATCCTATGTGCTTTGTTTCACTCAACCCGTCCCCGTGGCGGGAGGCGTCCTGATGAAATTCGTCGATGAAGTATCGATCTTTGTAAAAGCGGGCGACGGCGGCAATGGCCTGATGAGTTTCCGTCGCGAAAAATTCATTGAAAAGGGCGGCCCCAACGGTGGTGACGGGGGCGATGGCGGCTCCGTGTTCATGGAGGCCGATCCGAACCTCAATACCCTGGTTGATTATCGCTACACCCGTCGTTTCGATGCCCAGCGTGGCGAAAATGGCGGCAGCAAGGATTGCACTGGTCGCAAGGGCGAGGACCTGATCCTGCCGGTGCCGGTGGGGACCACGATCATCGATGCTGCGACCCAGGAAATCATTGGCGACCTGACCAAGCCGGGGCAGCGCCTGATGGTTGCCCAGGGTGGCTGGCACGGCCTGGGCAATACCCGTTTCAAGTCCAGTACCAACCGCGCGCCGCGTCAGACCACCAAGGGCAAGCCGGGCGAGTCCCGCGATCTCAAGCTGGAGCTGAAGGTGCTGGCTGATGTCGGTCTTCTGGGGCTGCCGAACGCGGGCAAGAGCACATTCATTCGTGCTGTTTCCGCCGCCAAGCCGAAAGTGGCTGATTACCCGTTCACCACGCTGGTGCCGAACCTCGGTGTAGTCAGTGTGGGGCGTTTCAAGTCCTTCGTGGTGGCCGATATCCCGGGTCTGATCGAGGGTGCCGCGGAAGGTGCCGGCCTGGGCATTCGCTTCCTCAAGCACCTGGCGCGGACCCGTCTGTTGCTGCACATCGTCGATATGGCGCCGCTGGATGAGAGCGATCCGGCCGAGGCTGCCGCAACCATCATCGAAGAACTGGGGCGCTTCAGTCCGGCTCTGACCGAGCGTGATCGCTGGCTGGTGCTGAACAAGGCTGACCAGCTTCTTGATGATGATCGCGATGCGCGCCTGAAGGCTGTGCTCGAGCGTCTTGGGTGGGAGGGTCCGGTGTTCGTGATCTCCGCGCTGGAGCGCGAGGGTACCGAGGCACTCTCGCAGGAGATCATGCGTTACCTCGACGAGCGCACCCTGCGCATGAGCGAGGAGCCGGAGTATGCCGAGCAGCTTGCCGAGCTGGATCAGCGCATCGAGGACGAGGCGCGTGCCCGTCTGCAGGCTATGGATGACCAGCGTGCCCTGCGTCGTGCCGGCATGAAGAGCGCTGGCGTCGATGACGACGACGATTTCGATGACGACGAGGATGACGGCGACGGGCCGGAAATCTTCTACGTACCCTGATCCCGGCGCCGCCCGGCGCTGTGGGTGTTCGCATGGCCGCGCGCCTTGCCGCGTGGCCTTCTAGCTAAGGTTGGACGATATGCGGGACAAGGTGACTGGCGCGCAGCGCTGGGTGGTGAAGATTGGTAGTGCTTTGCTCACGGCTGACGGTCGCGGGCTGGATCGCTCGGCAATGGCTGTCTGGGTCGAGCAGATGGTGGCCTTGCGTAATGCGGGGGTGGAGCTGGTGCTGGTGTCTTCCGGTGCCGTGGCGGCTGGTATGAGTCGCCTTGGGTGGCAGAGCCGTCCGAGCGCCGTTCACGAGCTGCAGGCTGCCGCATCCGTAGGGCAGATGGGGCTGGTCCAGGCTTGGGAGTCCAGTTTCGCCGAGCATGGCCGTCACACTGCGCAGATCCTGCTGACTCACGACGACCTGTCCGATCGCAAGCGCTACCTGAACGCTCGCAGCACTCTGCGCACTTTGGTGGAGCTGGGTGCGATTCCGGTGATCAACGAAAACGACACCGTGGTTACCGATGAAATTCGCTTCGGTGACAACGACACCCTGGCGGCTCTGGTGGCCAACCTGGTGGAGGCGGATTTGTTGGTGATCCTTACCGATCGCGACGGCATGTTCGATGCAGACCCTCGCCACAATCCTGATGCTCAATTGATCTTCGAGGCCCGTGCCGATGACCCGGCGCTGGATGCTGTGGCTGGCGGCACCGGTGGTGCTCTGGGGCGCGGTGGCATGCAGACCAAGCTGCGCGCTGCGCGGCTGGCGGCTCGCTCCGGCGCCCATACGGTGATCGTTGGTGGGCGAATCGAGCGTGTTCTGGATCGCCTCAAGGCTGGTGAGCGTCTGGGCACGCTGCTTGCGCCTGAGCGCGGCATGCTGGCCGCGCGTAAGCAGTGGCTGGCTGGTCATCTGCAGACCCGTGGCACCCTGGTGCTCGATGCGGGGGCGGTCAAGGCGCTCCGCGAAGACCGCAAGAGCCTGCTGCCGGTCGGCGTGAAAGCCGTCCAGGGTAGCTTTCGTCGCGGCGAGATGGTCGTTTGCGTCGGGCCTGATGGTGCGGAAATCGCCCGCGGCCTGGCCAACTACAGTGCGCTCGAGGCGCAGAAGATCATCGGCCAATCGTCCGATCTCATCGAAAAGCTACTGGGTTATGTCGATGAGCCGGAGTTGGTGCATCGAGACAACCTGGTTCTGGTCTGAGTTGGAGGGGTAGATGCGACTGATCAAGGGAATGGTGGTGGCGCTTCTGGCAATGCCGCTGGTGGCTGTCGCGGAGGAAATCGGTTCGGTATCCACGGTGTTCAAGTGGGTGGGGCCGAATGACAAGATTACCGTCGAGGCATTCGACGATCCGAAGGTGGAGGGTGTGACCTGCTACCTTTCGCGAGCCAAGACTGGCGGTGTGAAGGGTGGTCTGGGGTTGGCCGAGGATCGTGCCGAGGCGTCCATTGCCTGTCGTCAGGTGGGGCCCATTCGCTTCAATGGCGAGCTCAAGGATGGCGAAGAGGTATTCAAGGAACGCACATCGCTGGTGTTCAAGACCATGCAGGTCGTGCGCTTCTTCGATCGCAAGCGCAATACGCTGGTCTATCTGGTCTACAGCGATCGCATAATCGAGGGCAGTCCGCAGAATGCCGTTACCGCGATCCCGATCATTCCATGGCCGAACCGGCCTTGAGTTAATGCCAGAGCGAAGAAAAGCCCGGAATCTCCGGGCTTTTTCATGGATGCAGATCCTGTTGCATAAAATGCAGGCAATAAAAAACCGGCCAGAAGGCCGGTTTTTCGCAAGAACTCAAGCTTAGGCAGCAGCTTGACCGAGCGCCTTGATGTGGGCGTTCAGGCGGCTCTTGTGACGAGCAGCTTTGTTCTTGTGGATGATGCCTTTGTCGGCCATGCGGTCGATCACCGGTACAGCAGCGGTGAAAGCGGCTTGTGCCTTGGGCAGGTCTTTGGCGTCGATAGCCTTGACCACGTTCTTGATGTAGGTACGAACCATGGAGCGCAGGCTGGCGTTATGGCTACGACGCTTCTCAGCCTGTTTGGCGCGTTTTTTGGCAGAAGGTGTGTTGGCCACCGTCAAGCTCCTCGAAACTGGGGAATTGAATCAAATTAAGGCCGCGAATCATGCCGACGTGATCTGGCCTTGTCAAGGGCGATCAGGCAGGTCGGGCGACGAGCGTCAGCTTTTCTTGCTGGATGCTTTTATCCCGCACGGACTCTACACTCGGCAGCCTTGACCGTCCCCTGGCAGCACTGCCTAAGGGCTGTGCAACACCTGTCCGGACCCCTGAATGAACCTGCTCAAGTCGCTGGCGGCCGTCAGCTCCATCACCATGCTTTCCCGCGTACTGGGTTTCGTCCGCGATACCATCGTCGCACGCTATTTCGGCGCGGGAATGGCCACTGACGCGTTCTTCGTCGCCTTCAAGTTGCCCAACCTGCTGCGTCGCATCTTTGCCGAAGGGGCGTTCTCCCAGGCATTCGTCCCGATCCTGGCGGAGTACAAGACCCAGCAGGGCGAGGAGGCGACCCGTACGTTCATCGCCTACATCTCCGGTCTGCTGACGCTGGTGCTGGCGCTGGTGACCCTGCTGGGCATACTCGCGGCGCCGTGGGTGATCTGGGTGACCGCGCCGGGCTTCGCCGACACCCCCGAGAAGTTCGCGCTGACCACCGATCTGCTGCGGGTGACCTTTCCGTACATTTTCCTGATTTCGTTGTCTTCCCTGGCGGGGGCCATCCTCAACACCTGGAACCGGTATGCGGTTCCGGCTTTCGTGCCGACCCTGTTGAACGTCAGCATGATTGTCTTCGCGCTGTTCCTGACTCCCTATTTCGACCCGCCGATCATGGCTCTTGGCTGGGCGACGCTCGTAGGCGGCCTGGCACAACTGCTCTACCAGCTGCCGGCGCTCAAGCGCATCGGTATGCTCGTGTTGCCGCGCCTGAATCTGCGAGATACCGGCGTCTGGCGCGTACTCAAACAGATGGGGCCGGCGATCTTCGGGGTTTCCGTAGGACAGATCTCGCTGATCATCAACACCATCTTCGCCTCGTTCCTGGCGGCGGGGTCGGTGTCGTGGATGTACTACGCGGACCGTCTGATGGAGCTGCCGTCAGGCGTGCTTGGCGTGGCTTTGGGGACGATCCTGCTGCCTTCCCTGGCCAAGACGTACGCCAGCGACGACCGCCATGCCTACTCGCAGTTGCTCGACTGGGGTCTGCGTCTCTGCTTCCTGCTGGTATTGCCATGCACCCTGGCCTTGGCGTTGCTGGCCGAACCGCTGACCGTGGCGCTGTTCCAGTACGGGAAATTCACCGCCATCGATGCGCTGATGACCCAGCGCGCGCTGATCGCCTATGCCGTGGGTCTGCTCGGGATCATCCTGGTCAAGGTTCTGGCACCCGGTTTCTATGCGCGCCAGAACATCCGTACGCCGGTGAAGATCGCCATCTTCACCCTGGTGGCGACCCAGTTGATGAACCTCGCCTTCGTCTTCCCCCTGAAACATGCCGGCCTGGCACTGGCCATCAGTCTCGCCGCCTGCATGAACGCCGGATTGCTCTACTGGCAGTTGCGCAAGCAGCAGCTGTTCCAGCCGCAGCCGGGCTGGGGGAAGTTCCTCGCAAAACTGTTGCTCGCGGTGCTGGCAATGTGTGCTGTTCTGCTCGGGGTGATGTACCTGCTGCCCGCCTGGGAGCAGGGGGGGATGGCCGAGCGCCTGGTGCGCCTGGCTGCCCTTGTGGGTGCGGGTGTGATCACTTATTTCGGCATGCTGGCACTGCTGGGCTTCCGTCTTCGGGACTTCGCACGACGGGCCGTGTGACTCTTCGGGTTGCGACTCGTCGCCGCTTGTCGCGGTGACGGGCCTGTAGCGCCTGTTGTCCAGCCTCGGCTGTGCGTATAATCGACCACTTTGTGAACAAGACTTGTGCTATGCAGCTGGTTCGAGGTTTACACAACCTGCGGCCCCATCATCGGGGCTGTGTCGCCACCATCGGCAATTTCGACGGCGTGCACCGCGGCCATCAGGCCATTCTCAAGCGGTTGCGCGAGCGTGCGGCTGAGCTGGGTTTACCCACTTGCGTGGTGATTTTCGAGCCGCAGCCACGCGAATACTTCGGCCCTGACACTGCTCCTGTCCGCCTCACACGATTGCGTGACAAGCTCGAGCTGCTTGCTCGTGAAGGGGTGGATCGGGTGCTCTGCCTGGCGTTCAACCACCGCCTGCGTGAGCTCAGTGCCGCCGAATTCGTGCATGCAGTACTCGTCGAGGGGCTGGGCGCCAAGCACTTGGAGATCGGCGACGATTTCCGTTTCGGCTGCGACCGCGCCGGTGATTTCGATTTCCTGCTGCAAGCCGGCGAAGCGGAAGGTTTCAGTGTCGAAGCCGCTGCAACTGTTGAGCTGGACGACTTGCGGGTCAGCAGCACCCGCGTGCGCCAAGCCTTGGCCGAGGGCGACTTCGTGCTTGCCGAGCGGCTGCTGGGGCGTCCATTCACCATTACCGGCCGTGTGCTGCACGGGCAGAAGCTCGGCCGCCAGCTGGGTACCCCGACTGCCAATGTGCAGCTCAAGCGCCGCCGCGTCCCGCTCAATGGTGTGTACCTGGTCAGTGTGGAGCTGGAAGGCAGGCAACTGCCTGGCGTTGCGAACATCGGCGTGCGCCCCAGCGTGAAGGGCGACGGACGCGCCCACCTGGAGGTCCATCTGCTGGACTATTCCGCCGACCTCTACGACCGGCGGATCAGCGTGACCTTCCACCACAAGCTGCGTGATGAGCAGCGTTTTGCCTCCCTGGAGGCGTTGAAGTCGGCGATCGATGCGGATGTCGCTGCCGCCCGTGCCTATTGGCAGGGTACTCAATCAAATTGAAGAGCCTGGACTGAAATGACCGATTACAAAGCGACCCTGAACCTGCCAGAGACGGCATTCCCGATGAAGGCCGGTCTGCCCCAGCGCGAACCGGAACTGCTGCAGCGCTGGAACAGCATCGACCTGTACGGAAAGCTGCGGCAGATCGGCGAAGGTCGCCCGAGGTTCGTCCTGCACGATGGCCCGCCTTACGCCAACGGCAGCATTCACATCGGTCACGCGGTCAACAAGATCCTCAAGGACATCATCGTCCGCTCCAAGACCCTGGCGGGCTATGACGCCCCTTATGTCCCGGGCTGGGACTGCCACGGTCTGCCCATCGAGCACAAGGTCGAAACCACCCACGGCAAGAACATGGCCGCGGACAAGACCCGTGAGTTGTGCCGTACCTACGCCGCCGAGCAGATCGAAGGCCAAAAGGCCGACTTCATCCGCCTCGGCGTGCTGGGCGACTGGAGCAATCCCTACAAGACCATGGCTTTCAGCAACGAGGCGGGCGAAATCCGCGCGCTGGCTGAAATGGTCAAGCAGGGCTTCGTGTTCAAGGGCCTGAAACCGGTGAACTGGTGCTTCGACTGCGGCTCGGCATTGGCCGAGGCGGAAGTCGAGTATGCCGACAAGAAGTCCGATGCGATCGACGTCGCCTTCCCCATCGAAGATGCCGATAAGCTGGCCGCCGCCTTTGGCCTGTCCAGCCTCGCCAAGCCTGCTGCCATCGTCATCTGGACCACCACCCCCTGGACCATTCCGGCCAACCAGGCGCTGAACGTCCACCCCGAGTTCGACTACGCGCTGGTCGATACCGGCGCGCGCCTGCTGGTGCTGGCCGAAGAACTGGTTGAATCCTGCCTGCAGCGCTACGGCCTGGAAGGTCAGGTCATCGCCACCACCAAGGGCGAGTCGCTGGACCAGGTCCGTTTCCGTCATCCGTTCTACGAGCGCCTGTCCCCCGTATACCTGGCCGAATACGTCGAGCTGGGTGCCGGCACTGGCATCGTTCATTCCGCGCCGGCCTACGGTGAGGATGACTTCCGTACCTGCAAGCAGTACGGCATGAGCAACGATGACATTCTCAGCCCTGTACAGAGCAATGGCGTCTACGTCCAGGACCTGCCGTTCTTCGGCGGCCAGTTCATCTGGAAAGCCAATCCGGCTATCGTCGCCAAACTGGAAGAAGTGGGTGCGTTGCTCAAGCACGAATCCATCAGCCACAGCTACATGCACTGCTGGCGCCACAAGACCCCGCTGATCTACCGCGCCACTGCACAGTGGTTCGTCGGCATGGACAAGCAGCCGGAGCAGGGCGCGACTCTGCGCGAGCGTGCGCTGACCGCCATCGAGCAGACCGAGTTCGTCCCCGGCTGGGGGCAGGCCCGCCTGCACGGCATGATCGCCGGCCGTCCGGACTGGTGCATCTCCCGTCAGCGCAACTGGGGCGTGCCGATCCCGTTCTTCCTGCACAAGGCCACCGGCGACCTGCATCCGCGCACCGTCGAGCTGATGGAGCAGGTTGCTCAACGCGTCGAGCAGGAAGGTATCGAAGCCTGGTTCAAGCTGGACGCTGCCGAGCTGCTCGGTGACGAGGCTGGCCAGTACGACAAGATCAGCGACACCCTGGACGTCTGGTTCGACTCGGGTACCACGCACTGGCACGTCCTGCGCGGATCCCACGCCGAACTGGGCCACGCCAGCGGCCCGGCTGCCGACCTCTACCTGGAAGGTTCCGACCAGCACCGTGGCTGGTTCCACTCGTCCTTGCTGACCGGCTGCGCCATCGACGGCCATGCCCCTTACCGCCAGCTTCTGACCCACGGCTTCACCGTGGACGAGAGCGGCCGCAAGATGTCCAAATCCCTCGGCAACGTCATCGCCCCGCAGCAGGTTACCGACAGCCTGGGTGCCGACATCCTGCGCCTGTGGGTATCGGCCACCGACTATTCCGGCGAGATGGCCGTTTCCCAGCAGATCCTCCAGCGCAGCGCCGATGCTTATCGCCGCATCCGTAACACCGCGCGCTTCCTGCTGGCCAACCTGAACGGCTTCGACCCGGTCAAGGACCTGCTGCCTGCCAAAGACATGCTGGCCCTCGACCGCTGGGCCGTGGACCGCGCCCTGCTTCTGCAGCGCGAACTGGAAGAAGCCTACGGCGAGTACCGTTTCTGGAACGTCTACTCGAAAGTGCACAACTTCTGCGTGCAAGAGCTGGGCGGCTTCTACCTCGACATCATCAAGGACCGTCAGTACACCACAGCCTCTGACAGCATACCGCGCCGCTCCTGCCAGACTGCGCTGTTCCACATCGCCGAGGCGCTCGTGCGCTGGATTGCGCCGATCCTGGCCTTCACCGCCGAGGAAATCTGGCAGTTCCTGCCGGGCGAGCGTAACGAGTCCGTCATGCTCAATACCTGGTACCAGGGCCTGTCCGAACTGCCCGAAGGCACTGAGCTGGACCGCGAGTTCTGGGAGCAGGTCATGGCCGTCAAGGCCTCGGTCAACAAGGAGCTGGAAAACCTGCGTAGCAACAAGGCGATTGGCGGCAACCTGCAGGCCGAAGTCACCCTGTTCGCCGAGGACGCCCTGGTGGCGAGCCTGGCCAAGCTGGGCAATGAACTGCGCTTCGTGCTGATAACCTCGGCTGCTGACGTCCAGCCCCTGGCCAGCGCGCCGGCCGATGCCGTGGAGACCGAAGTTGCCGGTCTCAAGCTGAAGATCCACAAGTCAGCCCACACCAAGTGCGGTCGTTGCTGGCACCACCGAGCCGATGTCGGCCAGTTCGTGAAGCATCCGGATCTGTGCGGTCGTTGCGTCGAGAATATCGATGGAGCCGGCGAGGTTCGTCACTATGCCTAAGGCATACGGCCGACTCGGCTGGCTCTGGCTGACTGCCCTGGTATTCGTGCTGGACCAGGCGAGCAAATGGTTCTTCGAAACCGAACTCAACCTCTACCAGCAGATCGTGGTCATTCCGGACTACTTCAGCTGGACTCTGGCCTACAACACTGGTGCGGCCTTCAGTTTCCTCGCCGACAGCTCCGGCTGGCAGCGCTGGCTGTTCGCCGTGATCGCACTGGTGGTCAGCGGTGTGCTGGTGGTCTGGTTGAAGCGCCTGAAACCCGAGGAAACCTGGCTGGCTGTCGCGCTGGCCCTGGTCCTTGGCGGCGCCCTCGGTAACCTCTACGACCGCGTGGTGCTTGGCCACGTGGTCGATTTCATCCTGGTGCATTGGCAGAACCGCTGGTACTTCCCGGCGTTCAACCTGGCCGACAGCGCCATCACCGTCGGCGCCGTGATGCTGGCGCTGGATATGTTCAAAGCGAAGAAGTCCGGAGAACCTGCCCATGACTGAACATCGCATAGGGCCGGACATGGAAGTCACCCTGCATTTCGCCATCAAGCTGGATAACGGCGACGTGGTGGACAGCACCTTCGAGAAGAAACCAGCCACCTTCAAAGTGGGCGATGGCAATCTGCTGCCAGGTTTCGAGAGCGTGCTTTTCGGCCTCAAGAGCGGCGACAAACGCGTCCTGGCCATCGAGCCCGAGCAGGGATTCGGTCAACCTAATCCGCAGAACGTGCAAGTGATGCCTCGAGGCAACTTCCAGGACATGGAGCTTTCCGAAGGCCTGCTGATCATCTTCAATGACGCGGCCAATGCCGAGTTGCCTGGGGTGGTCAAGCTGATCGACGACACGCATGTGACCATCGATTTCAATCACCCATTGGCCGGCAAGCCACTCGCATTTGAGGTAGAGATCCTGTCGGTCAAGCCGGCCTGATCTCCTGCGGCCGGACGAGGTAACTGCCATGCAAATCAAACTCGCCAATCCGCGCGGCTTCTGCGCCGGCGTCGATCGCGCCATCGAGATCGTCAACCGCGCCCTGGAAGTCTTCGGCCCGCCGATTTACGTGCGCCATGAAGTGGTGCACAACAAGTTCGTGGTCGAGGACCTGCGCGCCCGGGGGGCGGTTTTCGTCGAAGAACTGGATCAGGTGCCGGACAACGTCATCGTCATCTTCAGCGCCCACGGCGTTTCCCAGGCCGTGCGCCAGGAAGCCACCCGCCGTGGCCTGAGGGTGTTCGACGCCACTTGTCCGCTGGTGACCAAAGTGCACATGGAAGTCGCGCGCTATAGTCGCGACGGCCGCGAATGCATCCTGATCGGCCACGCCGGCCACCCCGAAGTGGAAGGCACCATGGGGCAGTACGATGCCAGCAATGGCGGCGCAATCTACCTCGTTGAAGACGAGGCCGACGTGGAGCGCTTGCAGGTCCGCAATCCGGAAGCATTGTCCTTCGTAACCCAGACCACCCTGTCCATGGATGACACCAGTCGCGTCATCGACGCGTTGCGCGCGAAGTTCCCCAGCATCGGTGGGCCGCGCAAGGACGACATCTGCTACGCCACCCAGAACCGCCAGGATGCGGTCAAGCAACTGGCCAACGAGAGCGACATCGTCCTGGTGGTCGGTAGCCCCAACAGCTCCAACTCAAACCGCTTGCGCGAGCTGGCTGAGCGCATGGACACCCCCGCCTACCTGATCGACGGCGCCGAGGACCTCAAACGCGAATGGTTCGACAAGGCACAGCGTGTCGGCATCACCGCCGGCGCTTCCGCGCCTGAGGTGCTGGTGCAAGGAGTGATTGACCAGCTCCGGGAGTGGGGCGCGGAGGTCGCGGTAGAGCTGGATGGAAGGCCGGAGAACGTGACCTTCTCCATGCCGAAGGAATTGCGGGTGGTCAACGTAGGTTGACACTACCCATACCGCCCAAATCCGGAGGCGTGCGAGAGTCTTTGCCCATCCGGAGCTGAAACTGCTGCAGACCGGGGCAGCCGCGAGTCAGCACTTGTCAGGCCTCTTCTTGACGTTGCGTACCCTGCCTGTTGCATTTAGTACCAACTGCCTGACCGGCAGTTGGCCATTGGCATGGCAAAGCGTCAATGTGCCGGCTTGGAAGGCGCCGCCTATCAAGGCTGTTCGGCCCATTGGCGTGTAGCGCACATAACGTCGTACTGGCGAATTGCCCTTGATGACCAACCCTTCCGGCTGTGGACCGACCTGCTTCAGTACGGGGTCGTCGTAGTCCCATCGACCATTGTCGTTCCGGTCGGCGTAGATCAGCCACCCTGTAGACCAGTTTCCGTCCTGGTTATCAACGAGCACCGCGACCCTCCGTGTTACCGATGCTTGGCGCGCATAGGCAAAGCTTGTGATCAGTGCCTGATTGGCGGAAGTCAATTCCTGCGCCCGGATGAACTGGCTGAGCGCCGGAACGCCAAGGCTGATGGACAGCGCGACAAGTGTCAGTACGATCAATGCTTCGATAAGGGTGAATCCGTGTGGGGTTTTGACCATGGCATCCTTGCCCTTCTTGAGAATTCAGGGAATATCGGCCTGTCGTCCCTGACCTTTGTCCGCCCGTCGCCGACAAAAGGACCGGAATCAGGCCTGGCCTGTAAGCTTCTGGAATTGAAGGGATTTCTCAAGATCACCAGGTCGACGGTGAATTAGGGAAAACTCCGGAAATTGGCGGCAGATCACTTCGCGCCATAAAGGAATGACGCATGCTGTGGGTATGGATGTCCTAGGAAAGCATGTGTAAAGCGCGCATTACACTGTCGGTGACTGATACCCGTTGTGCGCACTGAAACTGAGACGAGAATCGGGTGAAGTTGCGACAGCAGTCGGAGAATGGACAATGGCGGCAACTGAAGGGATTTCAGCTGAATCAGGGATTAAGCAGTCGAATCAGGCACTACTCTGGTCGTCAACCCAAGAAGGTGACTCGGTGGGCAGAACGAAGCAGCGTGGCTTTACCCTCATAGAACTCATGATCACGGTTGCGATAGTCGGCATCCTTGCAGCAATCGCCTATCCGAGTTACCAGCAGTATGTGATTCGCGGTAATCGTGCGGCTGCACAGGCGCAGATGATGGATATCGCCAATCGCCAGCAGCAGTACTTCCTCGCCAATCGTACGTATGCGACCAAGGAGCAACTGGGCTATAGCCTTGAGAGCGACCTGGTCGGCAAGTACACCGATAGCATCACTCTGGGCTCCGGTTCCGTCCCCAGCTTCACCATCACCTTCACGGCGGCTGGGTCGCAGGCGAGTGATGGAAACTTGACCCTCAATAATGAGGGGGTCAAGAACCCTCCGGCCAAGTGGTAGGTGCAATGAATCCTTCATTGTGGTTGACCCCGCAGCGCGGCCTGACCCTTATCGAGGTGCTGGTCACTATCCTCATCCTGTCCATCGGGCTGCTGGGTATGGCTGGCCTTCAGGCCCGGCTACAGCAGTCCGAAATGGAGGCGTATCAGCGTGCCCAGGCCTTGCTGCTGCTTGATGATATGGCAAACCGCATTGCTGCCAATCGCAACGCGGCGGTTAGTTATGTCACCGGAACGACATCTCCCCTGGGCGCTGGAATGACCTGCGCAAGCGTGACGTCGAGTTCGTCCCCTAGAGACCGGGACATCAGCGAGTGGTGCAATACCTTGCAAGGCGTGACGGAGACCAGCGGCACGGCCAGGGTCGGTGCGATGGTAGGGGCAAGGGGCTGCGTGGAGTCTATAGGTAGCAATCAGTATCTGGTCACCGTTGCCTGGCAAGGGCTTACACCAATCTCGGCTCCACCGTCAGGTGTAGCGTGCGGGGCTAACAGTTATAACGGCGTAACCGGGTCCGCTTGTGCGAATGACCTTTGTCGGCGTGTGGTAACCACCATTGTGCGTGTCGCAAACCTATGAATGACATGAATACCGCTTTTCGCGGCCTCGCATCCGGAACTTGTGGCCGCCTACGACAGTCGGGATTTAGCCTGGTCGAGCTGATGATCGCGGCCGTCATCAGCCTACTGATAATGGCGGCGGTCCTGACGCTTTTCCTAGACGTGTCGAGGACCAACGATGAAATGGCCAAAACTAACGCGCAGATTGAGAATGGCCGCTTTGCGTTGCAACTGCTCCAAGAGGATCTGGCTCATGCAGGATTCTGGAGTGGCTATGTTCCCGAGTTCGATGACCTGAGCAGCAGCGCAGTGCCTACCGACGTTCCCGACTCGGTACCAGAGCCGTGTTCCTGGACCGCCGCCGATAACGCGAACCTTTTGGGCATCTCCGTGCAGGTATATGACGGCGTGCCGCCTGGCTGCTCTGGAATAGTCACCAACAAGAAGGCCAATACGGATGTACTCGTGGTGCGGCATGCTGAAACGTGTCGTCCCGGAGTCGGCAACTGCGAGGCCGAGCAATCTGGAAAGCTCTACTTCCAGTCCTCCTTCTGCGCGGATGACGCGGTTCGCTACGTGCTGGGCACCAGTGGCTTCACCTTGAGGAAAAGGGACTGCGCCACACTATCGGACAAGCGCAGGTTCGTCTCCAATCTCTATTACATCCGCGATTATTCGGTTACCGCCGGGGATGGCATACCGACGCTCATGCGTTCGACTTTCGGTTCGGGAGCTACGCCGGGTGCAGGGGAAGCGCTGATCGAAGGCATCGAGGGCTTCCGGGTTGAGCTGGGCATCGACAGCGTCGGCGATGGTGGCGTGGCCAATGATTACAGCGAAGCGATCAATTTCGCCCTGAATGCCCAGGGCGACGTTGATCGTTCGCGACCGATCAATCGGGGCAACGGGACCGCGGACGGCGAGTTCGTGCGTTGCCCGGCCGCAGGTTGCTCAGAGGAACAGCTCATTGACGTGGTCGCGGTCAAGGTCTACCTGCTAGTCCGTGGCGTTCAGCCTTCGCTGGGTTTCAGCGACAGCAAGAGCTACGCCTTGGGGGCGGCCGATCCGGCAGCGGAGATCGTCGGTAGTAACTACAAACGTCACGTCTATTCAACCACTGCTCGCCTGGTCAACGTCTCGGGACGGAGGGAAACACCATGATCATGAGGGCTGCGCACCGCGATCAACAAGGCGCGACGCTCGTCGTCGGACTGATCATGCTGCTGATGCTTACCCTTCTGGTGGGCAGTGCGTTCACCATGAGTGGCAGCAGCCTCAAATCGGTTGGGAATATGCAGGCTCGAGACGAGGCGCTGGCCGCCGCCAACATCGCAATCGAACAGGTTGTGAGTTCGCCATTCACCGATGCGCCGGCGGCCGAGTCGATTAACGTGGACATCAATAATGACGGTACCGCCGACTACACAGTGGACATCGCTACCCCAGTCTGCATGAGCGAAACCGAGCTTCCTGTCGCGACCGAGGATCAGCTCAGTGGCTTGCGCGCTGGGGTGGAGCCGCCAGATTCGCAATGGAACACGGTCTGGGAGTTGGTGGCGACAGTCTCCGATCCGGTTAGCGGTGCATCCGCGCGCGTGCGGTCTGGCGTGCGGGTGTTACTGTCGGAGATCGAGAAGGAAAGCGTGTGTCCGTAACCGAATGTTGTTTCAGGAGAGCGGTATGAGAACGGGGTTCTTGAAAGGAGTTTTGGCGGCGTCGGCCCTGTCGTTCTGCTTGCCCGTCCAGGCGGAGGACATTGACCTGTTCGTGGGTACTACACCCAGCGACAACGATGTGCCGAATGTACTGATTGTGTTGGACAACACCGCGAACTGGAACAACGCCTTCACTAATGAAATGGCTGCGCTGAGTACCGTGCTGGGTGGCCTGGATGCCAACAAGTTTCGCCTTGGACTGATGATGTTCACCGAAACCGGGCAGGGCAACTCCAACACGGATGGTGCTTATGTGCGCGCCGCCATTCGCTTGCTGGATAGCAGCAACAAAACCAAGTACCAGCAGCTCGTGCAAAGCCTGCATATCACAGACGACAAGTCGAATGGCGGCAAGGTAGGCCTGGCCATGTGGGAGGCCTACCAGTACTTCTCCGCCGGAGCGCCCCACGCGGGCAATGGCAAGAAGAAGACGGATTACACCGGCAACGCCTTGGGTACCACAGCGTCGAACGCGGTCTATGCCCTGGCCGGCAATGCCCTGGCCGCAAAGGATGCGACGGTATACAACACGCCGATAGCCTCGGGATGTGCCAAGAACTTCATCATCTATATCAGTAATGGGGCGGCCCAGGACAACAACGCCGACATTACTGCCGGCACGTCAGCCTTGGCCGCGGCCGGGGGCAGGACGACCACCATTCCCATTTCGCCCAGTGGTTCGCAGGACAATGTGGCGGATGAGTGGGCGCGCTTCATGAAGTCCAGTGAGCACGGCATCGTTACCTACACAATCGACGTCAACAAGGTGACCACTGGCCAGGGGCCAGGCTGGACGGCGCTGCTCAAGAGTATGGCGAGCGTCAGCGGTGGCAAGTACTTCAACGTGACCAGCAGTGGTAGCGAAATTGCCGATGCGCTGAAGACAGCTCTTTCAGAGATCCAGTCGGTGAACAGTGCCTTCGCCTCGGTTAGCTTGCCGGTGAGCGTGAACACCCAGGGGACCTATCTGAACCAGGTCTTCATCGGGATGTTCCGCCCCGATGAGAACCTGGGACCACGCTGGGCCGGCAATCTCAAGCAATACAAGCTGGGCCTCAGCAATGGTGCCCTGCGACTGCAGGACGCCGCCGGAAACACGGCGATCAACACTTCGACCAACTTCATCACTGAGTGCGCCCGTAGCTTCTGGACGCCCACGAGCCTCGATACCTACTGGCAGAACAAGCCGCAGGGCGCCTGCCTGACGGTGGCCAATTCCGACATCTCGAATACGCCGGACGGCAACGTGGTCGAGAAGGGCGGACAGGGTTACCTGCTGCGCAGCGATGCCAACCGGACGGTCTACACCTGCAATCCGTCTTTCGCCTCCTGTAACCAACTCACCAGCTTTGACAGCACCAACCCGGACATCACCTCGTCCCTGCTGGGCGTCGCCGATTCCGAGCGGAGCAATCTGATCAACTGGGCGCGCGGCCTGGACGTGAATAACGAGGATCAGGATTCGGTCACCACCGCCGAAAAGCGTCAGTCCGCCCATGGTGACGTGGTGCATTCGCGCCCGGTGGCAATTGACTACGGCACCACCGGTTCGCCTCGGGTCGTGGTTTTCTATGGAGGCAACGATGGTGTATTCCGGGCGATCAACGGAAATCGCGCCGATAGCATTGGCTCCGTTGCAGCGGGTGGCGAGCTGTGGTCCTTCGTCCCGCCCGAGTTCTACGGCAAGCTGGGTCGGTTGCGCGCGGAGTCCCCGACCATCAGCTTCCAGGGCAGTACCGGCGGCCAGCCGAAGAGCTATGGTATCGATGGCCCCATCACGGCCTTCCGCGGCAGCGTCGACACTACGGAGAAGACCTTTATCTATGCCGGCATGCGGCGTGGTGGGCGGGCCCTCTATGCATTCGATGTCACAACCCCGGCCAGCCCCTCGCTGAAATGGAAGGTTGGCTGCCCGAACCTTGCGAATGATGATGGCTGCTCCAGCCAGATGAGCGGCATTGGGCAGACCTGGTCCTCGGCAGTGGTATTGAAGGCTGCGGGTTATGGGGCCGGCAACTCGCCGATGCTTATTATGGGCGGGGGTTATGACAACTGCGAGGATACCGATAACGGCACGGTCAATCACTCCTGTACCGCCTCCAGCAAGGGCAACAAGATCTACGTGCTGGATGCCAATACCGGAGCCGTGCTGGCGGTACTGGATACCAAGCGTGGTGTGGTCGGAGATATCACTGTAGTGCCCGACAGTTCGGGATTGGCGAAATATGCCTATGCCGCCGATGTCGGAGGCAATGTCTACCGCATAACCATCGGCAATGACGAGCCGGACGATTGGGATATCACCCGGATTGCTTCGTTCGGCTGTGCGGATGAGGAAAGTTGCTCTAGCAACCGGAAATTCATGTTCGCCCCTGAGGTGGTGGTTGCCAGTGATGGCTATCTGCTCCAGATTGGCTCCGGCGACCGGGAGAAGCCGTTGAGCACCTTCACTGCAACCGCGGGGGTTACCAATTACTTCTTCAATTTCAAGGATAGGCCTACCGAATCGGACTGGCTTAGCACTGATGACACCTGTTCGGATGACGGGGAAGACTTCATCTGTCTAGATTCCCTGCTGGCGATATCCGGCGATTCCACTCCGACCCAGGAGCAACTGAATGCCAAGCCCAAGGGCTGGTACCTTGGCCTGGAGGCCTCCGAACAGGTAGTGACTTCGGCAGTGACGGTTTTCGGCCGAATCGTCTTCAATACCCATCAACCGACCCCGCCGGATCCGAATGCCTGTTCCGGTCTGGGCACCAACCGGGCTTACAACATCGCCTATAAGGATGCTTCTGGCCTCGATGGCGACCGGTTCGTCGTTCTCGACGGAGGCGGGCTTTCACCTTCTCCAGTGGCGGGCAAAGTTAGGCTGGATGATGGTACGGAATTGCCGTTCGTCTGCACCCTCGAGTGCTTCGAGCCAGATCCCGAGTTCTCCTCTGTGACACAACCCAAGGGCCGGGTTTACTGGAGCATCGACAGAGAATGAGTCGTTTAGCTTTGGGACTGGATGACGGCAGAGCCGCTGGGATGCGCGGCTCCGTCGGCTTCACCCTGATTGAGCTGATGGTCACACTGGCGGTCTTGGCGGTGCTGCTCGGTATTGCGATTCCGTCTTTCACTGGCGTGACCCTGGGCAGCAAGCTGCGGAGCCAGGCCAATGATCTGGTCGCTGGCGCCACACTGGCAAGAAGCGAGGCGATCAAGCGCAACCAACCGGTGACCCTTTGCGCATCGGCAAACGGTTCGACCTGCGCCTCTTCGGGTGGCTGGCAACAGGGCTGGATAGTGCGCGGTTCCGACGGCACGGTAGTGCAGAGCCACCCGGCTGCACCGAGCGGTTTCGTGATCTCCTCCAGCGTGCACAGCATTGCCTTCCAACCGACCGGCACCGCCTCGGCGAGCGCCGTATTGAAGGTATGTCGTGCCTCGCCAGATGAGGGCGAACAGGAGCGTCTTGTCTCGCTCAGCCTCACTGGACGGCCCTCGGTGTCCAAGACCACAACAGGCGAATGCCCTTGAGCGACGCTGCGTCGCCGATCTAGCAAGCGGACGCACACCTGCGGACGCCACTGCCATAGAATGCCCCTCCCGGTTGCGGGCTCGGCCAGCATTCTCTGTTGCTGTGCCCATATTGTTCGTACGTCGTTTGTGCGAGGCAGGCTTCTGGTTTGCTAGTGCCCGCGTCACGCCAGGTAATTCTGTTGTTCTGGAGGTTCCATGCGGGTTTTGCTGGTTGGAGGAGGAGCTATCGGGTTGCTGTCTGCATACCTGTTGGCGAAGGATGGACTGGAAGTCTGTCTGCTGGATAAAGGCCCCTGCGGTCGCGAATCCTCTTGGGCCGGTGGCGGAATCGTTTCGCCACTCTATCCCTGGCGCTATTCCTCGGCTGTAACGGCTCTGGCGCATTGGTCCCAGGACTACTACCCGCAGTTCGGCCAGCGCTTGTTCGCTGAAACCGGTATAGACCCCGAAGTTCAAGAGACGGGCCTGTACTGGCTGGACCTGGACGACGAAGCGGAGGCCCTGGCTTGGGCCGCTCGCGAAGGGCGACCCCTGACGTCGGTGGATATTGCCCAAGTACACGCCGCCGTGCCGCCGCTAGGGCCGGGTTTCCGGCACGCTATCCATATGGCCGGCGTGGCTAACGTGCGAAATCCGCGGCTAACGCGTGCCCTGCGTGAGGCACTGCTGCGTATGCCGAACGTGACGCTGCATGAGTCGTGCGAAGTGCAGAGCTTTATCCGCGATGGAGCACGCGTAGTTGGGGTGAATACGGTCGAAGGTGAGATCCTGGCCGATCGTGTGGTGCTCGCGGCTGGCGCCTGGAGTGGCGAACTGCTCGCCCGCCTGGGGCTGGCGCTTCCGGTGGAACCGGTGAAGGGGCAGATGATCCTCTTCAAGTGTGCCGAAGATTTCTTGCCGGCGATGGTGTTGGCGAAAGGGCGTTATGCGATCCCGCGCCGGGATGGCCATATCCTGGTGGGCAGCACCCTGGAACATGCCGGTTTCGACAAGACCCCTACCGACGAAGCCCTGGAGAGCCTCAAGGCATCCGCTTTCGAGCTGTTGCCGGAACTGGCCAATTCCGAGGTGGTAGGACATTGGGCGGGATTACGTCCCAGCTCGCCTGAAGGCATTCCCTTCATCGGCCCTGTGCCAGGCGCGGACGGTCTGTGGCTGAACTGCGGCCATTACCGTAACGGGCTGGTGCTGGCCCCAGCATCCTGCCGACTGCTGATGGATCTGATGCTTGGCCGCGAGCCGATTATCGACCCGCAGCCCTATGCGCCAGAGGGGCGCGTGGGCTGACGGACGCCTTGGCGTTAGGGACAGTGCGTGATTACCAGGCCAGGCCCGGTGGCCCGTTCTGCTGCACCGTCCCGGTCAATCTTGTGGGCAAGCTCGCAGTTCATAAAACGTGATTTAAAACGGTAGTACCAATCAGCTACTATTCGCGCGTAAATTGCCGCCGGTCGTTAATTATCGACCGCTCGTCATGGAAGGTCGGCAAGGTCGGGGTAGGAAACTCCGTCGCGCGGGTGTCTGCCCGCTCAGGTTTGCACCATCCTTTGAGGGCAGGGAATGTCGCAGCGAGGATTTACGTTGATCGAACTGCTGGTCACGCTTGTCGTGCTCGCAGTATTGATCGGATTGGCAGCACCGAACTTCTCCCAATTACTTCGCGAGAGCCAGGCAGCGGCAGAACTTGATGCGTTCTCCGGCATGCTCAACTATGCGCGCCGCGAAGCAGTCCAGGGAGCGCAGACCATCAGGCTGAAGGGGCCGCTGGCAACCGATGGTAGCTGGCAGTTGTTGCGCGAGCGGGACAGCTTGGAGTTGCGCCGTTTCCCTCCCCTGAACGCATTGGCGGTCACCCCGACAGGGCTGCAAAACATCCTCTTCGACTCGCAGGGCCGGCTGGTAAGCGCGGCGAAGATGGCGCTTACCCTGACGGCAAAGGATACGTCGCTGGGCTGCGCCACCTTCAATCGCAGTGTTTCCATTGAACTGTCCGGTTCGATTTCTCTGAAGAGGGGAAGCTGCAAATGAGGGTGTCGTACCAGCGGGGAGCCTCCCTCATCGAAGTCCTGGTCGCGGTGCTCCTTTTCTCCATCGGAGTAATGGGTCTGGCAGCCATGCAGCTCACCGCGCTTAAGGCCAACCAGCTAGCGTCCGTGCGCTCCCATGCGACCTTCCTGGCCTATGAGATGGCTGATCGCATGCGCGCCGCGCGAGGCGATGCGCAGGCAGGGTTCTACAACCTGGCGGTCGGTGCCGCCTTGGCCTGTGATCCGGCGAAGGAAACCTGCCTGCCTTTCCAGCGGGACCTGGCGGAATGGCGCGCCAACCTTGCCAGGCAACTACCAGAGGGGAATGGCGGTGTCGTGCAGAACGGTGGCCGCTTCACGGTAATCGTTCAATGGAACGAGGAGCGGGTGGGGGGTAGCGCCGCCCAGCAATTCTCCTTCGTCACGCAGATTTGACGGGGTGCTCATGCACAAGCAACGCGGCTTGAGCCTGGTGGAGCTGATGGTGGCCATGGCGATTGGCTTGGTCATCAGTCTGGCGGTTCTCCAGGTCTTCATCAGCAACAAGAACACCTTCCTTCTCCGGGGGGTCGCGGGAAACCTGCAGGAAAACGGGCGCTTCGCCCTGCAATACCTGGCTGCCGAACTGCGCACTGCGGGCGTTGGGGTGGGGGCTCGGCTTGATGAGGAGGACATCTGCGTGGTCGCCGCCAACGGAGACCCAGGTGGATGGAGTGCCATGAATCGCCCCATATGGGGCCGGCGCATCACGGCAACCGACGAGCTTGGGGCGGTAGGCACTGACCAGGTGGCGATCTTCGCCAACGATGGCTGCGAGTCCTTTCTGACCGCGGGTGAACTGCTCAAACCGTCACTCAATGCGAATCTCAAGGTTACGGCCTATTGCCCAAGCATGCAGCAGGACCATGCGGTGATGGTGCAAGACATGGAGAAGGCGGTAGTCATCCGCATCACCAACAAGCCGAACTCGTCGGGTTCAGGCCAGGTGACACTGACTCATGCCGCGAGCACCAATGACAAGAACGCCAAATGCGGCGGCTTCAAATTCTCGGATATCGCATTCAACAGCCCTGCGCGAGTAGTGGGCTTCGCCTACAGGACCTTTTACGTGGCGGATACCGGCCGCGTCACGGCAAACGGGCAGCCTATCCGTGCATTGTTTGTCCGCGATGCGGCGCAGGTTCCACCGCAGACCAACGAGGTCGTGGAGGGTGTGGAGTCGCTGCGCACCAGTTTCGGCGTGGCGGTGAATAACAGTGTTGGTGTGCAGACCTACCTGAGCCCGGCCGAGGTGGAAGCGGCGAACCGTTGGGATGATGTCCGCACGGTGAAGATCGATCTGCTGCTGGTCAGCAATGAGCGAGTGGTGGGAGCGCTGGACCAGGCTGTCCAGTTCGGGGGGGCGGCAGTGGCGGCGGATGGGCGCCTGCGCCAGGTATTCAGCACAGTTGTGGCCCTGCGCAATCGGGTCGACTGATGAGGCAAGGATAAGCATGCAAAAGCAAAAAGGAGCAGTGCTGCTGGTTTGCCTGATCGCACTCCTGGCACTAACCGTGTTGGGGGTTACGGCGATGTCCGGCAGCACCCTGCAGGAGCGTATGGCCGGCGGCGCGCGGGACTACAACGTGGCGTTCCAGGCAGCCGAGAGCGCCTTGCGGGTGGGCGAGGCCTATGTGCGACAGCAGGTGGAAGCCAGCGTCGATCCTACCCAGTTGTTCCTGGCGAAGGCCGATTGCCCGACGGTGACGGCTACGCAATGGACCCCTCCCGCCGAACTTCACAACAAACCGCGGCAGCCGGTCTGTCAGGTTCGCAACTTTTACGGAGCGTCGGGTGGCGCGACCAGCTTCGTCTGCGAAACCGACGGTTCGATTGCCGAGAACCGGGCGTTCGACTGCCTGAGCCGGACCTATCTGTTCAACGTCGAGGCCACCGGTTATGCCGGCGGGGATGCCGAAGTGCACCTGCGCTCCACCGTGGCCATTGCCATCCGCAGCCAGAACTGATCGAAGGAAGACACGGATGATCCGCTCGAAATATGCGTTTGCGGTACGGGCACTGGTGGCCGGCCTGCTGACTTTTATGGTCAGCCATAGTGCCCTGGCAGCATTTGTACCCGGGCAGGTTCCGTTGAACCTGGGTGGTCAGGTCGAGCCCAACCTCATGTTTATCCTGGATGATTCCGGCTCGATGCGCTGGGGCTTCCTCCCCGATGAGCTCAAGCCCGCGTATCTGGAGCGCACGGGCGAATGGTACGAGCGGCGGGAGTGCACGGGGCGGGGCAGCTATGCCGGCAAGAACCTGCATTTCTGCTCGAAGGCGAGTCATCGCTACCTGGCTTCCAGCCACCTGAACAAGTCCTACTACAACCCGGCCGTACAGTACCTGCCGCCAGTCAAGAGCGACGGCCAACGCTATGCCAATGCAACCTTCGCAGCCGCATTCGTGGATGGTTATACGGGGGGGCAGACGGTCAACCTCGGCAACGACTACATGGCGATCATGGATGACTACTTCTCGCCCAATAGCTACGAGTGCTTGAACAGGCGTTGCAGCAACGTCGAGTACTACAACGGTTTTGCCGTGGGGGCGGAGAGTGGCGCAGGTGCCGCTTTCTATTACGAATATGTTGGAGGGGGCAGCTGTGCAAGCAACCCCCGCCAGGATGCCTGCTATGCCGAGCGTAGCGTAGGCACCTCCGAGCAGCAGAACTTCGCCAACTGGTTCTCCTACTATCGGACTCGCATCATGTCGGCCAAGGCAGGGGTCAGCCAGGCGTTTTCCGCGCTGCCCGGGGATATTCGGGTTGGCTACGGTGCAATCAACCTGACCGATACCCTGGCGCGCGGCGTGCGTCGATTTGAGGGAACCGGGCGCTCCGAGTTTTATGACTGGCTGTTCGCTGCCAGCGCCTCGGGAGGTACCCCCCTGCGCAAGGCGCTAGGTGATGCAGGCGAGTATTACTCGCGCAAGGACGAGTCGGGGCCCTGGAGTTCGACTCCGGGCCAGACCGGGGGCAAGGAGTATGCCTGCCGCCAGAGCTACACGATCCTGACCACGGACGGCTACTGGAACGGTGACGCCGCCTCCAAGGAGGGCGCGCGCGCCAACGTTGATAACAGTAACGGCCCGACCATCAGCGGGCCGGATGGGCGGAGCTATCGCTATGTGCCCAAAGCGCCGTTCAGCGACAGCTCGGAGAACACCCTGGCGGACGTCGCCATGTACTACTGGAGTCGCGACCTGCATAACGCCCTGGACAACCGTGTGCCGACCGATTCGGCCGACCCCGCGTTCTGGCAGCACATGGTGACCTTCGGGGTCGGACTGGGCATGAGCGGGACCGTCGACCCGCAGACTGCATTCGCCGCTGTCAAGAATGGTGCATCGGTGACTTGGCCAAGCCCGACCAGCAGCGAGCCGGCGAAGCTGGATGACCTGCTGCACGCGGCGATGAATGGTCGGGGAGGTTTCTTCAGCGCCCAGGACCCGCAGCAGTTCGCCAGCGCCTTGGGTGAGACTCTCGCGTCGATCAGCGATCGTACCGGGTCGAACACCTCGGCCGTGCCCAATGCCCGTCGTCTAGACAGCAACACCCTGGTCTACGAGGCCTTCTATACCAGCTCGGACTGGTCCGGAAAATTGCTCGCGAAAAAGCCCATGCAGACCAGCGCCGGCATCGTTTTCGAGGAAGTCTGGGAGGCGGGGCAGAAACTGGGGCTCAGCTCGCGAAGTCTGTTCACTCACGATGGTGCGGCGGGCACCAACCATGGCCTGGCTTTGAACTGGAGCAGCCTTGGCGCAGAACTCAAGGTGTATTTCAACGATGATGAGGCGCTGTTCAACTACCTGATGGGCAGCCGGACGAACGAGGCGCCGGCCGGCAGGAAGTTCCGCAAACGCTCGACCCTGCTCGGCGATGTCGTCAACTCCACCCTGGTGTTGGCCAACAAGCAGGACTGGGGCTTCCATGGGCGAGTACCCGTAGCAAGCGGCGACCAGACCTACGCCGAGTTCGTCGCAGCCAAGTCGAGCAAGCCACCGGTGCTGTTCGTCGGCGCTAACGATGGCTTCCTGCACGCCTTCAACGCCAACAATGGCAATGAGTTGTTCGCCTACATGCCCAACGGCGTCTTGGGTAATGCCAAACTCCTGGCTAATAGCGACTACAAGCACCGCTACTTCGTGGACGGAAAGCTGCACATTCGCGATGCCCGTCTGAATGGTGCGTGGCGTACCGTGCTTCTGGGCAGCCTCGGGGCCGGAGGGAAAAGCGTCTTTGCCCTGGACGTCACAGACGCCTCCGGCACGGGCTTCAGCGCCAGCAAGGTGTTGTGGGAGATCAAGGATGATGCCGATCTGGGCTACAACTTCGGCGAGCCGTTGGTCGGGCGCATGAAGGACGGCAGCTGGGCGGCGATCTTCGGTAATGGCTACGGCAGCACCAATGATGACTCGGTGTTGTTCATCGTCGATCTGGCGACCGGCGCCGTGAACAAAGTTCGCGCGGGCAAGGCGACGGGCGGCCTGTCCAGCCCATCCTTCGTATACGCCACTGACAGCTCGGGCAACATCTACGTGAAGGATGTGTATGCCGGCGACCTGAGCGGAAACCTGTGGAAGTTCAACCTCAAGGGCAATGGTTCCGGTGTTGGCGATTTCGAAGTCAACCTGAGCTCAGGCAACAAACCACAGCCGCTGTACGTTGCTACAGATACCGCTGGCGCGCGCCAACCGATCACCGTCAAGCCGGAAATCGCCTACCACCCGGATGGCGTGTCGCAGGGCGTCGTCGTCTACTTCGGCACCGGCCGGCTCTACACCGCTAGTGATGTGGTCGACACGTCCAAACAGAGCTTCTACGGCATCTGGGACAAGCTGACGAGCACCGGCGCCTCAACCGCTTTCATTGGCCGTTCGAACCTTGACCAGCGCTCAATCCTGTTCGAGGGGGAAGCCTTCGATCGGGATGTGCGGGTACTCGACGCACCGGCCACCGCAATTGACTGGAGCAACAAGCGTGGCTGGTATCTCGAACTGACTTCTCCGATCAAAGGCGCCCAGGGCGAGCGGGTTATTTTCGCTCCGCGCATCCTGCTCAATCGTCTGGTCGTCGAAACTGCCATTCCCTCTTCTGACCCCTGCTTGGCCGGTGGCTCCGGCTGGACAATGGTGCTCGATATGGCTACTGGCGGGCGGCTCAATTATGTCCTGCTGGACTTGAACAAGGATGGCAAGTTCACCGAAGCGGACATGGTGACTGTTGGTGACCGCAAGCTTCCACCGTCCGGCATTGGCTCGTCCGGTAGCATTCCCACCGGCTCGTTCGACCTGATCGATCCGCAGAAGTACTGGCTTTGCCGCGGTACCGGGGTGAATGACTGCATTCCGGCCGCCAATACCATCAATGTTCTCGAAGGCCGTCAGTCTTGGAACCAGATTCGATGAGAAGCAGCAAGGCGTTCACCCTGATTGAGCTGATGATCGTGGTAGTGGTGATCGGCATCCTCGCCGCGATCGCTTATCCCAACTACACAGAGCATGTGCGGCGGGGCAAGCGGGCTGAGGTGAAGGCTGCCTTGATGGAGGGTGCACAGGCGCTGGAGCGCTATTACTCCACCCACGGCTCCTACCTGGACGCCGAAGGCAATTTTGCCGATAGCTTCGCCTCCCAGGCGCCGGCTTCGGGGGCGGCCAACTACACCATCGCCGCCCAAGGCGCAACGACAGCTACCACTTACCAGTTGCGGGCTACCCGTACCGGCAGTATGGCGAACGATCCGTGCGGCGACTTCCAGATCAGCCACACCGGCGAGCGTACGCTGGCCAATGCCACTCGCACGGCGGCCCAGTGCTGGTAGTGGAGTACCGCCTTCCCGGACGAGTTACTTGACGACATGCTCGCCTGGAGTGGCGGCGCTGGGCATCAGTCGATGCCCAGCTTCTTCAGGCGATAGCGCATGGAGCGGAACGTCAGGCCCAGGCGTTGCGCCGCCGCCGTGCGGTTCCAGCGGGTTTCTTCGAGTGCCTGCATGATCAGCTTGCGCTCGATGTCTTCCAGGTAGTCTTCCAGGTTGTCGATCTGTGCCAGGCTGGCCTCGCCCCCCTCGGCTGGGCCGGTGGCGTCGGCCAGGCGCAGGTCGCGTGCCTGGATCTGGTCGTCTTCGCAGAGCGTGTAGGCACGCTCGAGCATGTTCTCCAATTCGCGGACGTTACCGGGAAAGCGATAGCACTTGAGCTTGTCCAGGGCCTCCGGAGCGAGGCTCGCGGCGGGTAGGCCGCTCTGCTGGGCCAGGCGCTTGAGCATGCTTTCGGCCAGCAGCGGGATGTCTTCCCGGCGCTCGCGCAGTGGCGGCACGCTGAGTTCAATCACATTGAGGCGGTAGTAGAGATCCTGGCGGAATCGGCCTGCGGCGACTTCCGCGGCGAGGTCCCTGTGGGTGGCGCTGAGGATGCGCACGTCCACGACTACTTCCTGCTGCCCCCCCACGGCGCGCACGGCTTTTTCCTGGATGGCGCGCAGCAGTTTGACCTGCATCGCCAGTGGCAGGTCGGCTACCTCGTCGAGGAAGAGGGTGCCGCCATTCGCTGCCTGGAACAGGCCCTGCTTGTCTTCCACCGCACCGGTGAAGCTGCCCTTCTTATGGCCGAAGAATTCGCTTTCCATCAGCTCGGACGGGATGGCGCCGCAGTTGACCGGTACGAAGGGACGGTCGATGCGCGGCCCCTCCTCATGGATCAGCCGCGCCACCAGTTCCTTGCCGCTGCCCGACTCACCGCTGATGTACACCGGTGCCTGGCTGCGGGCGAGCTTCTGGATCTGCTTGCGCAGGGCGCTCATGGGCGGCGAGGTGCCCAGCAAACGACCGTCCACCGGTTGCTCACCGTCTTCCGGGGCGCTCAGGCGCAAGGCGGTGTTGACCAGTTCGCGCAGCCGGCCAAGGTCTACCGGTTTGGTGAGGAAGTCGAAGGCGCCGGCCTTGAGGGCGTTCACCGCGGTGTCGAGGCTGCCGTAGGCGGTGATCATCGCCACCGGAACCATGGGGTGGCGCTGCTGGATGTACTGCACCAGTTCCAGACCGGTGCCGTCGGGCAGGCGCATGTCGGTCAGGCACAGGTCGAAGGGCTCGCGCGCGAGCCAATCGCGGGCTTCCTTGAGGTTGCGGGCGCTGCGGGTGTCGAGCTTCATCCGCCCGAGGGTGATCTCCAGCAGTTCGCGGATATCGGGCTCGTCGTCGACGATCAGGGCTCTCTGTCGGGTCATGGTCAGCTCAGTTTGCGCGGGTGGGCGAACGTGATGCGGAAGCAGCTGCCGCCTTGTTCGCGCGGTTTGTAGTCGAGGCGGGCCTGGTTGCTCTCGCAGAGCTCGCGGGAGATGTACAGGCCAAGGCCGGTGCCCTTGCTTTCAGTGGTGAAGAAGGGCTCGAAGATATTGTGCACCTGCTCGGGCGGGACGCCGTCCCCATCGTCCTCCACTTCAAGTATGGGCAGGTCGCTTTCGGCATCACGGAACAGCTTGAGCCAGACCTGGCCCTGGGCGTTTTTCTTGGCGCTGTAGCGCAGGCCGTTCTGCACCAGGTTGGTCAGCACCTGGGTCAACTGTTGGGGGTCCATGCGGGTCTGCAACGTACTGCCGAGGGTAGACAGGTGCAGGGTCTGGTTGGGGCTGGAGGAGCTGCGGAACTCGCTGGCGAATCGGGTGAGCCAGTACTTCAGGTCCAGCAACTGCGGCTCCGACTGGCGGCGTCGGGACAGTTGGAGCACGTTCTCGATCACCAGGTTCATGCGCCGCGAATGGTCCTGGATAATGTGCGCCAGCCGCCGATCGGGGCCCTGGAGCTCTTCCGACTCCTGCAGGAGTTGCGCTGCGTGGCTGATGGCGCCCAGGGGGTTGCGGATCTCGTGGGCGATGCCTGCAGTCAGGCGACCGAGGGAGGCGAGTTTCAGCTGCTGGGCCTGCTGGGCGATTTGCGAGATGTCTTCGAGAAAAACCAGGGTGTTTAGCTGATTGCCACGCTGCAAGTGAACGAAGCTGGGTTGCAGGGTAGGGCCATTGGCGAAGGCCTGGAGGCTCTGTGGCCGCAGGGTGGGGTTGGCCAGCCAGTGCTGAAGGCTGGCCAGCAGCTCACGGCATTGGCTGTCCAGCGCGCGGCCTTTCAGGTTTTCCTTGCCCAGCAGGGTTTGCGCACCGTTGTTGGCGAGCAGGATCTGATTGCCCGGGTCGAGCACCAGGATGCCAGTGCGCATGCGTTCCAGAATCTGAGCGTTAAGTGCTTCCAGGTTGGCCACGTCGGCCGCGCGCTGCTCCGCGAGGGTTTCGCTGAGTTGCAGGCGCCGGCTCAGCCCCTGGATGAACAGTGCCGCGGCGAAGCACAGCGCGCCGAAGCCGCCGGCCTGGACGAACTGACTGGAGGCCTGCGGGTGGCTGATGCTGAGGTAGAAGGTCAGGTAGATCAGCCCGATCGCCGCCACGGCCGCTACCAGCAGGCCGATGCGCCCGCGCAGCAGGATGTTGGAGATGGCGACCGAAACCACCATGAGGTTGGCGATGCCGCTGGGCGTGCCGCCTGCCGCGAAGAACAGGCAGGACAACAGCATTACGTCCACCACGGCCAGGCTGAAGACCTGCACCATGCTGCGGGGGCGAGGCACCAGCGCGGCGATCAGGGTATTGAGGATCAGGTAGAACCAGCTGGCATTGCGGAACAGCTCCGGTCGCGCCAGGTCCAGGAGGCTGTCGTCCAGTTCGCTGGAGATCAGTACGACCAGTGCTACACCAATCAACAGCCGATACAGGCTGTAGAGGCGGAAGATGCGCCGCCCTTGGGCGCTGAGTGCTGTCGGGGCGGGGAGGGTATCAGCGCTCACCAGGGCTCTGGTCCTGTTCCAGGTGGGCCCGGCTGCAATACCAGCGATTGTCCTGGGACAGGGCGTGGCTACGGGGGACGTGCACGCCGCATTGTGCGCAGCGGACCATGGGCTTGTTGTCGTCCTGCTGGCGCGGCTCGGGGCGGGGCTTCGAAGGGGTCTTGAAGCGGCGCCACAGCCAGATGGCGGCGAAGATCACGACTATCCAGAACAGCAGGCGAAACATGCCGAAGGTGCTCTCTTCTTGATGGAAAGCTGGCAGTTTAGCCAAGCCGGTTGTCCGCGCACAGAGACCGGTCGCACGCTGTCGCGACTTGCGTGGTTTTCGCTACAGGCGCTGCGGAGTATGTTGGCGTTGATACGTATTCGGTGTCTTGATCAACGCCCGGGAGGCGGCCATGCGCCAGAGCCTGCGAATCGTGATGGCCCAGCTCAATCTCCGAGTCGGTGATGTCCAGGGCAATGTCGAGCGGATGATCGAGGAAGCGAACGCGGCGCGTGGGGCCTGGGAAGCGGATGTCATCGTCTTCCCCGAGTTGTCCCTGTGCGGATATCCGCCGGAAGACCTTTTGCTGCGCTCCAGCATGCAGCGGCGTATCGAGCAGGGGCTTCGGCAGTTGCGCGACGAGGTTCGTGGCATCTACCTGGTTGTGGGGTATCCCTGGTTGGAAGAAGAGCTGCGCTACAACGCTTGCGCGGTGATTGCCGATGGCCAGCTGCTGGCTAGCTACTACAAGCAATGTCTGCCCAACTACCGAGTGTTTGACGAGAAGCGCTATTTCGAGCCCGGGCAACAGCCTTGCATAGTGGATATCAAGGGTGTGCCGGTGGCGCTGTCGATCTGCGAGGACATCTGGTTCCCCGAGCCCATGGCCCAGGCCCGCACTGCCGGGGCGAAGCTGATGCTCAGCTTGAACGCTTCGCCCTTCCATCTGGACAAGCAACTGGAGCGTGAGGAAGTACTGGCCGAACGGGTTGCCGAGGGCGAGATGCCGGTGATCTACGTGAACCAGGTCGGCGGCCAGGATGAGCTGGTGTTCGACGGTGGAAGCTGTGTCATGGACGCCAGCGGGATGATTTGCCAACGCGCGCCGGCCTTCGTCGAAGGCCTGTATCCGGTGGATCTGCAGCTGCTGGAAGGGCGCTGGCTGCCGCGCCTGACCCACTGCGCCGAGCTGCCCGACGTGGAAGCGAGCGTTTACCAGGCGCTGGTGGTGGGGGTTCGCGACTATGTGCAAAAAAATGGCTTCAAGGGCGTGGTGCTGGGGCTTTCCGGTGGTATCGACTCGGCTCTGACCCTCGCGGTGGCCGTGGATGCCTTGGGCGCCGAACGAGTGGAAGCGGTGATGATGCCCTACCACTACACGTCGCAGATCAGTCTGGAGGATGCCGAGACCGAGGCGCGTCTACTCGGCGTGGCCTATCGCGTACTCCCCATCGCCCCGGCCCTGGATGCTTTCCAGCAGATTCTCGCGCCGGTGTTCGATGGTCATTCGCGCGATGCCAGCGAGGAAAACCTGCAGGCACGCTGTCGCGGCTCGATCCTGATGGCAATTTCCAACAAGAAGGGCAGCCTGGTTCTGACCACTGGCAACAAGAGCGAACTGGCCGTGGGCTACGCGACTTTGTATGGCGACATGGCTGGCGGCTTCGATGTGCTAAAGGATGTGCCCAAGACCTTGGTGTTCCGTCTTGCCGAGTACCGCAATAGTCTTGGGCCGGTGATTCCGCCGCGGGTGATCGAAAGGCCGCCGTCTGCGGAACTGGCACCCGGGCAGCAGGATGAGGATTCGCTACCGCCCTACCCAGTGCTGGACGAGATTCTCAAGCTCTACATTGAGCACGACCTGTCAGCCAACGCCATCATTGCCGAGGGATTCGACGAGGATACGGTGAATCGGGTGCTGGGTATGGTGGATCGTAACGAGCACAAGCGGCGCCAGGCAGCGATCGGCATCCGGGTGACCCAGCGGGGATTCGGCAGGGATCGGCGTTATCCGGTTACTTCCGGATGGCGGCTGGGAGACTGATGCAGACTAAAACGAAGAAGGGAGGCCATTGGCCTCCCTTCTTCATTGCATATGGCGTTGCTCAATCGAACAAGCCGAAAGTCATGTAGCTGAACCAGGAACGGTCGTTCTGGTTGGCTTCGGACTCGTGCTCTTCTTCCTGCACTTCATCCTGATTCTCCGGCAGCAGTTCTGCCGGAATTTCTTCCTTGGCGTTTTCGTACTGCTTGATCACATCCTGGGCAGCGCGGGTTTCGCCCGGGGGCAGCGGCGCGTCGCTCTCGATCAGGCCCAAGGTAGCCTTGGCCAGCCAGGAGCGGTTGTCGGCTTCTTCTTCGCGAGCCACGAACTGCCCGTCTACCAGTTGCGGGTGCTCCGGGTAGTTCAGTTTCAGGGTTTCCAGGCTGGAAGCAGCCAGGTCGTTCAGGCCCAGGCGTTGGTAAGCCTCAACCATCACAGCCAGACCGTCGCCGACAGCGGGGGTTTCCTGGAAGTTTTCCACTACGTAGCGGCCGCGGTTGGCAGCGGCGACATAGGCCTGACGGGTCAGGTAGTAGTCGGCAACGTGGATTTCGTAGGCGGCCAGCAGGTTGCGCAGGTAGATCATGCGCTGCTTGGCATCCGGGGCATAACGGCTGTTCGGGTAGCGGCTGGTGAGTTGCGCGAACTCGTTGTAGGAGTCGCGGGCGGCACCCGGGTCACGCTTGGTCATGTCCAGCGGGAGGAAGCGCGCCAGCAGGCCGCGGTCTTGCTCGAAGGACGCCAGACCTTTCAGGTAGTAGGCGTAGTCGGCGTTCGGATGTTGCGGGTGCAGGCGGATGAAACGCTCCGCAGCGGACTTGGCGGCCTCCGGCTCGACGTTCTTGTAATAGGCGTAGATCAGCTCGAGCTGGGCCTGTTCGGCATAGCGGCCGAACGGATAGCGGGATTCGAGGGCCTTGAGCTTGGCGATGGCGGGGGTGTAGCTGCTGTTGTCCAGATCGGCCTGGGCCTGCTGATACAGCTCGGCTTCGCTCAGGTTCTCGTCCACCACTTCTTTGTTGGAGGAACAGGCGGCGGTGAGGGCGAGAGTGGCGATCAGCAGCAGGTGTTTCACTTGCATGGCGGCTTGCGTCCCTGTGACGGCTGGCTGTCTTGGCTGGAGCCGTCCTGTTATGATGGGCGCCCCGGAACCCCCGGGACAAAGACGCAGTATTTAACCACAAGCGCGCAACTGAAACCAAAGGCTGCGCCCCCTCCGTTCCCGAGCATGCCTTCCAATACCAAGCACGTCATTCAACTCAGCGCCGAAGTGCCTTCCGAACTGGGCGGGCAACGTCTCGACCAGATCGCTGCGCAACTCTTTTCCGAGCACTCCCGCTCCCGCCTTTCCGGCTGGATCAAGGACGGGCTCCTCACCGTTGACGGCAGCGTGCTGCGTCCGCGCGACATCGTGCACGGCGGCGCTCTGCTGGAGCTGAATGCCGAGCAGGAGTCGCAGGGCGAGTGGATAGCCCAGGACATCGAGCTGGATATCGTCTTCGAGGACGATCACCTGCTGGTGCTGGACAAGCCCGCCGGACTGGTGGTGCATCCAGCTGCTGGGCATGCCGATGGCACACTGCTCAACGCCCTGCTGCACCATGTGCCGGGGCTCGAGAACGTGCCGCGTGCCGGCATCGTCCATCGCCTGGACAAGGACACCACCGGTCTGATGGTGGTCGCCAAGACCCTCGAGGCTCATACCAGCCTGGTCGCACAGCTGCAGGCGCGTAGCGTGAGTCGCGTGTACGAGGCTGTAGTGGTCGGGGTGATCACTTCCGGTGGCAAGGTAGATGCGCCTATCGGCCGTCATGGCCAGCAGCGTCAGCGCATGGCCGTCGTCGCCGGGGGCAAGCCCGCCGTCAGCCATTACCGGGTGCTGGAGCGCTTCCGTTCCCATACGCACACACGCGTGAAGCTGGAAACCGGCCGTACCCACCAGATTCGTGTGCACATGGCTTATGTGAACTTCCCGCTGGTGGGTGATCCGGTCTACGGCGGTCGCTTCCGCATTCCTCCAGCCGCGAGTCCGACGCTGGTCCAGACCCTCAAGGAGTTTCCGCGCCAGGCTCTGCATGCGCGGTTCCTCGAACTGGACCACCCTGTGAGCGGCGTGCGCATGAAGTGGGAGTCCCCGTTGCCTGACGACTTCGTCTGGCTGCTGAGCCTCCTGCGCCAGGATCGCGAGTCCTTCGAGCAATGAACACCTGGCTGACGCCTGACTGGCCCGCCTCGGCGCGGGTGAACGCGTGCGTCACCACTCGCGAGGACGGATTCAGCCAGTCGCCGTATGAAGGCCTGAACCTCGGCAGCCATGTCGGCGATGATCCGCAGGCCGTGGAACAGAACCGTCTTCTATTGATGTCCAGCCTGGGCTGCCGTCCTGCATGGCTTAGCCAGGTGCATGGCGTTCAGGTTTCCAGGGCCGACCCGGCCCGAGTGGACGAAGCGGACGGCAGCTGGACCGACGAGCCGGGCGTTGCCAGCGCTGTTTTGACCGCAGACTGCCTGCCCGCGCTGTTTTGCGATCGCGCCGGTACCAAGGTTGCCGCTGCCCATGCCGGCTGGCGTGGACTGGCCAACGGTGTGCTGGAGGCCACCCTGGATGCGCTGGCCTTGTCGCCTGAAGAGGTGCTGGTCTGGCTAGGCCCGGCCATTGGCCCCGCTGCATTCGAAGTCGGCCCCGAAGTGCGTGAAGCTTTCGTGGCTAACCATCAGGAGGCTGGACAGGCCTTCCGGCCCAGTGCCAATGCTGGCAAGTTCATGGCCGATATCTACCAACTTGCGCGCATTCGCTTGGCCGCGCGGGGCGTGCATGCCGTTTATGGCGGAGGCTTTTGCACCGTCAGTGATCCCCGCTTCTATTCCTATCGTCGCGCCTCTCGCACCGGCCGTTTCGCCAGCCTGGTCTGGCTGACCGACTGACAGATTTCGCGCCCTGGCCGGAGCGAATCGTATTACGGGCAATTTCCCTCCAGTCTGGAAGCCCGCCGCAACGTCTCTTGATTCCGGTCAATCGCACAAAGGTTGAATCACACAGAATCGTCCCTATCTAAGCTTCATCCCGGCGGGTTTTCGTATCAGGCGCCTTCATCGTGCCGCCCGCTATCTGAAGGAAGGACGAACCCATGCGAATTGACCGTTTGACCAGCAAGCTGCAACTGGCGCTTTCTGATGCGCAGTCCCTGGCGGTTGGCCACGACCACCCCGCTATAGAACCCGTACACCTGGTACTGGCCCTGCTCGATCAGCAGGGCGGTTCCATCAGGCCTCTGCTGATGCAGGTGGGCTTCGACGTGGCGGCCCTGCGCCAGGGCCTGACCCGTGAGCTTGACCATCTGCCGAAGATCCAGAACCCCACTGGCGATGTGAACCTGTCCCAGGACCTGGCGCGCCTGCTCAACCAGGCCGATCGGCTGTCCCAGCAAAAGGGCGACCAGTTCATCTCCAGTGAGCTGGTGCTGCTCGCTTCCATGGACGAGAACACCCGTCTCGGCAAGCTCCTGCTCGGCCAGGGCGTGACCCGCAAGGCGCTGGAGAATGCCATCGCCAACCTGCGTGGTGGCCAGGCCGTGAATGATCCCAATGTCGAGGAGTCCCGCCAGGCGCTGGACAAGTTCACCGTCGATCTGACCAAGCGCGCCGAAGAAGGCAAGCTGGACCCGGTTATAGGTCGTGATGACGAAATCCGCCGCACTATCCAGGTCCTGCAGCGCCGCACCAAGAACAACCCCGTGCTGATTGGCGAGCCCGGCGTCGGCAAGACGGCCATCGCCGAAGGCCTGGCCCAGCGCATCGTTAATGGCGAGGTGCCGGATGGACTCAAGGACAAGCGCCTGCTGGCCCTGGACATGGGGTCGCTGATCGCCGGCGCCAAGTTCCGCGGCGAGTTCGAGGAGCGCCTGAAGGGCGTACTCAACGAGCTCTCCAAGCAGGAAGGTCGGGTCATTCTCTTCATCGACGAACTGCACACCATGGTTGGTGCCGGCAAGGCTGAGGGCGCCATGGATGCAGGCAACATGCTCAAGCCGGCTCTTGCCAGAGGCGAGCTGCATTGCGTTGGCGCGACCACCCTGGACGAGTACCGCCAGTACATCGAGAAGGATGCGGCGCTGGAACGTCGTTTCCAGAAAGTACTGGTGGACGAGCCGAGCGAGGAGGACACCATCGCCATCCTGCGGGGCCTGAAGGAGCGCTATGAGGTGCACCACGGTGTGACCATCACCGATGGCGCCATCATCGCCGCCGCCAAGCTGTCGCACCGCTATATCACTGACCGCCAATTGCCGGACAAGGCCATCGACCTGATCGACGAAGCCGCCAGCCGCATCCGCATGGAAATCGACTCCAAGCCGGAAGCCCTTGATCGGCTCGATCGCCGCCTGATCCAGCTGAAAATCGAGCGCGAGGCCCTGAAGAAGGAAGAGGACGAAGCCACCAGGAAGCGTCTGGCCAAGCTGGAAGAGGACATCCAGAAGCTCGAGCGCGAATACGCCGATCTGGAGGAAATCTGGAAGTCCGAGAAGGCCGAGGTGCAAGGTTCGGCGCAGATCCAGCAGAAGATCGAGCAGGCTCGCCAGGATATGGACGCCGCGCGGCGCAAGGGCGATCTGCAGCGCATGGCTGAGTTGCAGTACGGCGTGATCCCGGACCTGGAACGCAGCCTGCAAATGGTTGATCAGCACGGTAAGACCGAGAACCAGCTGCTGCGCAACAAGGTCACTGACGAAGAAATCGCCGAGGTCGTCTCCAAATGGACCGGTATCCCGGTTGCCAAGATGATGGAGGGCGAGCGCGAGAAGCTGCTGCATATGGAAGAAGGGCTGCACAAGCGCGTCATCGGCCAGCACGAGGCGGTCGTCGCCGTGGCCAACGCCGTGCGCCGCTCCCGCGCCGGCCTGGCCGATCCGAATCGCCCCAGCGGTTCCTTCCTGTTCCTGGGGCCGACCGGGGTGGGCAAGACCGAACTGTGCAAGGCCCTCGCTGAGTTCCTCTTCGATACCGAAGAGGCGATGGTGCGCATCGATATGTCCGAGTTCATGGAGAAACATTCCGTGGCTCGCCTGATCGGTGCGCCGCCGGGCTATGTCGGCTACGAGGAAGGCGGCTACCTGACCGAAGCCGTTCGCCGCAAACCGTACTCTGTCGTGCTGATGGACGAAGTGGAAAAGGCTCACCCAGACGTGTTCAACGTGTTGCTCCAGGTGCTGGAGGATGGCCGTCTGACTGACAGTCACGGTCGCACCGTGGATTTCCGCAATACGGTGGTGGTGATGACCTCCAACCTGGGCTCCTCGCAGATTCAGGAGCTGGTGGGGGATCGGGAAGCTCAGCGTGCGGCGGTGATGGACGCGGTGAGTGCGCACTTCCGTCCCGAGTTCATCAACCGTATCGACGAAGTGGTGGTGTTTGAGCCCCTGGGCCGTGACCAGATCGGTGGTATCGCCGAGATCCAGCTGCAGCGACTGCGCAAACGCCTGGCCGAGCGCGAGCTGAGCCTGGAGCTGAGCCCAGAGTCCTTGGACAAGCTGATTGCCGTGGGTTACGACCCGGTCTACGGCGCCCGCCCGCTGAAGCGGGCAATCCAGCGCTGGATCGAGAACCCGCTGGCCCAGCAGATCCTTGCCGGCCAGTTCGCGCCTGGCAGCAGCATCTCCGCCAAGGTGGAAGGCGACGAGATCGTTTTCAGCTAATCTCCGGCGACACAAAAAAGCCCCGCTATGCGGGGCTTTTTTGTGGTTCTTGTGTAGTCAGGGCGTGCGAATGGACTGCAGCAGGTCTTCAAGAACGGTTGCCTGGTCTTCTGCCAGGTCGATGATATGGAAGCCTGCCCAGCAGTTGTGCTGATCTTCGCCCTTGCGCGTCCACAGGCAATCGGCGCCCAGTCGGATTTCCTCCAGGCCTTCCACCCAAGTCAGTGGGACGAGCCTGCACTCCCACACCGAGTCGGCGACCAGTGGCAGCTCGCTCAGCAGCATGAAGCCATCCATCGACAAGTCGACGATGCGTCCCAGGCGCTGTCCCGAATGCAGATCGAATACTTCCAGCTGTAGCTCTGTGGCATGACGACTGTGCTGGCGACGTTCTTCCATGGCGAACTCCTACGGCGGGCTAGGTGGTGCGGCCGGTAAAGCGCTGCAGTACCCGGTAGATAGCGCCCAGGGCGCGGTCCACCAGTGGGGCGCTGCGTTCCGGCGGAACCAGGCGGGCCAGCCCTTGCTCCATGTCCATGGCCAGCTGGGTAATGGGCACGATCGCCACTCGCTGGCCGCTGTGGTCGACGAACATATAGTTGCGCGTGGTAGGGCTGTACCAGGACAGCTTGAGAGCTCGGGTGTCGGGGCCGTCGATGAATTCGAACCAGGTACCGAACTCCAGGCGCGAGAGATCCCGGATCAAGTCTTGGGCACGATTGGATAGGCTGACAGGGCTCGGTGTGTTGGCCAGCTCCGAGTCCTCGCCGAGCATCTCGCCCAGCTTGCTTTCCGGCAGCGGGCTGTCGATACGTGCAGCCACCTGCGGCTGCTGCGACTGAACGGCATGCTGGCAAGCGACGAGATCCTGAAGTAGGCGGCGAATACCGTCTTCGTGATAGCCACCCAGCAATTCCAGGCCTTTGCGTAGGTCTTCCAGCATTGGAACACGCAGTTGTTGAAGGCGGGCACGGCCGTCGGCGTCCAGCGGGGTTCCGCTCCACGCCAACTGCTCGGCGACCTCCACCGAGCGCTGCCACTCGTTGCTGCGGTCGCCATGGCGGAGCAGGACGAAGACCAGTACGTCGGTCCAGGTGAGTTCGAGGAAGTGCTGGATGATGCCGGGCAGTTCGCGACCGGCCAGGAACCGGCCCACTGTGTCGACTGCCTGCTGACGGGCACCGAGCAGCTTGTCGCGGCCCTTGGCGGCTTCCACGGCGCGCTGTTCGCGCAGTTCCACCTTATGCCTCAATGTGCCGACGTACTCGTTGAACTCATCTAACAGGCTGTCGAACAGCAGCAGGTCTCCGCTGAAGCCATGCACGACACGCTCGACGACCCAGTGCATCTTCGCCAGCAGCCCGCGTTCCTCACCTTCACCGACGTAGAGCACACCGGCTTGTGCCATGCAGTTGAGTAGTCGGCGGGCCGGGTGGTGATGCTGGGTGAAGAGTGCCTTGTCCTGCAGGGCGACCTTTAAATAGGGCGTGTGCAGGTGGGAGAGGGCGGTCTTGTAGACATCGGCCAGGTTGTCGTCGTCGAGGATGAAATCGAAGAGCATGCCCACCAGGTCGATCACGTCCGCTTCGTAATCGGACAGTTTCTGTTGTCCGGGCAGGTTGCTGTGGCTTTCCAGTTGTTGTTGCAGGTCGGCTTTCAGACCTTCAACGCGCTGCGGCTGGCGTAGCTTGCTGGCAAGGTCCTGGGCGGACTGTTGTTGCAGGCGGTTCAGAGCTTCGAGCAGTTCCGCCGCGCTATAGGTGCGGGTTGCGCCTCGCGGGGCAAAGCTCGAGATGCTCGGGGTTCCGCCGGGGAGCGGGGCGTCGCTGTGGTGCATGCGGCGCTCGCCCAGCAGGGCGGCCAGTCCGCTGAACAACTGGCCGGGGTCGCTGGGTGGTGCGCCGGTCAGGTCCAGTGGGCCGCTTGCCTGGGGCGCGGGCGGCGATTGAGTGGGCGGTTGCGCCGCTTTGTCCCCGGGTGGTGTCTTACCCGCTGCCGATGAGGGCGGATGGGGCACACTGGTGGAGCGCTGCACGCTGTACTTGAGGTTGGGCAGCACGCCGGCCTGGATCAAACGTTGGTTGAGGGCCTCATAGACGCTGTCCAGGCCATGCATCACATGCTGGTCGAAAAGCATATAGAGGATGGTTTTGATCCGCAGCGGGAAGGGGTGGGGCTCCAGCGCTTCGCGGAAGGCCAGTGCCACAGCCTGCGGGCCGAACGGGTTGTCGTCGTCTCCCAACTTGCGCCCGCCATTGAGTACCGCCAGGCGCTGATCGAGGGCGAACAGGGACTGCGAACAACGCGACTTGACCCGGCTAACCATATTGGTGACCAGCAGGCTTTCTTCGTACTCCTCGTTTTCCATCAACTGGAGGTGGTCGGCATCCAGCTCGCCAGCTTTCAGCTCGGGCTTCAGCTTGCCGCCGAGGAAGTCTTCGAAACTCTTGGCGATACGCTGGTGGTACGCGCGTTCTATTTGGGGGCGTTGCTTGCGGATGTCCCGCATGCTGTCGAAGAACAGCGTCTGGACCTGATTGTTCTCGGCCTTCTCGGCGCATTCGAAGAGCGTGTCGTCAACCTGGCCGAAAACCCCCGTCAGATGTTCCGCCAACCGGTTCATCACCAGCTTGCGGCAGCTTTGCACCAAATCACCGAAGCGCGGTTGTATGCCGCGGCTGGCCAGGGTCGTCACGGGGCCGGGAGGAGTTGGGGGTCGATCCTGATTGCTCATAGCCGTCCTGTAGGGAGACAGGTCGCGACCACGACCTGCAACGATCTCGCCACGGCTCAGGTATAGCACTCGGGTGGCTATCTGCAAATCATTGTAGGAATTCGTTTTTTTAGGGGTTGACAGGCTGTTCGCTATCCGTAAAATGGCGCGCCTCTGAAGCGCTAAACCAAAGCGGTGAAGCGAAGAAGAGTTGGAAGACCGAAGTTCCGCGATAGCTCAGTCGGTAGAGCAAATGACTGTTAATCATTGGGTCCCTGGTTCGAGTCCAGGTCGCGGAGCCAACTTCCTACGGGGTATAGCGCAGTCCGGTAGCGCGCCTGCTTTGGGAGCAGGATGTCGGGAGTTCGAATCTCTCTACCCCGACCACCTCACATTTGGGTCGTTAGCTCAGTCGGTAGAGCAGTTGGCTTTTAACCAATTGGTCGTAGGTTCGAATCCTACACGACCCACCATACAAGACCTCTCGGGAGGTCCGAAGAAGCGGTAAGGCGAAAGCCTTACCGCTTTTTTGTTTGCAACGATTTTTTGCGTCGCTGCTGGGCTGGATCGCGATGAGTTAGGCAAGGCGGACTCCGGTACTCGAAATCCCACCTTGCCTTGAGTGCGTCAGTGAAGCTTCAGGCGCGGGTCCGTGCTGCGGCCGATGCGATCGCTCAGCATCAGCAGGCCAGTGCGGAAGGCGCCATAAAGTGCCATCTGGTGCATGCGGTAGAGCGAGATGTAGAACATCCGTGCCAGCCAGCCTTCCAGTTTCACGCTACCCATCAGATTGCCCATCAGGTTGCCGACGGCACTGAAGCTCGAGAGCGAAATCAGCGAACCGTAGTCCTTGTACTGATAGTCGTGCAGTGGCTGGCCTTGCAGGCGTGACTTGAACGACTTCACCAGCAGCGAGGCCTGCTGGTGCGCCGCTTGCGCGCGAGGCGGCACGTTGCGTTCAGTGCCGTCCCCCATAGGACAGGCCGCGCAGTCGCCGAAGGCGAAAATATCGTCATCTCGGGTCGTTTGCAGGGTCGGGCGCACAACGAGCTGGTTGATACGGTTGCTCTCCAGACCATCCAGGTCCTTGAGGAACGCCGGGGCGCGAATGCCGGCGGCCCAGACTTTGAGGCTGGCGGGAATCGTTTCACCTTGTGCCGTCAATAGGCCCTCGGCTGTCACTTCCTTCACTGCCGCACCGGTCATCACGGTGACTCCCAGCTTCTCCAGGGTGCGATGCACCGGCGCGCTGATGCGCTCCGGCAGTGCGGGAAGAACGCGCGGGCCGGCTTCGATCAGGGTAATGCGCATGTTTTCCGGCTGAATGCGATCCAGGCCGTAGGCGGCCAGTTCATGGGCCGCGTGATGCAGCTCAGCGGCCAGTTCGACGCCAGTGGCACCGGCTCCGACGATGGCGACACTGATCTGATCGTGGGCGTTCTGCTGGGCGTGGGCGCGCAGGTAGTGGCTGAGCAGCTTGCGGTGAAAGCGCTCGGCCTGCTCACGGGTGTCGAGGAAAATGCAGTGCTGCGCCGCGCCTTCGGTGCCGAAGTCGTTGGTGGTGCTGCCGACCGCAATGACCAGGCTGTCGTAGTCCAGTTCGCGGGCAGGCACCAGCTCGCGCCCATCTTCATCATGGGTGGCCGCCAGCTGGATGACCTTGCGCTTGCGGTCCAGCCCGCTCATGCGGCCGAGCTGGAACTCGAAGTGGTTCCACTTGGCCTGGGCGACATAGTTCAGCTCGTTCTCGGTGGAGTTCAGCGAGCCGGCCGCCACTTCATGAAGCAGGGGTTTCCAGATGTGGGTGAGGTTGGCATCGGCCAGGACGATCTTGGCCAGGCCTTTCTTGCCGAGGGTTCTACCCAGACGGGTAGCGAGCTCCAGGCCGCCGGCGCCGCCGCCGACGATCACGATACGATGGGACATGGGAAAGTCTCGCAAGGCTATAGGAATTCGTGTTCGCCGAGGGCGAGCGCAGGAGGCAGCTCATAGCACCAGTCGGCTCAGGAGGCGGCTGAGGAGGCCCAGCACGACGACGATGGCCAGCACAATCCACAGCAGGCGCCACGGGCGGAACGGCTGGCGTTCCACCTGGTGCTGGGGGAGATTCAGGTACTGGTCGACCTTTTGCTGGTCTTCGGGCGTCAGGCGGCTGGGCATGGGGGCCTCGACTTTGTAGTGGTGGGCATTCTAGCCGGCGAATTCACAGGCGCTCAACGCGCGGCGGGGGAAATTTGAACGAAGCCGGTCAAAGTCCGACTCCTACGTCGAAAAGAATGGTTCGGCCGAGGTTGCTGCGCAGGAAGTCCGGTGCGTCGCCATGGGCGAAGAGCACCCGGGCGAAATTCGACCCCACCAGCGACAGCGAGCGCCAGCCTTGGCGCAAGTATTCGGTGGGAGGTGGAAACGGGCTGTTGAAGTCGGGTGTGGCGCGCTTGAGGTTGACGAAGGCCAGCAGGTCGAGCTCGCCCAGGTCGAGGCCCCGCTCATTATAATTGCGGGCCTTCTTGCGCAGGGTTGGCGCCAGGCGTGCCTGGAGCTCGGCGGCGGCGATGCGCTTTGGGCGACTTTCCCGGCGCACCAGTTGTGCCAGGGAAAAGGCGCTGCGCCGCCGTTCCAGTTCGGCGCGCCATTCCTCGTTGAGGCGGCGCCCTTCGTCCAATACGAAGAACACCTCGAAGTTGGCTTCGCGGAACTGCACGTCCGGCGGTTCCTGACTGGTAGTGAACTCGTCGAGTCGATAGGGCAGGTTGAGCGCCTGCAGGAGCCGCTGGCAGACCCAGCGCTCGCGTTCCCACTTGCGCGCATTCGACAGAAAGTCGTTGGCTTGCTCGGCCTGCCGCGTCAGCAGGCGCAGGTAGTCGGACTCGTTCATGATCCGCAGCTTAGCCTTCCAGTCGGGCCCCTGGGTACCCCTGACGCGCCAGCGGAGACGCTATCGCGACAAATGCGCACAGCTTGACCGGCGCCGGTGCGGTGTAAACTTCCAGCAATTGCCTGGAGTTCACCATGCACATTCGTCCCGTCACTGCCGCGGACCACGCCTCCCTGCTCGAGCTCTGGCGTCGCACGCCCGGAGTTCGCGTACGCGCAGAAGATGAGCTGGAACCGTTCTGCACCTACTTGCAGCGCAACCCAGCCCTCTCCCTGCTGCTCGAAGATGACCACGGACATCTGGTTGGAAGCCTGCTCGTAGGGCATGACGGTCGCCGCGGTTACCTGCAGCACCTGGTGGTAGACCGGCCATTTCGGGGCAAGGGTTGGGCGCGCGCCTTGTTGCAGGAAGCATTACGTCGGCTGACTGCACTGGGTATCCGCAAGTCCCATGTGTTCGTGCTGGAAGATGCGCCTGAGGCGCTGGCGTTCTGGCAGATGCAACGGGGCTGGTCGGAGCGCGAAGACATTCGGGTCTACTCGACCACTGGAGATTGAATCGATGCGGATCTACGTTGGCCTGTTGCTTTGCCTGCTCACCACTTTCAGTCAAGCGCTGGAAGTCGGGGAGCGACTCGCCCCATGGACACTTCTGGACCAGTTCGATCAGCCCTATAGCCTTGACGACGGGCTGAAGGTGCTGCTGGTGGCGCGTGGCATGGACGGCGGTAAGCTGGTGAAGTCAGCACTGGACGGTAAGCCAAAGGGGTATCTGGAAGCGCGTCATGCGGTGTTCGTGGCAGACATCAGTCGTATGCCATCGCTTGTTTCCTCGCTCTTTGCGGTGCCCGCCATGCAGGAGTACAACTATCGCGTCCTGTTGGATCGCGACTCCCGCGTTGCCAGCCGTTATCCGGGCGACGAGTCGCACGTGCTCTGGCTGCAGCTGGACCACGGTACGCTGACGGAGCGCAAGGCGTTCAGTGACGCTGCGGTACTTCGCGCCGCGCTGGAGTCGCTGGTGCCGTGATTGCCGCAGAACTTCTCTCTCCCGAAACCCTGACGCTTGGCTGGGCGATCTACCTCCCAGTGATTGCCTGGGCAATCTGGCGAGCGCCTTGGCTCGAACTGTTCAGTGACTCCCGCCGTCAGCACCTGGTGTTCGGCACTGTGATGGTGCTCTTCCTGCTCTGGCTGATGCGACGGGATTTCGAGTCGGGCTTGTCTTATCACTTCATCGGACTAACCGCGGTTACCCTGTTGCTGGATTGGCCTTTGGCAGTGCTGGGTGGATTGGTCGCACAACTCGGCCTGTTGGCGTTGGGCAAGCAGGATCTGGCAGCCGTGGGCATCAACGGCGCCCTGCTGGTGCTGCTGCCGGTCCTGGTTACCGAGCTTTGCGCCAAGTGGGTTGAGCACTACCAGCCACGCAATCTGTTCGTATACATCTTCTGCTGTGGATTCTTTCCGGCAGCCCTGGCAGCACTGTTTTGCGTGCTGATCGGGCTGGGGTTGTTGTGGATGGATGGCGTCTTCCCGATGCCGCCCTGGCTGGAAGACTTCGTTGGCTACCTCTGGCTGGTGATGTTCCCTGAAGCCTTTATCAACGGCACGGCCGTGACTGCCCTGGTGGTGTTCTGCCCGGATTGGCTGGAGACCTTCAACCGCACCCGTTACCTCCAGGCACCTTGGAAGGATGACGACACGCCGCGTTGATCTCCCAGGATTCGCTCGCCTTATTCCCGGCTGACACCTGATTTGCGTCAAGGATCTCATGCCGCTCGGTTTCGTAGCGTGGATGGTGCTTTTCCATCGGCTATGTCCGCAGGACGTGTTGTAGGCAGCTGCATTGCCCGTAGGAGCTGGCTTGCCAGCGAATGGCGGCGTTTCGCTGGCAAGCCAGCTCCTACAAGGCTCTTGGCCCGATGGTCAATCTCTCGCAACAGCTAACGCAGACGTAGCGTTTCCATCCACCAACATAAGGGGCAGACGACATGGGGATTCACGACTGGGCAAGAACCGCCCTGGAACAGAGCCTGGAGGCAGCCAAACGCGAGGGCTTCAGCGACGAGTTGGCACTACGCGCCCTGCTGAGTGCAGTCGTCGAGCGCAGTGCAATGCTGCGCCCGGCAGATGATCTGGCTCAGGAGCTGACCTTCCTGGCCGACAACCTCGACCCGGAGCGGGACTACAGCTTCATGCGGCCTTGAGTGGGCTTGGCGCCCGCGTTGCGTAGGTTGGCGCAGCGCGTAGCGAAGCCCAACGAGCGAGTTCTTGGTCTGCAATCGATGGGTTTCGCTTCGCTCAACGCCATCCTACGCACTGCCGCTTCAGTGCTCCCGCGGCGGCAGGTCGCCGGAGAAGAGCTCGTCTTCTGTATTGTCGCCGGGAATCGCATGTTCTTCGGCGGCCCAGGCCCCTAGGTCGATCAGCTTGCAGCGTTCGGAACAGAAAGGACGGGACGGGCTTTGCGGGCCCCATTCCACCGGGGCGCCGCAAGTGGGGCACTCCACAGTGACGGGTTGACTCATGGCTGGCCTCCTCGCAGGGTCAGGTAGAAGTTGTGCAAGCGCTCCACTTCGGCACGCAGCCAATCCAGGCCGCGGTCGTTGAGCAGCACGTCGTGGGCATGCTTGAGGCGATGCTCGCGACTGGCCTGCACTTTCAATATGGCTTGGACCTGCTCTTCGGGCACTTTGTCCCGTTGCATGGTGCGCTGAACCTGCATGGCTTCCGGCGCGTCCACCAGCAGCACGCGCTGGGTGAGGCGATGCTGGCCGGATTCAATGAGCAGTGGCGAGACCAGAATGGCGTAGGGGGATTCGGCGCGCGCCAGGTACTGGCTAATTTCCTGACCAATCAGTGGATGCAGCAGCGTTTCCAGCCAGCGGCGTTCGTCCGCGTTCTCGAAAATGCGTTGCCGCAATGCAGCGCGGTCCAGTTGGCCATCCGCTTGCAGCACATCGCTACCGAAATGCTCGGCGATCTTCGCCAGGGCAGGGCGGCCGGGCTCGACTACCCAGCGTGCAGCATGGTCGGCATCCACCAGGTGCACACCAAGCTCGCTGAAGTGGGCAGCGACAGCGCTCTTGCCACTTCCGATACCGCCCGTGAGGCCAAGAATCCAGGGTTTGTTCATTTGAAACCGGCGAATTGCAGATAGGTCGCCGTTATTTGATCACCCCAGAGCAATGCAATCCAGCCGGCAATCGCCAGGTACGGACCGAAGGGGATGGGGGTTGCCGTGTCCTGGTTGCGCAGACGCAGCATGATCACACCCAGCACCGCACCCACGAGGGATGACAGCAGGATAGTCAGCGGTAGCACCTGCCAGCCACCCCAGGCGCCGAGCATCGCCAGCAACTTGAAGTCGCCGTGGCCCATACCTTCCTTGCCAGTCACCAGCTTGAACACCCAGTAAACCGACCACAGGCTCATGTAGCCGGCAACCGCTCCCCAGAGCGCGTCTTCCAGGCTGGCGAACAGGCCCTGGCTGTTGAGGATGAGGCCAAGCCAGAGCAGAGGCAGGACCAGCACGTCCGGCAGCAACTGGTGGTCGACGTCGATCATGCTCATCGCCAGCAGGCCCCAGGTCAGCACCAGGAAAGTTCCGGTCTGCCAGCTGAATCCGAAATGCCATGCCACATAGGCAGATAGCGCGCCGCAAAACAGCTCAACCAAGGGATAGCGCTTGCTGATGGGGGCCTTGCAGGACGAGCACTTGCCGCCCAGCGCCAGGTAGCTCACCACCGGGATGTTCTCCCAGGCGCGAATCTCATGGCTGCAATGGGGGCAGCGGGAGTTCGGCAGGATCAGGTTGAACACCGGTCCCTTGGGTTCCGCCGGCAGGCTCAATGCTTCACGGGCCTGCTCCTGCCAATCGCTAACCATCATCTTCGGCAGGCGGTGAATCACCACATTGAGGAAGCTGCCCACCAGCAGGCCAAGCAGCAGCGCGCAGAAAACAAAGGCCAGCGCGTGGCTGGCCAGAAAGTCGATCAATTGCATGGTTTAGACGACGTTGCCGAGCTGGAAGATGGGGAGGTACATCGCAATGATCAAACCGCCGACCAGCACGCCGAGCACGGCCATGATCATGGGCTCCATGAGAGCGGTAAGGCCATCGACGGCGTTGTCCACTTCGGCTTCATAGAAGCTGGCGACCTTGTCGAGCATGTCATCCAGTGCGCCGGATTCTTCGCCGATGGCGGTCATTTGCACGGCCATGGCGGGGAAGACTCCCGTGGTGCGCATGGAGAAGTTCAGCTGCATACCGGTGGACACGTCCTGCTTGACCTTGAGTACGGCGTTCTTGAAAACGACGTTACCGCTGGCGCCTGCTACTGAATCCAATGCGTCCACAAGAGGAACGCCAGCGGCGAAGGTGGTGGCCAGCGTGCGGGCAAAGCGAGCTACTGCAGACTTGTAGAGGATATCGCCGACGATCGGGAGCTTGAGCACGGTGTGATCAACCCAGTCGCGGAATTTTTCAGACTTCTTGTGGGTCTGTTGAATTAGAAAGCCAGCCGCGAAGAAGCCAAGCAACACAATGAACCACCATTCCTGAAGGAGTTCGGAAAGGTTAATGACCATTAGGGTGAAGGCCGGAAGCTCAGCACCAAAATTCGCGAACACCGACTGGAACTGAGGCACCACCTTGATCAGCAGAATCGCGGAAACAATGATCGCGACCACGACCACCGCAATCGGATAGTTCATCGCCTTCTTGATCTTGGCCTTCAGGGCCTCGGTCTTTTCCTTGTAGGTGGCAATCCGGTCAAGCAGCGTTTCCAGGGCACCTGCCTGTTCGCCTGAGTCCACCAGGTTGCAATACAACTCGTCGAAGTATTCCGGTTTCTTGCGCAGGGAGTTGGCCAGGCTGTTGCCCGAGGAAACCTCCTGCTTGACCTCGTTCACCAGCGTACGCATCGCCGGCTTCTCGAAGCCCTCGCCAATGATGTCGAAGGACTGCATCAGGGGCACGCCGGCCTTCATCATGGTGGCTAGCTGGCGGGTGAACAGGGCGATGTCCAAGGGCTTGATCTTCTTCCCTGCGCTCAGCAGAGAAGTGGATTTCTTGCGTACCTTGGTGGGGTTGATGCCCTGTTTGCGCAGTTGCGCCTTCACCAGCGCCGGGTTCTGGCCACTAAGTTCGCCCCTGACCTTGCTGCCTTTCTTGTCCGTACCTTCCCAGGCGAAGGTACTTGTTTTCAGCGCTTTTTCCGCCATGGTTAATCCTTGGTCACGCGGTTGACTTCCTCAAGGCTGGTAATGCCGTTCATGGCTTTAACCAGGCCTGAGGTTCGCAGGTCATTGAAGCCATCTCGGCGCGCCTGCTGGGCGATCTGGATGGAGTTGCCTTCTTCCATAATAAGCTGCTGCATGGCCGGCGTGATTTTAACCACTTCATAAATACCCACACGGCCCTTGTAGCCCTGGTTGCAGTTCTCGCAGCCGACCGGGCCATACAGCTTGAAGCTGCCGATCCTGGCCTCCGGAAAGCCTTCCTTGACCAGCACCTCACGCGGCACGTCCACTTCCTTCTTGCAATGGCTACACAATTTGCGTGCCAGGCGCTGGGCGATGATCAGGTTGACCGAGGTGGCGATGTTAAAGGCCGGCACGCCCATATTGCGCAGGCGGGTCAAGGTTTCCGCCGCACTGTTGGTGTGCAGGGTAGACAACACCATGTGACCAGTCTGGGCGGCCTTGATGGCGATCTCGGCGGTTTCCAGGTCACGAACTTCACCCACCATGATCACGTCCGGGTCCTGACGCAGGAAGGCGCGCAGGGCCTGGGCAAAGTCCATGCCCTGCTTCGGGTTGACATTGACCTGGTTGATGCCTTCCAGGTTGATCTCCACCGGGTCTTCGGCGGTGGAGATGTTGATGTCCACGGTATTGAGGATATTGATGCCGGTGTAGAGCGATACCGTCTTGCCCGAACCGGTGGGGCCGGTGACCAGGATCATCCCCTGGGGCTGCTTCAGGGCGGCCAGGTACAGCTCCTTTTGCTCCTCTTCGTACCCCAGGGCGTCGATACCCATCTGTGCGCTGGTGGGGTCGAGAATCCGCATCACGATCTTCTCGCCCCACAGCGTCGGTAGGGTGTTGACGCGGAAGTCGATGGATTTCGACTTGGAAATCTTCATCTTGATCCGACCGTCCTGGGGCTTGCGGCGCTCGGAAATATCCAGCGCGGCCATTACCTTCAGGCGCGCGGCAATGCGGCTGGCCAGCTGGATCGGCGGCTTGGCCACTTCATGCAACATGCCGTCGGTACGGAAGCGCACCCGGTAGGAGCGCTCATAGGGCTCGAAGTGCAGGTCCGAGGAGCCGCCGCGGATCGCATCCAGCAGCATCTTGTTGACGAAGCGCACCACCGGCGCGTCGTCGGCGTCCACGCCACCGGGGCTGTCCTTTTTGTCGTCTTCGACTGCCTCGACATCCACGCCATCCAGGTCGACGTCACCGAGGTCCTCCATGCCGCTGTTGGCGGAGTCGAAGAACTTCTCGATGGCATCGCCCAGCTTGTCATCCTCAACCAGGATGGCCTCGGTATTGAGGCCGGTACTGAACTGGATGTCGGTCACGGCTTGGTGATTGGTGGGGTCGGAAATTCCCACGAATAGCTTGTTGCCACGGCGCCAGAGTGGCAGGGCGCGGTGCTGGCGCACCAGCTTTTCGCTCACTAGGTCTTTCGGCTGGGATTCCTTGTCGACGCTGGAAAGGTCGAGAAACGCCACGCCAAACTGCTCAGCCGCCATTTCCGCCAGATCCCGACTCTTCAGCAGCTTGTTCTGTACCAGGTAGGTGATAAGCGGAATCTTGTTGCGCTGCGCCTGCGTATGGGCCTGCAGCGCACTCCGTTCATCTAGCAGATTGGTGATGACCAGTTGCTTGGCCAGGCCGGAAAGTGTAGGGGCGGAGTCGGTCATGGGGCGGTGCCAAAGAAGAATGTTCACAGCCTTATAACGTAGATGGTCTATAGCGCCAAATCTGCAGCTGTTGGGTGACAAATTTGGTCGGTATGTGGCCGGCTATGGCGTTTATACGTGCTTGTTGAGGTGATAGCCGTCTCACGGATGGGGTATGTGGTCGCCTATTGAAGGACGCGCTTCAGGGCATTTAAAGAAGTTGGCACGGCCCCTGCTTGAGTCTGCGTAGGCAAACGGCCTACAACATTTGAGGATGACTAGATGAAAGCCCAGAAAGGTTTTACGTTGATCGAGCTGATGATTGTGGTAGCGATTATCGGCATTCTCGCTGCAGTCGCCCTGCCGGCCTATCAGGACTACACCAAGCGAGCCAAAATGTCGGAGGTTGTTCTGGCGGCTTCCGCATGCCGTACCACCGTGACTGAAGTTGTGCAGTCTTCTAGTACTTCACTGCCTGCCGCTGATGCGTGGGGCTGTGAGTCCGCTTCCCAGACCTCCCGCTACGTCAAGGCAGTTTCTACTACTGCTGCAGGTGTGATTAGCGTGCAGGCAACTGGCTTCAACGATACTGCTATTGATGACAAGTACATCACCTTGACTCCTTACACTGATGGTGCTGCTACCGCTGCTCTGACTGCCAGCGATGCCGGTAAGACTGTTGCTGCGTGGAAGTGCGGGCCTGCTAGCTCCAACGGCGTACCGGCTAAGTTCCTGCCAGGCTCCTGCCGCGGCAACTAACTAGTTAATTTGTATAAGGGGGGGATGCATTGCATCCCCCCTTTTTGTTTGTGATTCGGGAGGGGGGATGGAAAGGGTTCCTATAGTTCCGGTGCTGGCCAGCGGCATCATGTTGGTATTGTCTTGGGTGCTACCTAATCACTATTATCCATGGGTCGCGTTCTACAGCGACTATCTGGCATTTCTGGCATTGGGAACTCTGGGTGTGTGCTTCGTTTTCCACCGAAGGCTGTCACTCTCGGCGTGTTCGATATTGCTGCTATTGCTCGCGCTGGTTCCTTGGGGGCAGTGGCTAGCAGGTCAAGTGGTCTTTTTGGGGGATGCGTCGATCTCCAGCCTTTATCTCGCGGGGCTGGCATATGCTGTAATTCTTGGGAGAATGGCATTCACATCTTGGGGGCGGGATTCTTTCGAGATATTGTCATGGGTCTTTTTGGTCGGAGCAATACTGTCCTGTTGGGTTGTTCTGGTCCAATGGCTGAGACTTGATGGAGGAATCTGGGTCGTCGACATGCGTCTTGACGGGCGCCCATACGCGAATCTAGCTCAGCCTAACAACCTGGCAACTCTGCTCCTCATGGCCGTTGCGTCACTCTTGTATCTGAGGGAAAAGCGGCGATTGCAGTGGTGGTCGGCAAGCATGATTGCCTTGACCCTCATATTTTGTCTGGTTCTGACGCAGTCCCGAACGCCTTGGTTGGGAGTCTTGTGTCTCTTCGGTTGGCATTTCTACTGTTATAGAGCATTTGGTTTGAGGCTTTCGCCTATCAGGTTATTGCCTTGGATCGCTGTATATGCGCTGTTGGTGTTGGCGCTCCCTGTCATCGCGGATGCCATGCACTTGACAGCCTACAGTGTTGCTGAACGCGCTCAGGCGCTTCATCGTTTGGCGCTATGGAAGCAGATGTTGGTCGCCGTCTATCACGGCGGTTGGTGGGGATATGGGTGGAACCAAGTCAGCACAGCGCAAGTCGCTGTCTCGTTGATCGAACCGGTCTCCATTATGACAGAACATGCACACAATATTGTGTTGGACATGCTGATCTGGAATGGCCCCTTGTTAGGTTTGGCAGCTGTTGCTCTTATCTCTTTCCATTTCTTGCGGCTAGCCAGTAGATCAGATAGTTCGGAAGGCTTTTATGCGTGGCTAGTAATTGGGCTGGTTTTTTTACACGGAATGTTGGAGCTTCCGCTTGAGTATGCATATTTCCTGATCCCCGTTGGCTTTTTGATTGGCTTGATTGAGGCGGAGCAGGGGGCTCCAGATTTGGTGTCTCTACCCCGTTTCCTGGGGGGGGGCATCTGGATGGTCGGTGTGCTGGTATTGGGACTGGTCTGGGTGGAGTACAGGAAACTGGAAGATGATTATCGGTTGATGCGTTTTGAGACCGCTCGAATCGGTGACCACAGGGCCGGGCAATCTGCGCCTGATGTATGGCTTTTGAGCAATTTGAGGGAGTTTGTGCGATTCGCAAGAACTGAGGCTCGTCCAGATATGCCTGTCGGCGAACTTGAATGGATGAGGCGAGTGGCGCATCGGTACCCTTATCCGCCCAGTCTGTTTCGGTACTCCTTGGCTCTTGGCCTAAATGGCCATTCGCAGGCTGCAAGGTTGGAAATGATGCGCCTGCAAGCGCTACATGGCGACGAAACGTATGCCGAGGCCCAGCGAGGATTGGTCATTCTTTCCAAGCGTTATCCGCAATTGGCAGGAATGCTCTCGGCTGAGTCGACCGATTGAAATTCGACTAGTTGGTTGCTAACTTACGCCCCGCGCCGGTGTAGCTCAGTCGGTAGAGCAGCTCATTCGTAATGAGAAGGTCGGGGGTTCGATTCCTCTTACCGGCACCATGATCCAAGCAAAAAGCCCCGCAGGTTCTGCGGGGCTTTTTGTTTTTCGGGGTTCGGCTTGCTTCGTGGCGGCGGGGCGCTCGCTTCTCAGTCTTTTCTGTCCACCTTTTCCGCAACGTTGTACAGGTCCATGGCCGAGCACTTCATCAGGTCCGAGATGGTCTTGACGGCGTGGTGCAGGCCTTTCAGGTCGTTGTCGCTCAGGTGGTGTTCGAGGCCGTCGCAGCCCAGCAAGTCGGCGATGGTGTTGAGGGCGTAGCTGGCCGTCAGGAGGCGGTCGCCCTGGAGGTCGGCAATGCGGGCGACGTTGTTCATAGCCCACCTCCGGCGCTTCTCAGGTCCGGGGTAATGCTGGCTGCCTGGGGGGCCTGCATTCCTTGCAGGTATGCGGTTGTGCATGGTCAAAGCTCCTTCTGCTTGGGAGCTGCCACGAATCGTCGCCAAACGAATGGGTGGCAGCTGTGCGCAGGTTGGCGAACCGGTGCAAAAGGAACCTGGCAGACCTTTCGGTCTCCCGCGCACAGCCGCCGTGACGCGACGTTGCCGGCACAAAAAAGCGCCGGCAATCGGATGGTCAGCGCTTGTGCGCCTTTTGCGTTTCGGGTCGCCAAACCCGGTCCTGGAATTTGCCAGGACGGCCGCACCACAGCTTTGCCCGGGGCGCATGGCAACACCCGGGGCTCGGCGAGGTGGGATTTAGAGGCTTAGCCGCATCGACAGGTCGATGGCCTTGATGTCTTTGGTCAGCGTGCCGATGGAGATGTAGTCGACGCCCGTTTCGGCAATGGTGCGCAGGGTGGTTTCGTTGACGCCGCCAGAGGCTTCGAGCTTGGCGCGGCCGGCGGTGAGGGTGACGGCGGTGCGCATGTCGTCGAGGCTGAGTTCGTCGAGCATGATGATGTCGGCACCAGCATCCAATGCCTGCTGGAGTTCTTCCAGGCTTTCCACTTCGACTTCCACGGGCTTGCCGGGGGCGATGCGGTGGGCTGCTTCGATGGCCTGGGCGATGCCGCCGGAGGCTGCGATGTGGTTTTCCTTGATGAGGAAGGCGTCGTACAGGCCGATGCGGTGGTTGTGGCCGCCGCCGCAGGTCACGGCGTACTTCTGCGCCAGGCGCAGGCCGGGCAGTGTCTTGCGGGTGTCGAGGAGCTTCACCTGGGTGTCTTTCACCAGCTCCACATAGTGGCCAACGCGGGTGGCGACAGCTGACAGGCACTGGAGGAAGTTGAGGGCGCTGCGCTCGCCGCTGAGCAGGGCGCGGGCCGGGCCTTCCAGATGGAAGAGCGCCTGGTTGGCTTCGGCGCGTTGGCCGTCCTGCACCCGCCATTCGACTTTCACGCGCGGGTCGATCTGGCGGAACACTTCGTCTACCCAGGCGGTGCCGCTGATGATGGCGGTTTCGCGGGTGATTACGGTGGCGCGGGCCTGGCGCTCCTCAGGGATGAGCTGGGCGGTAATGTCGCCGCTGCCGATGTCTTCCTTGAGGGCCGTGCGTACGTTGGCCTCGATTTCAGCGGTGAGGTCAGCGAGTAGAAGGTTGGGCATGGTGGGCTCCGCAGGCAGGATGGCGGCGATTATAAAGGCTGCCGACGACCGGCGCAGTGCTGATCAACAACCGGCTCGCGCTTTCTGCTAGACAGTCAGGAGGACATGCTGTGCGCTTGTCGGTCGGTGTTCCTGCATCTGTGACTTGATTCATGTCTGTAGGAAATCTCCGCTTGGTTGTCACAGCATCATCCATATAATGACATCGGAAATTTCTATTTTTGACGCCAGTTGCTTGACGTTATGGATGACTCCCCATGTTCGAATCGTGGTCCGATAGGCCCTGTGGATGGGCTCGGCCTGCGGGAGGCTTGTGATGCAGACCGACGCTAAGGTGGTGCCGCTGAACAAGGGGGCCACCCAGCAATCGCCAACCTCGCCGGTAGGAAGGCTGCCCGTGGCCTTGATCCAGGTGCGCGACAAAGTGGCATTGCAGCTGAAGCAGGCGCTTCAGGTGCTGTTCGACAATGCGGACGACACCCTCTTCGAGATGGCGGACCGTGCCACCAGCAACGCCGAGCAAAATGCCTTCTTCGAGGCGATGCGCGACCTGCGGCTCAAGCGCAAGAGCATCGAGCGGACCTTCCTAGAGAAGGTCTTCGAGTCATTCTCGTCCCTCAGCCAGTACGAAATAGGCAAGGCAGCGCAACTGGGCGCGGTGTCTTTCGACAGCCTGTCGCTGGTGCAGAACGATGAACTCGAGGAGGCCGTGGCGCTGGATGCCATGGTCGCCAAGGTGATGGCCCGCGATGGCATTGCCCTGGGCCATCTCACTACCCGTCTCAACACGCTCGTCAGCAAGAAGGTCGAGGACAAGTCCAACCCATTGGGCCCGCGCCTGCTGTGCGAGGTTTTCCTCGACGCATGCCGCAGTCTTGGCGTCGAGATCAAGGTCAAGCTGATCATCCTCAAGCTGTTCGAGAAATACGTACTCACCGAGCTGGACCAGATCTATGCCGAAGCCAACCAGCAGTTGGTGGCGGCCGGTGTGCTGCCGGACCTGCGTTCGGCTCCAGCGCGGCGTCAGCCGGAGCGTTCTGCGACCGGCGCACCGTCGGCCCAGCCTGGCGCTGCGACCGGGGGCGCTGGCCAGGTGCATGAGGAGAGTGTTCAAGAAGTCTTCAGTGTTCTCCAGGACCTGCTGTCCCAGGTTCGCGGTACTGCGCTGCCTGTCCGCCAGCATCCTGCCGATGCAGTGCCGGTCAGTAGTGTCGACCTGATGCGACTGCTGTCCCACCTGCAGCAGCACCTGCCACAGCAGCACAGCGATGAGTACGACCTGCGCGTGAGCCTCGACCAGTTGCTGACCCGCGCCAGCGCCCGCAGTGGCCGTGCACGGGTAGTGGGGCAGGTGGACGATGACGTCATCAACCTGGTTTCCATGCTCTTCGAGTTCATTCTCGACGACCGCACCCTGCCGGATTCGCTCAAGGCCCTTATCGGCCGGATGCAGATTCCCATGCTCAAGGTCGCCCTGCTGGACAAGACCTTCTTCAGCCGTGGCAGCCATCCCGCGCGTCGCCTGCTCAACGAAATCGCCTCTGCTGCCCTGGGTTGGGTGGACCAGGACGATGCCCAGCGCGACAACCTCTACCAGCGTATCGAGCAGGTGGTGCAACGCCTGCTGAATGACTTCGTCGATGATCCGGCGATCTTCTCCGAGCTACTGGCCGAATTCCTTTCCTACACCGGTGACGAGCGCCGTCGCAGCGAACTGCTGGAGCAGCGCACCCGCGACGCCGAAGAAGGTCGCGCCAAGGCGGAGCTGGCTCGTCGGCGAGTTGAGGAGGCACTCAATCAGCGCCTTCTGGGTCGCACCTTGCCGGAAGTGGTCGTGCGCCTGCTGCAGGAAGCCTGGAGCAAGGTCATGCTGTTGAGCTGCCTCAAGCACGGCGTGGAGTCGTCTGAATGGCAGGCCAGCCAGCAGACCATGGACGACCTGATCTGGAGCGTGGAGCCCCACGAGGCGCCCGAGGCGCGTGCCCGCCTGCTGGAACTGGTGCCGGGTCTGCTCAAGGCCCTGCGCGAAGGACTGGCCAGCGCTGCGTTCGATCCCTTCTCCACCAGTGAATTCTTCAGCCAGCTGGAGGCCTTGCACGTCCAGGCCTTCCAGCGTTTCCGCAAGCCCGAGCCGGTGGAAGTGGTTGCCGACGACGGACTGGAGTCGCCGCCCCTGCTGCTCGACCTGCCGGATGAGGATGAATCGGAAGATGAGTCTGCACCGGCCATGGTCGCCGTTGTCGAGGAAATCGTCCTGGCCGCACCTGGTGAAACCCCAGTTCAGGAGCCCGAGGTCAGCCTGGCGGATGACGACGAGGCCCTTGGTTTCGTCGACAACCTGCGGGTCGGCAGTTGGGTCGAATTCCAGGAAGACGAAGAGCACAAGCTGCGTTGCAAGCTGGCAGCGCTGATCAAGCCCACCGGTAAGTACATCTTCGTCAACCGCACCGGCATGAAAGTGCTGGAGAAGACCCGCATGGGCCTGGCCGTGGAGTTCCGCCGCAATGCGATCCGCCTGCTGGACGATGCCCTGCTGTTCGACCGCGCGCTGGAATCGGTGATCGGCAACCTCCGGCGGCTCAAGGGCGCCTAGGGTGCGCAGTGCGCACCAGGCTGATCCGGGTGGGCGCTGTTCTGTGGGGGGCGATTTCAATCGCTATGTCTGCGTCAGCTGTCGCGAACGATTTACCCTCCGGCCAAGCGCCTTGTAGGAGCTGGCTTGCCAGCGAAACGGGGCCATTCGCTGGCAAGCCAGCTCCTACGGGCAATACAACTGCCTGCAACACCTAATGCAGACACAAGGTGCCGCATCGTCAGGCGCAACCAGGGGGAGGCCCTGAGCCGAGCAGCACGCCGCGGTTTCCGCCTCTCGCTAAAATGGCTCCGCTGCGCCTAAAGTGGGCAGAAGACCAAGGAGCCGACATGCAGCTGGACCTCGCTTCCGGTTGGTGCCAGGGCATCAGCCACTGCCCATCACCCAACTTCAACTGTCGCCCGCAGCGGGAGGTGTCCCTGCTGGTGATTCACAACATCAGCCTGCCACCCGCGCAGTTCGGCACGGGGAAGGTGCAGGAGTTCTTCCAGAATCGCCTTGATCCCGCCGAGCATCCCTATTTCGAGGGCATTCGCGATCTCAAGGTGTCCGCGCATTTCCTGATCGAGCGGGATGGCGCCGTCACCCAGTTCGTTTCCTGCAATGAGCGTGCGTGGCACGCAGGCATTTCCCTGTTCGATGGGCGGGACAACTGCAACGATTTCTCCCTGGGAATAGAACTGGAAGGCACCGATGATCTGCCGTTCACGGAACCTCAGTACGCTGCGCTGATCGCATTGGTGGAGCAGTTACGGCTGGCATTCCCGGCCATCACGCCGGAGCGGATCTGCGGCCACAGCGATATCGCCCCGGGGCGCAAGACCGATCCGGGGCCGGCATTCGATTGGGATCGCCTGCGGGCTGCCTTGAAACCTTAGGAAGAGGAGGAACCCATGTATTTTCTGGTGTTGTTGCTGGTGCTCTGGATCGAGAAGTTCTCCGCCTGGCGTCGGCATATCCAGCAAGACGGCTTCTGGCTACGCGAACTGGCCAAGGCAGAGACCAATCCGCGTCTGAGCGAGCGCCCTTGGGCGATTCTGGCGCTACTGGTATTGCCTCCCTTGGTGTTGCTGGCACTCCTGCTTCTGGTCTTGGAGCCAGTAGCCTACGGCTGGCTGGCGTTGCCGGTGCACCTGCTGGTGATCATCTACAGCCTTGGGCGCGGAGACGTCCTGGCCGACCTCGGCCCCTTCCGCGATGCCTGGCGGCGTGGTGATACCCAGGCTGCCTATCACGTCGCCGAACGCGACCTCGGCCTGGAGGCGGAGGAGGGCGGCGATCTGTTGCAACAGGTGCAGGGTTACCAGCTCTGGCAAGCCTATGAGGGCTTCTTTGCTGTGATCTTCTGGTATGCGCTGTTGGGGCCCGTGGCGGCCCTGGCCTACCGGCTGTTCGCGCTGGCGGCCGAGAATGCGGCGGCACCCGCACTGCAAGAGCGCGCGGAATCGATCCGCCATGCCTTCGACTGGTTGCCCGTGCGGGTGCTGGCAGCGAGTTTCTCGCTGGTCGGCAATTTCGTCGGAGTCAGCAGGGTGCTGCTGCATGAGTTGCTGAACTGGGACATTTCGGCGCGCCAGTACATCGATCTGGCCGGTCGCGCTGCCGCCGAACTGCCGGAGCCCGTCAGTGGCGATGCCGGTGTGGCAACCCTGGACGCTCTTTGGCAACTCCTGGTTCGCGCCGCTGTGCTCTGGTACGCCGGCTTCGCTGTGTGGGCTCTGTTGTTCTGATCCCAGCTCCATCGCCTGCCCGACGCAACCGTCGGGCAGGTCCCGCCCTGCTTAACCTTTAGTTACAGAAACTCCTGCCGATATCGGGTACACAGATGAGCGCGCCAGAATTTTCTGACACAGCTCACAGAAGCGGCTGATTGAAATCCGACGGCCGCCTTGCGGAGGGGAGAAGCTGCAAGGCTCTGGCCGAGCGCTGTCAGGTATTCGGAACGCGCCCATAACAATAAATGAGAACAGGAGACGTCTCGTGAAGACCCTGTTGTATCCTGCCATCGCCCTGATGAACCGACTCAGCTTCGGCATGAAGTTCAGTCTGATCAGTGTTCTGTTCTTCCTGCCGATGTTGATCACCAATTTCTATCTGGTGCGCGACTCCTACCGCCAGTTCGTCAGTACCCGCTCTGAGCTGCAGAGCCTGGACCTGCTGGGTGCCAGCCTGAACGTACGGCGCAATCTCGAAAGCCTCAACGACCTGGTCCTGATCAACTCGATGATCGGCCAGTCGGGTCAGGCCGGTGACCTGGAAAAGCGCATTTCCAGTCTCGAACAGGAGGTGCTCGCGACCCTGCAAGGACTCGCGCCGGTGGCTTCCGAGCCTGAGCAGGTAGAGGCCTTCAATACCAAGCGCGACGAGTTGATTGCCGCCCTGCAGGCCGCCAAGGGCGAGACGTCGCTGCAGAGCAAGAGCGCGATGATCGAGAAGCTGCTGGGCAACTCCCAGGTCTTCATGAAATTCGTCTCCGGCCAGGCCGGGCTCAGCCAGGACGACCAGGCTGACGTTCGCCAGATCACCGAACTGATTACCACCACCACGCCGCAAGTCACCATGGCGCTTGGCAAAGGGCGCGCCATTGGCGCCTATTCCCTTGGCCAGGGCTTCCTCAACTCCGCAGCCAGCACGAAGCTGGACGACCTGCTGCTGGACCTGGACAAGCTCAACGCCGAGTATGGCCTGAAGATCGCCGACGCCCTCGACGGCAGCCCGCGCGCGCACCAGGCGCTGGACGCCCTGACCGCCGCGAGCCGTGACACCATCAAGCAGAACGCCACATTGTTCGAGGACAAGGTCATCATGGCCGATACCCTCGACACGCCGTGGCAGCAGTTCTACGACCAGGTCAGTGCCTCACTGGAGAAGACTTACCAGCTCAACGACGGCTCCCTGGGCTTCCTCAAGGCTGAGCTGGAAAGCCGGCTGGCCGGCAAGCGCGTGCAGACCGTGCTGCTGGTGGTGGCGCTGTTGGTGGTGTTCCTCGCCATCGTTTACCTCTACAGCGGCTTCTACGTGTCCACGCGCACAACGCTGAAGAGCTTGGGCAAGGTGATGGATCAGGTTGCCGGCGGCGATATGACCGTGAGCTTCCGGGCTGAAAGCCGTGATGAATTGGGTGAGCTGGGCCAGGTATTTAACGGCACCGTGGCGAAGATCCATGACCTGATCGAACTGGTTGGCCACACCGTGTCTGAAGTGGAGCGCCAGGCTGGCCGCGTGGAGCAGGTTTCGGGTGAAAGCAACATCGCCGTTGCCGGGCAGCGCAGCCAGATCGAACAGGTGGCCACGGCCATGAATCAGATGTCCGCCACCGCACAGGAAGTGGCACGCAGCGCCGCCGCGGCAGTGGACAGCGCCCAGAGCGTCAACCAGGAAACCGTCAGTGGCCGCGCCCTGGTGGAGTCCCAGCTGGGCAGCATCGAGAAACTGGCCAGCGAGATCGACCAGTCGGTGAATGTGATCAACCAGCTGGCTGCGGACAGCGCCTCAATCAGCCGCGTGCTGGAGGTGATCAAGGGCATTGCCGAGCAGACCAACCTGCTGGCCCTGAACGCTGCCATCGAAGCGGCGCGTGCCGGTGAGCAGGGGCGCGGCTTCGCCGTGGTGGCGGACGAGGTACGTACGCTGGCCAAGCGTACCCAGCAGTCCACCGAAGAAATCGAGCAGATGATCGTCAAGCTGCAAGGCGGTGTCGGCGCCGCAGTCAAGGCGATGAATGTCAGCCATCAGATGGCCGACGGCACCGTCAACCAGTCCGGCAAGGTGCAGGCGGCCCTGGAGAACATCCTCGGTGCTGTAGGCATGATCGTCGACCAGAACCAGCAGATCGCCGCTGCCGCTGAACAGCAGACCGCGGTGGCCCACGATATCGACCAGAACATCGTGGAGATCAATCACGCTGGCGAGCGCACCGCCGAAGGGGCGAACCAGACCGAGAAGGCTAGCCGCGAGCTGTCCGGGCAGGTTGCGCAGCTCAAGCAGCTGATTGGTGCGTTCCGGGTCTGAGTGAGATACCGACGGTTCTGTTGCAGGAGCGACTTCAGTCGCGATTGCGGAACAAGACGAGGGCAGCTGCGCTGCCCTTCGCGAATGAATTCGCTCCTACAGGAGCAGAATCGCGCTTCTGTCAGCACATCTCATATCGACTCCCAGCCAAACACTTCACAGGTATTCCGCGTGCTGGCTTCGGCCAGCTCGTCGGGCGTAACACCGCGAATCTCCGCCAGGGCTACGCAGATGTCTGGCAGGAACTCCGGACTGTTGCGGCCGTAAGGGTGCATGGCGGGGGCCATGTCCGGCGAGTCGGTTTCCAGCACGATGTCTTCCAGTGGCAGCTGTGCCACGACCTTGCGCAGGCGGTTGGCCTGGGGCCAGGTGGGGGCGCCACCGAGACCCAGGCGGAAGCCCAGTTTGCGGTACTCCTTCGCTTCCTCGAGGCTGCCGGCGAAGGCGTGGACGATGCCGGGGCGCTTGAGGCGAAAGCGTTTCAGCGTTGCGATCACCGCCGCATGGCTGCGCCTTACGTGCAGCAGTGGCGGTAGCTCGAATTCCGCCGCCAACGCCAGCTGCGCCTCGAACAGACGCTGCTGGGCATCGCGGTCCAGCTCGGTGACGAAGTAATCCAGACCGATTTCCCCCACTGCGCAGAGCTTGGGATCGTCCGCATGGCGTTCCAGCCACTCACGCAGTTCCAGCACGTGCTCGTCCCGGTGCTGCGCCAGGTAGATCGGATGCAGGCCGAGGGCGGTGTAGAAATCATCTCCCGCGTGGGCCATGTCCCAGACTCGACGCCAGTTCTCACGGAATACGCCGAGCAGTACCTGGCGTCGCACACCCAGAGAGCGGCAGCGCGCCAGTACCTCGTCGCGGTCGGCGTCGAAGTCGGGGAAGTCCAGGTGGTTGTGGGTATCGATCAGCATGGCGCCAGCATATACCGCTCTTTCCCGGTCCGACACGCCCATTTCCGGGGCGTTCGGGCGGCTTTTTTCGGTGCATCCGCTCTGCCCCGGGGCATCGCCAAGGGCTGGGAAAACAAGGCTGAAAACGCTATTGAACACTCGTTCATGCTGGGCTATGGTTGGGCCCACTCGCCGGTTCGCCGATGCAGTCCCGTGACCCGGATTCCACCCTTAGCAATGGGGCCCGAACATGCGTTTCGCTTCGCTTGTGGAGAGAATGGCAGGGCCAGGCACCGCCGCCTGGGATATTCACTACGCGGCCATCGCCGCTCAACGTGCAGGCGAGGACGTCATCGTTCTCAGCATTGGCGACCCGGATTTCGCCACGCCAGAACCCATCACTACAGCTGCCATCCAGGCCTTGCAGGCCGGTGACACCCATTACTGTGACGTCGCCGGCCGCCCCGAGCTGCGCCAGGCCATCGCCGATCTGCACGGTCGCCTGACCGGCCGACCGGTGTCGGCAGACAGCGCGATCCTCGTGGCCGGCGCACAGAACGGACTCTATGCCGCGGCCATGTGCCTGCTGGAAGCCGGTGATGAAGTCATCGTCTTCGATCCGGTCTACGTCACCTACGAAGCTACGTTGAAGGCTACCGGGGCTACCCTGGTGCGGGTCCCGTGTCCGGCGGAGGGTGGTTTCCGGCCTGACCTCGACGCCTTGCGCTCAGCCATGAGTGAACGTACCCGCGCGATCTTCTTCGCCAACCCCAACAATCCGACCGGCGTGGTGCTCAATACCGAGGAAATGCAGGCTATCGCCGAACTGGCGCAGCAGCATGACCTGTGGGTCGTTGTGGATGAGGTCTACGAGAGCCTGGCCTTCGAACAGCCGCACCAATACTTCGCCACTTTGCCGGGCATGCACGAGCGCACCGTGAGCATCGGCAGCCTGTCCAAATCCCACGCCATGACCGGCTGGCGTACCGGCTGGGTGGTCGCTGCCCCCGAGTTGGTGGCGCACATCGAGAACCTGGCGCTGAACGTGCTGTATGGGCTTCCTGGCTTCGTGCAGGAGGCGGCGTTGACCGCCGTGCGCGCCTACGACCAGGTGACTGGGGAAATGCGCGAGCTCTATCGGCGTCGTCGCGACCTGGTGGTCGATGCGTTGCAGCAATGCGCGCCGCTCAAGGTGCTGAAGCCCGAAGCGGGCATGTTCGTCCTGCTCGATGTTCGCGGCAGTGGCCTCAGTTCCCTGGACTTTGCCTGGAGACTGTTCCGCGAAACCGGCGTCTCGGTTCTGGACGCTGCGGCCTTCGGTCCATCCGCCGCCGGCTTCGTGCGACTGTCCTATAGCCTGGGTGAAGCCCAGCTAGCCGATGCGTGCGCACGCATCCGCCGCTTTGCCTCCACCCTGGGGACTGGTTCGATCATCGAGGTGCGCTCGGCCGCTTCTGTCGATATCCAGTCTGCGAAAGTGGAGCGGCCAAAAATGGTGGAGGTGGATTCGATCCACAAGCGCTTTGGCCAGTTCGAGGTGCTCAAGGGCGTTTCGCTGACCGCCCGGGAGGGCGGCGTGGTGTCCCTGATTGGCGCCAGCGGCTCGGGCAAGAGCACCTTGCTGCGCTGCATCAACATGCTGGAAATTCCCAACCAGGGGACTGTTACGGTAGATGGCGAGAGTATTCGTCTCACTACCAGTCGAATCGGCGAACCGATGGTGGCAGACCAGAAGCAACTGACCCGGATTCGCTCCCGCCTCGGCATGGTGTTCCAGAGCTTCAACCTCTGGCCCCACCGCACTGTGCTGGAGAACCTGATCGAAGCGCCTATCCAGGTGCTGCGGGAAAGCCGCGCCGAAGCCATCGAGCGGGCCGAGGCACTGCTGGAGCGGGTGGGGCTCGCCGCCAAGCGCCACGAGTATCCATCTTTCCTGTCCGGTGGCCAGCAGCAGCGTGTGGCGATTGCCCGTGCGCTGGCGGTTGAACCCAAGGTCATGCTGTTCGACGAGCCCACTTCGGCGCTGGACCCGGAACTGGTGGGTGAAGTGCTGCGGGTGATCCGTTCTCTGGCGGAAGAGGGTCGCACCATGATCCTGGTGACCCACGAAATGGCCTTCGCTCGTGACGTTTCCAGCCACGTCGCCTTCCTCCACCAGGGGCGTATCGAAGAGGAAGGGTCTCCGCAGGAGGTTTTCCTGAGACCGCGCAGCGAGCGCTGCCGACAGTTCGTCACAGCCCACCAGAATCGCTGATTCCGGCCGCCGGGCGCGGCCAGCTCGACAAGCTCTAACCACAACAACATCAAGCAGGGCAGAAACCATGAAGAAGTCTCAACTGGCACGTTGGATGGCGGGTGCGGTAATGCTCATGGCTGGCGCGGCGGGCGCGCAGGCCGAAACCCTGAGGTTCGCGATGGCGGCGGAACCGTATCCACCGTTTTCCAGCAAGCAGCCCGACGGCCAGTGGGCAGGCTTCGAACCGGACCTGATCCGCGCCCTCTGCGCGCAGATGCAGGCCCAGTGCGAGATCGACGAGGTGGCCTGGGATGGCCTGATTCCAGCCCTGATGGCGAAGAAGGTGGATGTGATCTTCAACTCCATGTCCGTCACTGAGGAGCGCGAGAAGCAGATCGCCTTCAGCCGCGCCTACTACGACACCCCGGTTGCAGTGGCCGCGCCTGCTGCGCTGGACGTCACCGTCAGTCCCGAAGGTCTGAAAGGAAAGGTGGTCGGCGTGCAGCTCTCCACTGTCAGCTCCAACTACCTGAAGCAGCACTACGAAGGCATCGCCGACGTGCGCTACTACGACACCCAGGATTCGGTGAACGCCGATCTGGTGGCAGGACGTATCGACCTGATGATGGCCGACGGGATCGCCGTCAGCGCCTTCGTCAAATCTCCCGATGCCCAGGCTGCCGGAATCGAGAACAAGGGCGAGGTGCCCTACGATCCGTTGTTCGGTCGCGGCGTGGGGGCCGGCCTGCGCAAGGACGACGTCGCCCTCAAGGCGAAGCTCGACGAAGCCATCGGCAAGCTGCTGGCCAGTGAGGACTACAAGACCATCTCCGCCAAGTACTTCGACGTCAGCGTCGCGCCGAAGCAGTGACCTCCGGAGCCATCCCGGCCCTGCCGGGGTGGCGCATTTCCGCCTCGATGAGGGCCTGCAATGCAGTCTTACTTTGAACTGGTCGGCTTCGGTGCCCAGGGTTGGGGACCGGCGCTGCTCAAAGGGTTGTTGGTAACCCTGCAGATTTCCGTCGGCGCCTTCCTGGTGGGCATGCTGATCGGCCTGGCGGTTGCCATGGGCAAGCTCAACGGCCCGCGCCCAGTGGCGCAGCTGATGCGTGGCTACACCACCCTTTGCCGCGCAATACCCGAGCTGCTGCTGATTCTGCTCCTCTACTACGTGGGGTCGATGGGGCTCAACCAGCTGTTCGCCTGGCTCGGCTACGGCGACCTCAAACTCAACGGCACCGTGGTGGCCATCGCTGTGCTCGGACTGGTGCAGGGTGCTTATGCCTCGGAGATCTTCCGGGGGGCCATCCAGGCTATTCCCCATGGGCAGATCGAGGCTGCACGGGCCTTCGGCTTGAGCGGGTTCGGCCTGTTCCGCCGGGTGACCTTGCCGATCATGGCGCCCAATGCGCTGGCCGGCATGGCCAACCTCTGGGTCAACCTGATCAAGGACAGTGCCCTTATCAGCGTCGTCGGCACCAACGAACTGCTTTTCACGGCCAAGCAGGCGGCCGGCTCGACTCGCCACTACCTGACCTTCTACCTCACCGCCGCAGCCTTCTATTACCTGCTGACGGTGCTCTCCAACCTGTTTTCCGGCTGGCTCGAACGGCGCTTCCGCCGCTGGACCCCGTCGGTGTGAGCGAGGGCGTGTGATGACCGCTACCTGGATATTCGACTACGGCAAACTGCTGCTCAGCGGCCTTGGCACCACCTTGCTCATCCTCGTCATCTCCGCGGGGCTGGGCTTTGTCCTGGCGCTGTTGGTGGCGTTGGCGCGGATGTCGCGCAATCCGTTGCTGGCGGGGACGAGCCTTGCCTACACCAGCGTGATTCGCGGGACGCCGCTACTGGTGCAGATCTACATCTTCTACTACGGACTGGGCAGCCTGTTTGCCCAGTTCCCGTTGATTCGTGGCAGCTTCCTCTGGCCCTACCTGCGTGATGGCTTCTGGTACATCGTCTTCGCTCTTGTGCTCTCGGTGGGAGCCTATGTCGGCGAAGTCATTCGTGGCGGCATGAAGTCCGTGCCCAGGGGCGAACTGGAGGCCGCGGCGGCTTTCGGCATGCGCCAGCGCTTGGTGCTGTTCCGGGTCTGGCTGCCCAGGGCAATTCGCCTGTTGCTACCGACCCTGGCCGGCGAAACGGTGATGCTGCTCAAGTCCACCGCCCTGGCCTCCACCGTTGCCGTGGTTGATCTGCTGGGGGCCGCCAACGTGGTGCGTGCCCAGACCTTCCAGATCTACCAGCCGCTGTTGCTTGTCGCGGGTATCTACGTCTGCCTGACGTTCATGATCGAGACCGGGTTTGGCCTGGCGGAGCGACGAAGCATGTTTCGTCGGGCGAATTAAGGAAATGTGGGAGCGAACTCATTCGCGAATCGTCCCGAACGGGCGACCGCGTTTGCGATAGGGCAGGCCTGTGGCTTGCTTCGCGAATGAATTCGCTCCTGCAGATTCTCCATGCCGCTCAGGCATAGGCCCCGCGTCGCAGGCTGTCGACCCAGCGGCGGCTGATCTCAAGGCCTTCTTCGGCGCTGAAGTTGGCGGGATTGAGGCACCACTCCAGCCATAGGCCATCGAGCATGGCAGAGAGGCCGATGGCCGCCAGGCGCGGCTTGGCGATGGAAAAGCCTTCTTCGCGGGCCAACTCGGAGAGCAGTTTTTCCAGCAGTACCAGCGAGCCGCCGTAGGTGCGTTCGTGGGCTTCGTTCACTTGCGGGGAATGGCGGATCAGGCTCCAGAACACAACCCAGGGGCTGAGCAGGTCGGGGTCCAGGGTGACCGGCGAGAAGTAGCCGGTCAGGAAGGCTTCGAGACGCGCGGCAGGTTTCGGGCCGGCTGCGTCGATGCGAGCCACCAGGGCCTGGTTGACCTCGCTGGCGAGGGTCTCGTAGGCCTGCGCGACCAGCGCATCGATGCTGCCGAAATAGTGATTGATCAGGCCAACGGCGACGTTGGCCTCCTTGGCGATGCGGCGCACCGAAATACCGGCGTGGCCCTCGGCAACCAGGCAGCGCAGGGCGGCGCGCACCAGATGCTCGCGGCGCTCGTCGGGGTTGGTGCGTGGCTGTCTTTCGCGGGGCGTATCCAAGGGGCGATTTCCTTCGCTCGATGGGCCGGGATAGTACCGCCTGGCCCGGCGACAAACCAACCGTCCGGACTCGTCCGGCGGCCCAGAGGAGGTAGGACATGATCGAAGATGTCTCCCTGAATATTCCAGGGGATTCCGGCGCACGCCTGCGGGTGCCGGCATGGCGCCTGGACAGCGGCAAGCCGGGCCCCAGGGTCCACTTGCAGGCTGGGGTCCATGCCGACGAGATCGCCGGCATGCTGGTGCTGCACAAACTCTTGCCGCGCCTGGTCCAGGCTGCTGAAAACGGTCTGTTGTACGGCTGCGTGACCGTCGTGCCCCAAGCCAATCCCCTAGGCATCGGCCAGTTTCGTCATGGGCGCATCCTGGGTCGGGTGCACGAGTCCAGCAGTCGTAATTTCAATCGCGGCTTCATCGCATCAGCGACGCAGGCCCGGCCAGTTGGCAACCTGGCGGTCTGGCAGAAGGCATTGGCCGGGCTCGCGGCCGATGCCGACATCGTCCTGGACCTGCACACGGACGACGAAGCGTTGCAATACGTCTACCTGCACCAGTGCTTCTGGCCAGCAGGGCAGGATCTTGCGGCAGCCCTTGGGGCCGAGGTGGCGATCATCTGGGAGGGAGACGGAGATGGCGCCTTCGAGGAGGTGGTGATTGCGCCCTGGCTTGCGGAGGGGCGTGTCGAGGGGCGGCTAGTGTCCACCGTCGAGTTGCGCGGGCAGGGGGATGTCAGTGACGCCCTGGCTCAGCAGGATGCCGACGGCCTCTATACCTTCCTCTGTGGCCGCGGCGTTGTCGCCGAGCCGGCGCAATTACCGGTATGGCAGGGTACGGCAGTGCCTATCGGGCATATGGAAACCGTGTTCGCGCCGACCGCCGGGGTGCTGGTTTTCGAGCGGGAGCTTGGTGATGCGGTGCAGGCCGGTGAGTGCTTCGCGCGTGTCATCGCCATTCCTGGCGACCCGTCCAGCGAACACCGGCTGCTGGCGCCCCAGGCGGGCCTGATGGTCACCCGCTATCGCGACCGGCTGGTCCCTGAGGGCGCGATAGTGGCCAAGTTCACCGGTTTACTGCCGTCGAGCACCTGGACCTCAGGCCCCCTCGACCCGTAACAGCCCTGTCGTAGGAGCCAGCTCGCTGGCGAAAGAGGGACTCCGGTTCGCGAGCAAGCTCGCTCCTACAGGGGCGCGCTTGCTCGGATGTAGGAGCCAGCTCGCTGGCGAATGGCGTAGGTGAGGTTCGCGAGCAAGCTCGCTCCTACAGGGGCGCGCTTGCTCGGATGTAGGAGCCAGCTCGCTGGCGAATGGCGTAGGTGAGGTTCGCGAGCAAGCTCGCTCCTACAGGGGCGCGCTTGCTCGGATGTAGGCGCCAGCTCGCTGGCGAATGGCGTAGGTGAGGTTCGCGAGCAAGCTCGCTCCTACAGGGGCGCGCTTGCTCGGATGTAGGAGCCAGCTTGCTGGCGAATGGCGTGGGTGAGGTTCGCGAGCAAGCTCGCTCCTACAGGGGCGCGCTTGCTCGGATGTAGGCGCCAGCTTGCTGGCGAATGGCGTGGGGAGGTTCGCGAGCAAGCTCGCTCCTACAGGGGCATGCGGGGCTCGGTTGTAGGAGCCAGCTTGCTGGCGAATGGCGTAGGTGAGGTACGCAAGCAAGCTCGCTCCTACAGGGGCATGCGGGGCTCGGTTGTAGGAGCCAGCTTGCTGGCGAATGGCGTGGGTGAGGTTCGCGAGCAAGCTCGCTCCTACAACCAGATTGCGTCCCAGAACGGATAGTCCGCCAACTTCTCCACCAGACCAGCACGCAAGGGATTGGCAACGACATAGCGGGCCACGGTCCGCACGTCTTCCTCTCTGCGAAGGGCATGGTCATGAAAACCCTTCTGCCACACACGCCCGCTACTTTTCTTCATTGAATTCAAGGCAATCGCCGAGCGGGACTTCAGTCGGCTGACGTGCTGTTCCAGGGTTCCGGACTGCAGCTGGACGAGCCAATGTAGATGGTCAGGCATCAATACCCAGGCGAGGGTTTCCAGCGAGTGTCCATTCCGCATGGCATAAATCGCCCGGGCGACCAGGTAGCCGGAACTCCAATGTGCGAACACGGGCGTTCGCTCATGAGTGACGGTTGTCAGCAGGTAGATTCGGCCGGGCTCGGAGAAGCGGCCTTTGCGCAGGTTCCTTCCTTGATAGCGCATCCATTGCGCTCCCTACGAAGAAAACACGGAGGTTTGCTCAGGGCTTCAAGAGGGGCAAGGGAGCCCGATGTAGGAGCCAGCTTGCTGGCGAAAGGGATGTTCCGATTCGCCAACAAGCTGGCTCCTACAGGTTTACGTCTTCAGTGGTGCTCGCGGGTGGCGCGGAATTTCACGTCCGGCCAGCGCTCTTCCATCAGGCTGAGGTTCACGCGGGTCGGGGCCAGGTAAGTGAGGTGGCCGCCGCCGTCCACGGCAAGGTTTTCGAAGGCCTTGTCCTGGAACTCCTTGAGCTTCTTCTCGTCCTTGCATTCGATCCAGCGTGCCGACCAGACGTTGATCGCCTCGTAGGCACACTCGACCTTGTATTCCTCCTTCAGGCGACTGGCGACCACATCGAACTGCAGCACGCCCACGGCGCCGAGGATGATGTCGTTGTTGCGCTCGGGGAAGAACACCTGGGTGGCACCTTCCTCAGCCAGCTCCTGCAGGCCCTGGCGAAGCTGCTTGGACTTCAGCGGGTCTTTCAGGCGTACGCGGCGGAAGAGTTCCGGGGCGAAGTGCGGGATGCCGGTGAAACCGAGCGCTTCGCCTTCGGTGAAGGTGTCGCCGATCTGGATGGTGCCGTGGTTGTGCAGGCCGATGATGTCGCCGGCAAAAGCCTCCTCCAGTTGCTCGCGCTCGCTGGAGAAGAAGGTCAGGGCGTCGCCGATCTTCACGTCTTTGCCCAGGCGCACGTGGCGCATCTTCATGCCCTTCTCGTACTTGCCCGAGCAGATGCGCATGAAGGCGATACGGTCGCGGTGTTTCGGGTCCATGTTTGCCTGGATCTTGAACACGAAACCGGAGAATTTCTCTTCGGTGGGTTCGACGCTGCGCTCATGGGTGGCGCGGGACAGCGGTTTCGGCGCCCAGTCGACGATGCAGTCGAGCACCTGATCGACGCCGAAGTTGCCCAGGGCGGTACCGAAGAACACTGGGGTCATATGACCCTGGAGGAAAGCTTCCTTGTCGAACTCGTGGCAGGCGCCCTGCACCAGTTCCAGCTCCTCGACGAAATTGTCGTAGAGGTCGCCCAGATGGGCGCGGGCCTCGTCGGAGTCGAGCTTGTCGATCACCTTGATCTCGGTGCGCTCGTGGCCATGGCCCGGGGTGTAGACGATGACCTTGTCCTGGGCCAGGTGGTACACGCCCTTGAAGTCCTTGTAGCAACCGATCGGCCAGGTGATCGGCGCGGCCTTGATCTTCAGCACCGCTTCGATCTCGTCTAGCAGCTCGATAGGGTCGCGGATGTCACGGTCCAGCTTGTTGATGAAGCTGACGATGGGCGTGTCGCGCAGGCGGCAGACTTCCATCAGGGCGATGGTGCGCGGCTCAACGCCCTTACCGCCGTCGAGGACCATCAGTGCCGAGTCCACCGCGGTCAGGGTGCGGTAGGTGTCTTCGGAGAAGTCTTCGTGGCCGGGGGTGTCGAGCAGGTTGATCATGTGCTCGCGGTAAGGGAACTGCATCACCGAGGTGGTGATGGAGATGCCGCGCTGCTTTTCCATCTCCATCCAGTCGGAGGTGGCGTGCCGGTCGGATTTACGCGACTTCACGGTACCGGCTACGGCGATGGCCTTGCCCATCAGCAGCAGCTTTTCGGTAATGGTGGTCTTACCGGCGTCGGGGTGGGAGATGATCGCGAACGTGCGGCGTTTCGCGACTTCTGCGGCCTGGATGGTCATTGAGATGGAATCCGTCGACGAGTAGTCGGTCTGTCAAAAAAGGCGGCGATTATACCGGTATTCACGGTCTTCGCGGCGCCCATCGGGCGAGAGGAAAATGCGGGGTCTGTGCAGCATTCCATGACGTTTTGTTGAGGATTCGAAACAGTCAACTGGTGATGCGACAAAGGGATGCAAGAAAGCGGCAATTTTTGATTGATCTGCGCTTCCTGTGGTCCTAAAGTTCGCGCCCGAACGTCCATGCTGGCAACGATCCATCCGGCTCAAGTACTGACGACGAGAGGTTTGATGTCGGAAACGACTGAAGATCCTCGGCGACATGCCTTGGGAAGTAGGCGAACCAAAGTGGGGAAACTGATCAGACGTTCAGGCCTGTTGTCCAACGCAACACTGGCCACCCCTAACAACTTTCGTTTGTTTTGCCATATGGAGTCCCTCGCATGTCGATCAAGGTCGAAGACTATTTCTCGCCCGAAACTTTCCAGCGCATGAAGGCATTCGCCGACAAGCAAGAAACCCCGTTCGTGGTGATCGACAAGCAGACCATTTCTGATTCCTACGATCAGTTGGTCAGTTGCTTCCCCTTCGCCAAGGTCTACTACGCGGTGAAGGCCAACCCGGCCACCGAGATTACCGAACTGCTGCGCGACAAGGGTTCCAACTTCGACATCGCCTCCATCTATGAGCTGGACAAGGTGATGAAGACCGGCGTTGGCCCGGAACGCATCAGCTACGGCAACACCATCAAGAAAGCCCGCGACATCCGTTACTTCTATGAGAAGGGTGTGCGCCTGTTTGCCACCGACTCCGAAGCTGACCTGCGCAACATCGCCAAGGCCGCTCCGGGCGCCAAGGTCTATGTCCGTATCCTCACCGAGGGCTCCACCTCGGCCGACTGGCCGCTGTCGCGCAAATTCGGTTGCAACCCGGACATGGCCCTCGACCTGCTGATCCTCGCCAAGCAACTGGGCCTGGTGCCTTACGGCGTGTCCTTCCACGTTGGCTCGCAGCAGCGCGACATCGACGTCTGGGACGCCGCCATCGCCAAGGTCAAGGTGATCTTCGAGCGCCTGAAGGAAGAAGACGGCATCACCCTGCAGATGATCAACATGGGTGGTGGCTTCCCGGCCAACTACATCCAGCGCACCAACAGCCTGGAAACCTACGCCGAGGAAATCATCCGCTTCCTCAAGGAAGACTTCGGCGACGAACTGCCGGAAATCATCCTGGAGCCGGGCCGTTCCCTGATCGCCAACGCCGGCATCCTGGTCAGCGAAGTCGTGCTGGTGGCGCGCAAGTCGCGTACCGCGGTCGAGCGCTGGATCTACACCGACGTGGGCAAGTTCTCCGGCCTGATCGAAACCATGGACGAAGCCATCAAGTTCCCGATCTGGGTCGAGAAGAAAGGCGAGATGGAAGAAGTGGTGATCGCCGGCCCAACCTGCGACAGCGCGGACATCATGTACGAGAACTACAAGTACGGCCTGCCGCTGAACCTGGCCGCCGAAGACCGCCTCTACTGGCTGTCCACCGGTGCCTACACCACCAGTTACAGCGCGGTGGAATTCAACGGCTTCCCGCCGCTGAAGGCCTTCTACCTGTAAGCCATCGAGCGCTTCATACAAGGCCCGCCTTCATGGCGGGCCTTGTCGTTTCTGCGCCCTGGCCGTATGGCTCCGTTCCTCGGGGTAACCCATGGCAGTAAGATAGGCGCCACTTTCAATTGCAAACGAGTATCAGTCGGCTCGTTCCGAGCCTGGAGTGCCTACCGCCATGACTGCCCAGATTCCCGCCGATATTGCTGCTGTCTCCGACTACGAGGCGTTCGCCCGCGAGCGCATGACGCCTTCGGCCTGGGCCTACCTCAGTGGTGGTGCGGCGGATGAGCTTACCCTGGCCGACAACCAGGCCGCCTTTCAGCGTGTGCGTTTGCTCAATCGCGTGCTGGGCGATCTTCGCGGCGGGCATACAAGACTCCAGCTCTGTGGTCTCGACCTCGACTATCCGATCCTGCTCGCCCCGGTGGCCTACCAGAAGCTGGCTCACGCCGATGGTGAACTGGCCAGTGCGCTCGGCGCCTCGGCCATGGGCGCGGCGCTGGTGGTCAGTACCCAGGCCAGTGTCAGCCTGGAAGACATCGCCCGGGCGGCGCAAACACCGCTCTGGTTCCAGCTCTATATCCAGCCGGACCGCGAGTTCACCCGTGAGCTGGTGTGGCGAGCTGAAACTGTTGGTTATAGAGCCCTGGTGGTGACAGTGGACGCACCGGTGAACGGCATGCGCAACCGCGAGCAGCGAGCCGCGTTCGCGCTTCCCGATGGTGTCGAGGCGGTCAACCTGAGGGGGATGCGCAGTCTGCCACCAAGCGTCGCCCAGCCGGGGTCCAGCCCATTGTTCGGCAGCCCGCTGCTGGCCAGCGCGCCGACCTGGAAGGACCTTGAGTGGCTGCAATCGATTACTCGGCTCCCGGTGCTGGTCAAGGGCGTGATGAACCCTCTGGATGCCGTGCGAGCAGTGGAGCATGGCGTGGCCGGCGTGGTGGTATCCAACCACGGCGGTCGCACCCTGGATGGCCTGCCCGCGACCCTCGACGTGCTACCGGCCATCGCGCAGGCGGTGCAGGGAAGGGTGCCGTTGCTGCTGGATGGTGGCGTACGCCGCGGTACGGATGTGTTCAAGGCGCTTGCCCTGGGGGCCACTGCAGTGATGATCGGGCGACCCTACGTTCACGGGCTGGCTACGGCGGGTGCCGCCGGTGTCGCCCATGTGCTTCATCTGCTGCGCACCGAGCTGGAGGTAGCCATGGCACTTACCGGCTGCTCCACGCTGACTGATATCAAGGCCTCACTCGTTTGGCGCTGAATCGTCCCTGCGGTACGCGACAGCCCTGAAACAGACCGTGATCTTGGCTGATACCGATCAAGGCGTTGGTCGGTTCATGTATCAAGGCTGAAAAGTGACTGATCAGTCGAAATTGCTTTGGCGCAGATTATCGATTCTGATGGATCGAGTTTTTTAGCATTTATTGCTTTCTATAGCGCCATGATTGAGGTTTTTTGCGGTAGATAAGCTTGCTTCGTGATCCCGTTCCAGGTCTTGAGAAATGTAAAGAGTATGTAAAGTCAGCACAAAAAACTTTACTGATAAACGTTCGCAAATAGAATCGCGCCTCAAATTCACTGGGGAGTGATTCTTATGATCAAAAAGAATAACCTGCCGCAACGTGCTCTTCTTGCTTCCGCGATCGGTATCGCCACTGCCTCTACCGCCGGCCTGGCTCTGGCTGCGGAGCAAAGCAAGGCCCTCGAACTTGGCACCGTTAACGTCGACGGTAAGGCGGCCAAGAAAACCTACAAGGTCGAGCAATCCTCCTCTGCGAAGTACACCGCCCCTCTGCTGGATACTCCGCAGACCATCACGGTCGTGCCCAAGGAAGTGATCCAGGAGCAGCAGGCTCTTAGCCTGCGCCAGGTGCTGTCCAACGTATCCGGCATCACCTTCAACGCCGGTGAGGGCGGCGGTGGTTCCGGCGACAGCATCAACATTCGCGGCTTCTCCGCGAACAACAACATCCAGATCGATGGCCTGCGTGACAGCGCACAGACCAGCCGTACCGATACTTTCAACATCGAGCAGGTCGAGGTCATCAAAGGCCCGAACTCGGTGTTCGGCGGCGCTGGTACTACCGGCGGCAGCATCAACATCATCAGCAAGCAGCCGATGGACCGCGCCTTTACCACCCTGGGTGGGGGCCTCGGCACCGACAACTACCATCGCCTCACCCTGGACGCCAACCAACCTCTGGAAGGCGTGGGCAGCAACAGCGCCTTCCGCGTGAACCTGATGGCCCATGAAAACGACGTGCCCGGCCGCGACGAGATTGACCGCGAGCGTTGGGGTGTTGCCCCGTCCCTGCGTCTGGGCCTCAACGACGCTACCCGCCTGACCCTGAGTGCCTTCCATCAGACCGATGACAACCTGCCCGACTACGGCGTACCGGCCCTGAATGGCAAGAAGCTCGCTGGCGTCAGCCGCGAGGATTACTTCGGCTGGGATAACCTGGACAAGGATGAAATCGAGCAGAGTGCATTCACCGCGAACTTCGAGCACGATTTCAGCGACAGCCTGCGTCTGCAGAACCTGACCCGCTACAGCCGTATCGACCGCAACACCATCGTCTCCGCCTCCCACGTGAACCTCACCGGTGTGCCGGCGGGCCGGTATCGTCCAGCGGGCCCTCAGGCTTCCGGCCGCGACACCACGACTGAAATGTGGATCAACCAGACCAACCTGCGCGCGAGCTTCGACACCTTCGGCCTTGGCCACGAGCTGGTAACCGGAGCGGAGATCTCCCGCGAGGACTTCGATCTCAAGAGCTACAACCATGGTCTCGGCAACCCCGTCTTCCCGGCCAATGGCTACGATCTGAGCAATCCGCCCGGTCATTGGGTTGGCCCGGTCAACAAGACCACCACCGGTTTCACCGAGAACCAGTTGGACGACAAGGCGCTGTACGTCTTCGACACCATCGCCCTGAGCGAACAGTGGGACTTCAACGTCGGCCTGCGCTACGACTGGTTCAAAGGGCACAGCGACACCTTCTCGGCGACCAACGTGCAGAACGGCAGCTTTACCTCCAAGGACGAAAAGCTCAGCAGCCGTGCAGGCCTGGTCTACAAACCGGTTGAGAATGGCCGCTTCTACGTGGCCTGGGGCAACTCCTTCAACCCCACGGCCGAAGGCATCGCCTCCAACGGTGGCGGCCTGACCGCTGCAACCGAGAACCTCGATCCGGAAAAGAACGAAACCTGGGAACTGGGCACCAAGTGGGAACTGCTGGGTGGCCGCCTGGAGGTCGATGGCGCACTGTTCCGCGTCGAGAAGACCAATGCGCGTGAAACCATGCTCGATGGCTCCACCCAACTGGCGGGCAAACAGCGCGTAGAGGGTGTGGAACTGGGGCTGACCGGTCACATCACCGAGCAGTGGGATGTGTTCGCCAACTACACCTTCCAGTCCAGTGAGACCCTCGAGGCCGCCGACACCGCTGCCGGTATCGCTCGCGAAGGCCAGGCTCTGGGCAACACCCCGCCGCGCTCGTTCAACCTGTGGACGACCTACGAGTTGCCGGAAGGCTGGACCCTGGGGTACGGCGCCCGCTACATCAGCGAGCGTAACGTCAGCTCAAGCACGACCGCCAAGCTTGATGCCTACTGGCTGCACAACGCTATGGTCGGCTACAAGGTCAACAAGGAGCTGGACCTGCAGCTGAACGTGAACAACCTGTTCGACAAGGACTATGTAGAGCGCGTGCGCCAGCAGAACGGCACCGACGCGCGTTCCTCTGCCATCGAATATGGCGATGCCCGAGCAGCGATCCTGACCGCTACCTACTCGTTCTGACGGACGAGTCGTGGGCCCTGCCTTGTGCAGGGCCCGTGTCGCTGTAAATAAAAGGTAAAACCTTCTTTTCCTGATTTAATGCATCCCGTTCTCAAATAAAATCGCAGCCCGGTCAGGCATGGGGCCTGCCGCGAACCAGCGATTTGACGCACCGCCAGGTGCGTATCCGAGGGATATCACGTGTTGAAGAAGACCCTGTTCCAGCTGCACTGGCTGTTCGGTATCAGTGCCGGTCTGGTCTTGGCTTTGATGGGCATCACCGGGGCTGCCTACAGCTTCCAGGAAGAAATCCTGCGTTTGCTCAATCCAGAGACCCTGACGGTCGAGGTGCGCGATGGCGGCGTGCTGCCGCCCGCCGAACTGGTGAGCAAGATCGAGGCTGCAGAAGGCAAGAAGGTGTCCGGCCTCTGGGTCGAAACCAACAACGACCATGCCGCCCGTGTATTTTTCGCGCCGCCTCCCGGGGAGCGTCGTGGCCCTTGGCGTTACTTCGATCCCTACACCGGTGAGCTGCTGGGCGAGCCCGCCGGCCAGCAGTTCTTCGGCCTGATGCTGCAACTGCACCGTTTCCTCGCCATGGGCGAGTTCGGCAAGCAGATCACCGCCGCCTGCACCCTGATCCTCATCTTCTTCTGCCTTTCCGGCCTTTACCTCCGCTGGCCGCGCAAGGCTGGCAGCTGGCGTGCCTGGCTGACCCTGGACTGGTCGCGCAAGGGGCGCAGCTTCAACTGGGACCTGCATGCCGTGGCGGGTACCTGGTGCCTGGCGTTCTATCTCCTGGCCGCCCTGACTGGCCTGTTCTGGTCCTACGGGTGGTACCGCGAAGGCCTTAATCGGCTGCTGTCCGATGCCCCCGCTGGCCAGCAAGGCAAACCAGGTGAGCGCCGCGGCGAAGGCCCTGGCCGCCAGGGGGTGCAGGCACCTTCGGGGCCGCCGCTGGTGGTCGACTATGACGCCGTATGGAAGAGCATCCGCGAAACAGCTGGCCCGAGCATGAGCGTCTACAACCTGCGCCTGCCGCCGGTGGGCGGCCGGCCGGCCCAGGTGTTTTACCTGCTGGAAGATGCCGCGCACCCGCGCGCCCTCAACCAGATCGCCCTTGATCCGGTCAGCGGCAAAGTGATCCGTAGTGAGCGCTACACCGACAAGAGCTTCAAGGCACAGTTGCTGACCAGCATCTATGCGCTGCACGTGGGTGAATATTTCGGCCTGACGGGGCGCATCCTGGTGATGCTGGCGAGCCTGACCATGCCGCTATTCTTCGTCACCGGCTGGCTGCTCTATCTCGACCGTCGACGCAAGAAGCGTGCAGTCAAGGCGGCCCGTGGCGGCTTGGCCGAGAGCGGTGGCAAGGATTCCTGGCTGATCGGCTTCGCCAGCCAGAGCGGATTCGCCGAGCAATTGGCCTGGCAGAGCGCGGGGCAGCTGCAGGCTGCCGGACTGCCAGTGCGCGTCGAGCCGCTCGCCACCCTGGATGGTGCGACCCTGGCCCAAGCCAGCAATGCACTCTTCGTGGTCAGCACCTTCGGCGACGGCGAAGCGCCTGACAACGCCCGCGGCTTCGAACGCAAGGTGATCGGTCAGGCTTCCCAGCTTGCCGGCCTGCGTTTTGCCGTGCTGGCCCTGGGTGATCGCCAGTACGAACAGTTCTGCGGCTTCGGCCGTCGCCTGCAGGCCTGGCTGAAAGGGCAGGGCGCGAGTCAACTGTTCGAGCCGGTGGAAGTGGACAACGGTGATAGTGGCGCACTGCACCATTGGCAGCAGCAACTGGCCCAGGTATCGGGTGGAAGCGTGCTCTCCCCCTGGAGCGGCCCAGGCTTCGAAAGCTGGACACTGGAAAAACGTGAACACCTGAATCCGGGCAGCCAGGGTGAATCCACCTGGCTTCTACGACTGCGCGCCCCGGCGGGCAGCCAGGTGGACTGGCAGGCCGGCGACCTGGTTGAAATCCTCCCGAGTCAGGCCGAACCGGTCGTCGAGGCCTGGCTTGCCAGGCACCACCTCGACGGCGACGCGCCGGTGGAGCTGGACGGCCTGCGCCAGTCGCTGCGCCAGGCACTGGCCGGTCGCCTGTTGCCGGGCTCGTTCGAGCATCTGGTGGGCCTGCAGCCACAAGCCGTGGTGCAGGCGCTGATCGGCCTGTCCGTTCGCCAGTACTCCATCGCCTCGCTGGCCAGTGACGGTGCACTGGAGCTGATCGTGCGCCAGGAGCAGCACGTTGATGGCAGCCTGGGTATCGCTTCCGGGTGGCTGACCCACTACCTGCCGCAAGGCGCCGTCATGCCGCTGCGCCTTCGCCGCAATAGCCGCTTCCATCTGATCGACGAAGACCGCCCGCTGATCTTCATCGGCAACGGCACTGGCCTCGCCGGCCTGCGCAGCCTGCTCAAGGCGGCCATCTCCGCCGGGCGCAATCGCAACTGGCTGCTGTTCGGCGAGCGCAACCAGGCTCACGACTTCTACTGTCGCGAAGAAATCGAAGGCTGGCTGGCCAAGGGTGAGCTGCAACGCCTGGACCTCGCTTTCTCCCGCGACCAGGCCGAGAAAATCTACGTACAGGATCGCCTGCGCGAAGCTGCCGGCGAGCTGCGTGCCTGGATCGACGAAGGTGCGGTGATCTACGTCTGCGGCAGCCTGCAAGGCATGGCTGAAGGCGTTGACCGCGCTCTGCGCGACATCCTCGGTGATGAGGTGCTGCAGCAATTGAATGACGAAGGCCGCTACCGACGCGACGTGTATTGACGGCGCGAAGCGCCGAACCGAGTGATCCCTGCTCCTGGGGAATGTTCGCCCCGCCTTGTGTGGGGCGTTTTTTTGCGGCGGGAGGGGGATCGTTCAAGGGCAGACCTTCGGCCTGCTTGACGACTGAATTCGCTCCTACAGGAAAAATGAAGAACAGTTCGAGGGCACGGACAGCCCCCTCTCCCGCTTGCAGGAGAGGGCGGGGGTGAGGGCAACGTCAGGCCTGCTCGGTGCCAACCCTTTTCGCGAATAAATTCGCTCCTACAAGAGCGCCGGCTTTAGCCATAATCCGCTTCATGAACAGACGAATCCTGCTGAACTGCGACATGGGGGAAAGCTTCGGTGCCTGGCGCATGGGTGACGACGAGCTCGCCATGCCGCTGGTGGACCAGGCGAACCTGGCCTGCGGTTTCCATGCCGCCGATCCCCTGACCATGCAACGCACCGTCGAGCTGGCGCTGCGTCACAACGTGCGCATCGGCGCCCATCCGGCCTACCCGGACCTTGCCGGTTTCGGGCGGCGCCACATGGCTTGTACGCCGGAGGAAGTGCGCGCCCAGGTGCTTTACCAGATCGGTGCACTGGAAGCGTTCTGCCGAACGGTCGGTACCCAGGTGGCCTACGTGAAGCCGCACGGCGCGCTGTACAACGACCTGGTGCGTGATGACGCTCTGTTTGAAGCGGTCCTCGATGCCTGCGCCAGCTATCGCAAGGGGCTGCCGCTGATGGTGCTGGCGCTGGCCGACAACAGCCGCGAGCTGCAACTGGCCGATGCCGCCGATGTGCCGCTGATGTTCGAGGCCTTCGCCGACCGTGCCTATCTCTCCGATGGCCAACTGGCGTCCCGGCGCATGGCCGGAGCCGTGCACCACGATGCCGAACGCATCCTCGACCAGGCATTGGCCATCGCCGTTGGCGAGCCCTTCCCGGACATCGATGGCAAACCCCTGCGGCTGGTGGCGGACAGCCTCTGCGTGCATGGTGACAACCCCGAATCCCTGGCCGTGTTGCGCCGTTTGCGAGGCAAGCTGGACGCCCTATGATCCGCCTCGAGCCCGCTGGCGCTGAAGCATTGCTGTTGGTGCTGGCTGACGAACCGGATGCCTGGCTACCGCAGCGCATCGCTACGCTGGCCGGCGTCCTGCGGCGCGAGCTGGGGCACCTGCTTCTCGACCTGGTGCCTGGCTGGACCACCCTGCTGTTGCACTATGACCTGACCCGTACCGACCACCTCGCCCTGGCCGAACGTATCGAGCCGCTGCTGGAAGCCTGGCTGACCGCGCCGGCCGTGGCTGAAACCGGCCAGTTGCATGAAATCCCCATCTGGTACTGCGGTGAGGACCTGGCCTGGGTGGCCGAGTCCTGTGGCCTCTCGATCGGCGAACTGGTGGATATCCACAGCGGTGCCGAGTACCGGGTCGGTGCCATCGGTTTCTCGCCTGGCTTCGCTTACCTCGGTGGCCTCGATCCGCGTCTGGCCCTGCCGCGTCGCAGCAGCCCACGCATACGCGTACCGGCCGGCAGCCTGGCTATCGCCGAGCGGCAGACGGCGATTTATCCCCAGGCATCCCCGGGCGGTTGGCATCTACTGGGACTGTGTCCCTGGACGCTCTTCGATGCGCACCGCGAGCCGCCTTGCCCGCTTGCCCTGGGGGACCGCGTGCGATTTTTCGCCATCGACGAGGCCCGCTATCGCGCCGAAGGCGGAGGCGATTCATGAGTGGCTTGCGCGTGATCAAGCCCGGCCCCCTGAGCCTGTTGCAAGACGCCGGCCGTCATGGCTGGCAGCATCTTGGCGTTTCTCCGGCCGGTCCCATGGACCCGCTGGCAGCAGCTTGGGCCAATCGTCTGTTGGGCAACGCACGCAGTTGCGCGGTTGTGGAAATCTCCCTGGGGGGCCTGGAGCTGGAGGCAGAGGAGGCGCTCTGGGTCGCGCTGGCGGGTGCCGATATGCCGCTGAGCGTAGATGGCGAACCTCGCCTCAACTGGTCGCGCTTTCGTCTTGAACCTGGCCAGCGCCTGCAGATCGGCTTCGCCCGCAGTGGCCAGCGCAGCTACCTGGCGCTGGTAGGCGGCATTCGCGCCGAGCCGGTACTGGGCAGCGTCGCGTGCCAGATGCGAGAAGGCCTGGGCGGGTTGGATGGCGAGGGCGTTCGTCTTGCAAGGGGGGATCTGCTTGCCGGTAGCCGAGGCGAATTTCCCCGCGGCGCCAGCGTGCCCTGGCCGTGGCAGCCGGACTACATGTCAGCACAGCTGCTGCGGGTGATGATTGGCGGCGATGCTGTCAGCTTCGATGAGCAGCAGGTGCAAGCCTTCTTCGAAGGGGCCTGGCTGCTCAGCCCGCAATCCGACCGCATGGGCGCGCGCCTGGAAGGCAAGGCCATGGTCGCGCCGCAACGGCAGTGGTCCCAGGGCGTGGTCATCGGCGCTGTCCAGGTGCCGCCGGATGGCCGGCCGATCATTCTCACCGCGGACCGGCAGACCATGGGGGGATACCCGGTGCTCGGCTGGGTCCACCCCCTGGACCTCGGGCTCCTGGCCCAGTGTCCGGCCAACCAGGTGCTGCGTTTCACGGCCGTCAGCCTGGCAGATACCCAGGATGAGTTGCGGGAGTTCTATCGGTTCTTTGGACGTTAGGTCCATTGCACTGTGTGGGGGGGAATGAATTCGCCCCCACAGAGAAGCAGCCCGTTCGCGCGGCAGGTCATTTCGGCAGGTGGTTCAACGGTAGCGGCGAGGGCGCCTTCACGGTCTGTATGGCGAAATTGCTGCGGATATCGCTGACGCCGGGCAGCCTCAGCAGGGTGCCTGTGAGGAACTGCTCGTAGGCGCGCAGGTCTGGCACGACTACTTGCAGCAGGAAGTCCGATTCGCCCGATACCAGGTGCACCGAGATCACTTCGGGCAGGCTGATCACCGCTTCGCGGAAGGCGTCGGCCTGTTCCTGGCCGTGGCGTTCCACCTTGATCCCCACGAATACCGTCAAACCCAGCCCCACTTCGTCGCGGTCGAGGTTGGCGTGGTATCCGCGAATCACCCCAGCCTCTTCCAGCAATCGCACCCGGCGCAGGCACGGTGAGGCGGACAGGCCAATCTCGTCTGCCAGTTGCACGTTGGACAGGCGGCCGTCGCGCTGCAGCGCGGCGAGGATGCGGTGGTCAAGAGCATCAAGTTTAAGTTTTGGCATAAGCGCTCGTAGTATGGTTCTTGAATGGCAGGAAATTTCATGAATCATGGCTTTTGCAGTCAAATACGCAAGCACCTGCCCTGGCGTTCGGCCCTAGAATTTTTCCTCCATACCTCGACCTGGAGCGAAGAAATGACTGCTTTCCTGATAGCCCTGGCAGTGGTCTACCTGTTGCCCGGTCCCGACATGATCCTCCTGCTGCAAACCGGCGCCCGCCAGGGCCGCGCCATGGCCCTGGCCACCGCACTTGGGCTGGCGCTGGCGCGCAGTTGCCATGTGGCGCTCGCCGGCCTCGGGCTGGCGGTGCTGTTCCGCTCCGCGCCCTGGACTTTCGACCTCGTGCGCCTGGCTGGTGCTGCCTACCTGCTCTGGCTGGGGGTAAAGCTGTTCCAGGCGGAGACTTCGGCATTGGTGGTGGAAGGCGCGCGTCAGTCCTCGCGGGCGTATGGGCAGGCGCTGCGGCGAGGTCTGTTGACCAATCTGCTCAATCCCAAGGCGCTGGTGTTCTGTTCCGTGCTGTTGCCGCAGTTTGTCAGCCCGGCTGATGGACCATTGGGGCTGCAGTTCGCGCTACTCGGCGTGGTGCTGGTGGCGGCGGGACTGGTTTTCGATTCGGCCTATGCGCTGGCCGGGGAAGGACTGGGCCGCTGGCTGGGGCGCCGCCCGCTGGTACAGCGGGTGCAGCAGTGGCTGTTCGGTGGAGTGCTGGTGGGGTTTGGGGTGAGGTTGGCGGTGCTGCGGGATCTGTAGGGGCGAATTCAATCGCCCCTACAAGGGTTTCCTGATCAACCCCTTAACCGTTGATGCTCTCCGCGTTGTGGCAGGCCACCTGGCGAGCGTCGAGCAGGCGCAGCTCCGGTACTTCCACCTTGCAGCGCTCGGTCGCGTAAGGGCAGCGCTTGTGGAAGGCGCAGCCGGACGGCGGGTTTAGCGGGTTGGGCAGTTCGCCGGCGATCTTGATCTTCGGCTTGCTCGGGTCCGGATGAATCGCCGGTGTGGCCGAGAGCAGGGCCTTGGTGTAAGGGTGCAGCGGACGCTCGTAGATCAGATCGCTGGGGCCCATTTCCGCCGGGCGGCCGAGGTACATCACCAGCACATCGTTGGCGACGTGGCGCACCACCGCGAGGTTGTGGGAGATGAACACGTAGCCGGTGTTGTAGCGTTCCTGCAGGTCCATGAAGAGGTTGAGTACCTGGGCCTGGATCGACACGTCGAGCGCCGAGGTGGGCTCGTCCGCCACAAGCACCTTGGGATTGAGCATCATGGCCCGGGCCAGTGCGATGCGCTGGCGCTGGCCGCCGGAGAACATGTGCGGGTAGCGCTGGTAATGCTCAGGGCGCAAGCCCACCTGCTGCATCATCGCCTGCACCTGCTCGCGGCGTTCCACGCGGGACAGGCCGGAGTTGATGACCAGCGGTTCTGCCAGCTGATCGCCGATCTTCTGCCGCGGGTTGAGCGACGCGTAGGGATTCTGGAAGACCATCTGCACATCGCGGCGCAGTTGTTTGCGTTCGTCCTTGCTGGCGCCCGCCACTTCACGGCCGGCGATCTGCAGCGAGCCGGAGGAGGGTTCTTCGATCAAGGTCAGGGCACGGGCCAGGGTTGATTTGCCGCAGCCGGATTCGCCGACCACGGCCAGCGTACGGCCGGCCTGCAGTTCGAAGGACACACCGTTGAGGGCGCGCACCAGGGCATGGGGCTTGAACAGGCCCCGCGAGACTTCGTAGTGGCGGGTCAGTTCGCGGGCGGTCAATACGGCACTCATCGCGCCACCTCGATCAGGTTAAGGGGGTAGAAGCAGCGCACGGCACCATGGGCGTGCGGGTCCAGGCTCGGACGCTGGGCCACGCAGTTGGGCTGGCTGTAAGGGCAGCGCGGCGACAGCAGGCAGCCGTGTGGCCGGTCATAGCGTCCGGGGACGATGCCGGGCAGCGTCGACAGGCGGTGGGCGCCCAGGCTGTGCTCGGGAATCGCCTTGAGCAGGGCTTCGGTATAGGGGTGGGTGGGCTCGTCGAACAGGCGCGGCACCTCGCCGATTTCCACGGCCTGACCGGCGTACATCACGCAGACGCGGTCAGCGGTTTCGGCCACCACCGCCAGGTCATGGGTGATCAGCACCAGGGCCATGCCCTGGTCACGTTGCAGGTCCAGCAGCAGGTCCATGATCTGCGCCTGGATGGTCACGTCGAGTGCCGTCGTGGGTTCGTCGGCGATCAGCAGCTTGGGCTCGGCAGCGATGGCCATGGCAATGGCCACGCGCTGACTCATGCCGCCGGAAAGCTGGTGCGGGTAAGCATCGAGGCGGCTGGCGGCGCCGGGGATTTCCACCCGTTCCAGCAACTCCAGGGCGCGCTGGCGAGCAGCCTTGCCCTTCAGCCCGAGGTGCTGGCGCAGCACTTCCTCGATCTGGAAGCCTACGGTGTAGCTGGGATTGAGGGCGGTCATCGGGTCCTGGAAGACCATCGCCAGGTCCTTGCCGACGATATGGCGACGCTGCCGACCCTTGAGCTTGAGCATGTCGTGACCGTCGAAGCGCAGGCTGTCGGCGGTGATACGACCGGGGGCATCGATCAGCCCCATCAGGGCCATCATGGTGACCGACTTACCCGAGCCGGACTCGCCGACGATGGCCAGCACCTCGCCCTTGTTCACCGAGATGTCGAGGCCATCCACCACCGGGACGGCGTTGGCGTCGCCGAAGCGCACGCTGAGGTTCTTGATTTCAAGGAGGCTCATACGGCGGTCTCCAGGCAATGCGCAACGCTTGAACGCGACGTTGTAGGAGCGAGCTTGCTCGCGAAGGGGGGCTGCAGGTTCGCCAGCAAGCTGGCGCCTACGAGAAGCCGGCGCGGAACGGAGATTCTCATGGCGGGCTCCTCAGACTGCATTCTTGAGTTTCGGGTCCAGCGCATCGCGCAGGCCGTCGCCCATCAGGTTAATCGCCAGCACGCTGAGCAGGATGGTCAGGCCAGGCAGCGAAACCACCCACCAGGCGCGTTCGATGTAGTCGCGCGCGGAGGCCAGCATGGTGCCCCACTCGGGAGTGGGCGGCTGCACGCCAAGGCCGAGGAAGCCCAGGGCAGCGGCGTCGAGGATGGCCGAGGAGAAGCTCAGGGTGGCCTGGACGATCAGCGGCGCCATGCAGTTGGGCAGCACGGTGACGAACATCAGGCGCAGCAGGCCGGCACCGGCCAGACGCGACGCGGTGACGTAGTCGCGGTTCAGCTCGCCCATCACCGAGGCGCGGGTCAGGCGCACATAGGAGGGCAGGGAGACGATGGCGATGGCGATCACGGTGTTGATCAGGCCTGGGCCGAGGATGGCGACGATGGCCACGGCCAGCAGCAGCGACGGCAGGGCCAGCATGATGTCCATCACGCGCATGATCGATGGACCCAGCAGGCGCGGGAAGAAGCCTGCGAGCAGGCCGAACAGGATGCCCGGGATCAGTGACATCACCACCGAGGCCAGGCCGATCAGCAGGGACAGACGGGCCCCAAAGATCAGGCGCGAGAGCAGGTCGCGGCCGAGTTCGTCGGTGCCGAGCAGGAACTGCGCCTGTCCGCCTTCCAGCCAGACCGGTGGGGTCAGCAGGAAGTCGCGGAACTGCTCGCTCGGGTCATGGGGTGCGACCCAGGGGGCGAACAGGGCGCAGAAGACGATCAGGATCATGAAGGCGAGGCCGCCGACGGCGCCCTTGTTGTGGGCGAAGGCCTTCCAGAACTCCTTCAGCGGGGAAGGGTAGAGGATGCTCGGGTCGACCTGGGGTTGCATTGTGGTCACGTCAGGTCTCCTTAACGCTGATGACGGATGCGTGGATTAACCAGGCCGTAGAGGATGTCCACGACAAAGTTCACCACGATCACCAGGCAGGCGATCAGCAGGATGCCGTTCTGCACCACCGGGTAGTCGCGGGCACCGATGGCTTCGATCAGCCATTTACCAATGCCGGGCCAGGAGAAGATGGTTTCAGTCAGCACCGCACCCGCAAGCAGGGTGCCTACCTGCAGGCCGAAAACGGTGAGTACCGGGATCAGCGCGTTGCGCAGGCCGTGGACGAAGACCACGCGAGCCGGCGACAGGCCTTTGGCACGAGCGGTACGCACGTAGTCCTCGCGCAGCACTTCGAGCATCGCCGAACGGGTCATGCGGGCGATCACCGCCAGGGGGATGGTGCCCAGTACGATGGCGGGCAGGATCAGGTGGCGCAGGGCGTCGACGAAGGCACCTTCCTCTTCGGAATACAGGGTGTCGATGAGCATGAAGCCGGTTCTCGGCTCGATGTCGTAGAGCAGGTCGATGCGCCCTGACACTGGCGTCCAGCCCAGCCACACGGAGAAGAACATGATCAGCAGCAGGCCCCACCAGAAGATCGGCATCGAGTAGCCCGCCAGGGAAATGCCCATCACCCCGTGGTCGAATAGCGAGCCTCGCTTCAAGGCGGCGATCACGCCTGCAAGCACGCCGAGGGTGCCGGAGAAGATCAGCGCAGCGATGGCCAGTTCCAGGGTAGCGGGGAACAGCGTGAGGAACTCGTTCCAGACGCCTTCGCGGGTACGCAGCGATTCGCCAAGGTCGCCCTGCGCCAGTTTGCCGATGTAGTCCAGGTACTGTTCCGGCAACGGTTTGTTGAGACCGAGGCGTTCCATGGCCTGGGCGTGCATTTCCGGGTCGACCCGACGTTCACCCATCATCACTTCCACCGGGTCGCCGGGAATCAGGCGGATCAGGGCGAAGGTGAGCAAGGTGACGCCGAAGAAGGTGGGGATCAGAAGTCCCAGTCGGCGTGCAATGAAACTCAGCATTTGGGCGAATCACTCCTCATCTTTGTAATGCTGGTCAGCGTCCTGACCATTCCCTGCAGTTTAGGCCGCATAGGTAAAGGCGCCGGTCCGATGGGAACGGGAAGGCGGCGCTTTGCGTTTGTGGTGGCAGGTGAGATTGGCCTCGGCCGGTCTACTCGCCGACTTGAGGTTGCGAAGGAGGCCGGTTCCCCGGCCTCGATCACTCAGCGTCCGTTGGAAACGCCATAGAAGCTGTTGCGTCCGAAGGGGCTGATCAGGAAGTCCTTCACGCTGGCGCGCATCGGTTGATAGACCGTGGAGTGCGCGATGGGGGTGATCGGTACCTGTTGCTGCAGGACGTGCTGGGCCTGCTTGTAGAGTTCGGTACGTTTCTCGACGTCGGCGGTGGCCTTGGCCGCTTTTACCAGCTTGTCGTAGCGGGCGTCGCACCATTTGGAGAAGTTGTTGCCGTCCACCGAGTCGCAGCCATAGAGCGTGCCCAGCCAGTTGTCCGGGTCACCGTTGTCGCCGGTCCAGCCGATCAGCATGGCGTCGTGCTCGCCGGCGTGGGCGCGCTTGATGTACTCGCCCCATTCGTAGCTGACGATGCGCGCCTTGATGCCGATCTTCGCCCAGTCGGCCTGGAGCATTTCGGCCATCAGCTTGGCGTTGGGGTTGTACGGACGCTGAACCGGCATCGCCCAGAGGGTGATCTCGGTGCCTTCGGCAACGCCGGCGGCTTTCAGCAGTTCCTTGGCCTTTTCCGGGTTGAAGTCGCGGTCCTTGATGGATTCGTCATAGGACCACTGGGTCGGCGGCATGCCGTTCACGGCCAGTTGGCCAGCGCCCTGGTAGACGGCGTCGATGATGGCTTTCTTGTTCACCGCCATGTCCAGCGCCTGGCGCACTTCGAGTTTGTCGAAGGGGGCGCGGGTGACGTTGTAGGCGATGTAGCCGAGATTGAAACCGGGCTCGCTCGGCACCTGCAGGTTCGGGTCCTTCTTCAGGGCCTCGATATCAGCAGGACGCGGGTTGAGGGTGACCTGGCATTCGCCGGCCTTGAGCTTCTGGGCACGCACCGAGGCATCGGTATTGATGGCGAAGATCAGGTTGTCGATCTTCACGTCTTGCGGTTTCCAGTAGTCCTTGTTGCCGGTGAAGCGGATCTGCGCGTCCTTCTGGTAGCGCTTGAGCACGAAGGGGCCTGTGCCGATGGGCTTCTGGTTGATGTCGGCGGCCTTGCCGGCCTTGAGCAACTGGTCGGCGTATTCGGCGGACTGGATCGCGGCGAAGTTCATCGCCAGGTTCTGGATGAAGGCGGCGTCCACTTCGTTCAGGGTGAAGGCCACGGTCATGTCGTCGACCTTCTCCACCTTGGCGATGTTCTTGTCCAGACCCATGTCGGTGAAGTAGGGGAACTCGGTGGGGTACGCCTTGCGGAACGGGTGGTCCTTGTCGAGCATGCGCTGGAAGGTGAAGAGCACGTCGTCGGCGTTGAACTCGCGGGTCGGCTTGAAGTAGTCGGTGGTGTGGAACTTCACGCCGGGGCGCAAGTGGAAGACGTAGCGCTTGCCGTCTTCACCGATGTCCCAACTGCTGGCCAGGGTCGGTTCGACCTTGGTGCTGCCGCGCTGGAACTGGGCCAGGCGGTTGAAGATGGTTTCCGAGGTCGCATCGAAGTCGGTGCCGGTGGTGTATTGGCCCGGATCGAAGCCGGCGGGGCTGCCTTCTGAGCAGAAGATCAGGTTGCTGGCGGCGTGGGTGAAGCCGGAGCCGAGGAGCAGACCGGCGGCGATCATGGTCTTGATCTTGGTTTTCTGACGCATGCGAACCTCGTTGTTGTTGTTCTGAGGGCGGCGTTTCAGGTGGTCGAAGCCTGTGGTGTCCGTTGCACCTGACCCTGCGGCTTCGTGGGCCGCAGGCTGCCCGTCATTCGCGAGCCGAGGGGCCGGATGCCGGCGTACCCGGGCGGGCGATGGCGGCGAATGGGAAAGGGATGCTTGCGCCTCCGCCGGCCGAGGCCGAACTTAAGTGATGCTGAAATTAAGGTCAACTTAAATTCAGTGCTGCTTACTTCCGGGAACTGGCCGGTCAGGGCGTGGGATGGTCGTCGAAAAGACCCATGGTGGTGACGGTCAGAACCTCGGCGACTTCGTCGCCGGAATTGGCGAGGAAATGCGGCTTGGCGGCATCGAAATGGACCGAATCGCCTGGGCCGAGCGGGTAGTTGCGACCTTCGATGGTGTAGACGATCTGTCCGGTCAGCACATAGGCGAACTCGGAGCCTTCGTGGGAAATGAGTTCGGACTGGTAACCCACCGGCATGCTCATCTTCACTGCATTGATGAGGTTGCCGGGGAAGTTGCTGGACAGGCGCTCGTAGGCCAGCGGCTGGCCGCCGATGGTGTAGCGCACGCGCTGACCGTGGTGGGAATCGGGCTGGTGCTGGACGGGCTGGTCGAACAGGGCGTTGAGTGGAATCCCCAGCGATCTGGCGATGTTCGCCAGGGAGGAGATCGACACACCGGTGAGGTTGCGTTCCGCCTGGGACAGGAAACTGGCCGTGAGACCCGACTCGGCGGCGACTTGGTTCAGGGTCTTGTTGGCGGCGCGGCGATAGCGGCGCAACCGTTCGCCGATCTGTTCTACGGTCATTGGCGTGGCTCTTGTTCTGAAGGGCGCCAGTATAACGGGCGGCGCATTGTAGAAAAGGCTTGTCGCCTTATTGAAATTAAGTGGGACTGAAAATTGGCGTTGACGATAATTTAAGTGGAACTTAAATTCGGCGCACTGCAACACGACTCGGGAGAACAACATGACAGTAGGTGTAGGCGGCAAGACTTCGGAACAGGCACTGGCTGGCCTGTCGAGCATGGTCGCGGGAATGGGCCCGATCGGCCTCGGCGAGTACCAGGCGCGCATTGCCAAGGCCCAGGGCCTGATGCGTGACCAGGGCATCGCGGCCATCTACCTGAATGCCGGCAGCAACCTGCGCTACTTCACCGGGGTTAAGTGGAGCCCGAGCGAACGCATGGTCGGCGCCGTGCTCCCTGCCAATGGCCAACTGGCCTATATCGCCCCAGCGTTCGAGGAGGGCACCATTCGCGATTTTCGCGAGGTGGACGGTGTTATCCACACCTGGCAGGAACACGAGAGCCCCTATCGCCTGCTGCTGGAGATGCTGGTCGGCATGGGCATCGCTGCCGACGCCAAGGTTGGTCTGTGTCCGTCGCTGGCCTTCTTCATGTACGACGGTATCCGCCGCCTCGACTCGGGCTTCGATTTCATCGATGCAGCCTGTGTGATCAACCCCTGCCGCTTCCACAAGTCCGCGACCGAGCTGGCGCTGATGCAGCGCGCCAAGGACATGACCCTGGAAGTGCACAAAGCTGCCGCGAGCATCCTGCGCGAGGGCATCAGCACCACCGAAGTTGCCGAGTTCATCCACCAGGCGCACCGCAAGGTGGGCGCGCCGGGTTCGACGTTCTGCATCGTGCTGTTCGGTGAGGCCAGCGCGTTTCCACACGGCGTGAAGCATGCGCAGGTACTCAAGGACGGCGACATGGTGCTGATCGACACCGGTTGCCAGCTCCATGGCTATCAGTCGGATATCACTCGCAGCTACGTGTTCGGGACACCGAGCGAACGCCAGCGCGCCTTGTGGAACACCGAGAAGGCCGCACAGCAGGCCGCCTTCGACGCCGCACGTCTGGGTGAGCCCTGCGCGGTGGTGGACGCTGCGGCCCGCCGCAGCCTGGAGGCTGCCGGTCTGGGCCCGGACTACCAACTGCCCGGCCTGCCCCATCGCACTGGTCACGGTATCGGAATGGATATCCATGAAGGTCCCTACCTGGTACGCGGCGACGCGACGCCGCTGGCCGAGGGCATGTGCTTCTCCAACGAGCCGATGATCTGCGTGCCGGGCGAGTTCGGTATTCGCCTGGAGGACCACTTCTACATGACCGCGTCCGGGCCACGCTGGTTTACCCAGCCGAGCCATTCCATCGACGATCCGTTCGGGTTGGAGGCCTGAGGGCAGGTCTTCGACCTGCTTTCGCGACTGAGGTCGCTCCCACGGGGACAGTGCAAGGCTGAGCGCCGGCACGGACGCCCTCCTCGCCCTCTGGGAGAGGGCTGGGGTGAGGGACGTCGAGGTCCGCTCTGACTCTGAAGGGCAGGCCTGTGGTCTGCTTGGCGAATGAATTCGCCTCTACAGGGAAACGGTCTACGGGTTCACCTTAACCCGCGCGAAATTGTTCGATCCCATCGGGTTCAGCTGGAACCCCTCCACGCCTTTGCGCACAGCAGCGAACTGCTTGGGATGCGCGAGGGGAATCCACGGCGCCTGTTCGTGGAAGATCGCCAGGGCCTGGCGATAGAGCTCTGCGCGCCGGGTCGGATCGGTGATGGCGCGGGCCTCGCGGATCAGGCCGTCGAATTCCTGGTTGCACCAGCCGGCCTGGTTCTCACCGGACTTCGCCGCTGCGCAGGACAGGTTCGGCGTGAGGAAGTTGTCCGGGTCGCCGTTGTCGCCAGCCCAGCCCATGAACACCAGGTCGTGTTCACCGTTCTTGGCGCGCTTGATCAGCTCGCCCCATTCATACACACGAATCTCCGCCTTGATGCCGATCGCGGCCAGATCGGCTTGGAGCATCTGTGCGCCAATGCCGGGATTGGGGTTGGTCGGGCCACCGCCGGGGCGGGTCCAGATGGCGAGTTTGAAGCCATCCTTGTGACCGGCCTCAGCCATTAGCTGCCGCGCCTTCGCCGGGTCGTGGGGCCACGGCACGATCTTGTCGTTGAAGCCCAGCAGGGTGGCCGGGTACGGCGCAACGGAGAGGCTCGCGTTGCCCTCGCCGAACTGCGCGCGCAAGTAAGCACGAGTGTCGAAGGCCAGGTTGATGGCCTGGCGCACACGGACGTCATCCAGCGGGGGATGGCGGGTGTTGATGCCGACGTAGGCAGTGAGCAGGGAGTCCAGCTCAAGCACTTGCAGCTCCGGCTCCTGGCGCAGGCCGGCGATGTCCGTGGGGCGTGGGTAGACCGCTATATGACAGGCGTCGGCCTTGAGCTGCTGTACGCGTACATTGGGATCGGGGGTGATGGCGAACAGCAGTTTCTCCACCGCTGGCTTGCCTGCCCAGTACGTCGGGTTGGCATGGAAACGGATCTGCGCATCCTTTCGGTAGCGCTCGAAGACGAAGGGGCCAGTCCCTACCGGCTCGCGGTTGAGCTGGTCCGTCTTGCCGGCTTTCAGCAACTGGTCGGCGTATTCGGCGGAATAGATGGAGGTGAAGCCCATGGCCAGGTCGGCCAGGAAGGGCGCCTCGGGGTGTTTCAGGGTGAAGCGTACGCGGTGCTCGCCGAGTTTCTCGATGCGCTCGATCAACTGGGCGAAGGCCATGGATTCGGCATAGGGGAATCCGCGCGGGGACAGCTTGTGCCAGGGATGCCTGGGGTCCAGTTGGCGCTGGAAGCTCCAGAGCACGTCGTCGGCGTTGAACTCGCGGCTGGGGGTGAACCAGGGCGTGCTGTGGAAGGTGACTCCCTTGCGCAGCTCGAACTCGTAGGCCAGGCCGTCCGGGCTGATGCTCCAGCTTTCCGCCAGGCCCGGTTGCAGCCGGGTGCTGCCGGGAGCGAACTGCACCAGGCGGTCGAAGACGGTTTCGGCGGAGGCATCGGCCGTGGTGGCGGCGGTGTACTGGACGATATCGAAGCCCTCGGGGCTGGCTTCGGTGCAGACCACCAGGGACTGGCTGGCCATTGAATAGAGGGGAAGGCACAGAGCGAGGGACAACAGGCTTCGGCGCATCGGACTTCCTTGATGGGGTAAACGAAACGGAGCCCGAACAGGCGGTGTGAAAATTGCTGCGCTTGGTGATGCTGCGTTGAAGACCGCCTCAAAATGCTCATTTACAACTCGTAAACTGTGCTTTTTCGGCGGTCTTCGCTTTGCCTGACCTTCGCTCGCGACGTTTTCACATAGCCTGTGAAGGCCCCGTTTGCCGGCTTACTTGCCGACGCTCACGCCATAGAAGGAGTTGAGCGCGAACGGGCTGATCTTGAAGTCCTGCACGTTCTTGCGCATCGGTTGGTAGACCGTGGAGTGGGCGATCGGGGTGATCGGCACGTTGTCCTTGAGGATGTGCTGGGCCTGCTTGTACATCTCGGTACGCTTGGCCTGATCCGGAGTGGCCTTGGCTTGCTTGATCAGCTTGTCGTAGCTGGCGTCGCACCACTTGGAGAAGTTGTTGCCGTCGACAGCGTCGCAACCGTAGAGGGTACCCAGCCAGTTGTCCGGGTCACCGTTGTCGCCGCTCCAGCCGATCAGCATGGCGTCGTGCTCGCCGCCCTTGGCGCGCTTGATGTACTCGCCCCATTCGTAGGTGACGATCTTGGCCTTGATGCCTACCTTGGCCCAGTCGGACTGAAGCATTTCGGCCATCAGCTTGGCGTTAGGGTTGTACGGACGCTGAACCGGCATGGCCCAGAGGGTGATTTCGGTGCCTTCGGCAACGCCGGCGGCTTTCAGCAGTTCCTTGGCCTTCTCCGGGTTGTAGCCGGCGTCCTTGATGGACTCGTCGTAGGACCACTGGGTCGGCGGCATGCCGTTCACGGCCAGCTGGCCAGCGCCCTGGTAGACGGCGTCGATGATGGCTTTCTTGTTCACTGCCATGTCCAGCGCCTGGCGCACTTCAAGCTTGTCGAACGGCTTGTGGGTGACGTTGTAGGCGATGTAGCCGAGGTTGAAGCCCGGCTGCGACGGCATGTTCAGGTTGGCGTCTTTCTTCAGCGAATCCAGGTCGGCCGGACGCGGGAAGAGGGTGACCTGGCATTCGCCAGCCTTGAGCTTCTGCATGCGCACCGAGGCGTCGGTGTTGATGGCGAAGATCAGGTTGTCGATCTTCACCTCGCCCGGCAGCCAGTAGTCCTTGTTGCCCTTGAAGCGAATCTGCGCGTCTTTCTGGTAACGGCTGAACACGAACGGGCCGGTGCCGATGGGCTTCTGGTTGATGTCGGCGGCCTTGCCGGCCTTCAACAACTGGTCGGCGTATTCGGCGGACTGGATGGAGGCGAAGCTCATGGCCAGGTTCTGGATAAAGGCTGCATCCACGCCATTGAGGGTGAACTTGACGGTGTTGTCGTCGACCTTCTCCACCTTGGCGATGTTGGCGTCCATGCCCATGTCGGTGAAGTAGGGGAATTCGGTGGGGTACGCCTTGCGGAACGGGTGGTCCTTGTCGAGCATGCGCTGGAAGGTGAAGAGCACGTCGTCGGCGTTGAATTCGCGGGTCGGCTTGAAGTAGTCGGTGGTGTGGAACTTCACGCCCTTGCGCAGGTGGAAGGTGTAGCTGAGGCCATCGGGGGATACGTCCCACTTCTCGGCCAGGCCCGGGATAACCGCGGTACCGCCACGCTCGAACTGGGTCAGGCGGTTGAATACGGTTTCAGCGGCGGCGTCGAAGTCGGTGCCGGTGGTGTATTGGCCCGGGTCGAAACCGGCGGGGCTGCCTTCGGAGCAGAACACCAGGTTGCTTGCAGCACTGGCGAAAGGTGCGCTGGCGATCAGCCCAGCGGCGACAAGTGCCTGGATGACGGCGTTTTTACGCATGTTGACCTCATGTTTATTCTGTTTGTCATCTTGAGGGGCCCTTTGTGAGGGCCTTGCGAGAAGCTATGCAGGGCATATGCCCGACGCAATAGCTGGACCGGAAAGAGTGTAGTAGGTGGAATAAAGCTGTAAGGCCTTGTCGCAATTCTGCAAATCCAGGCCGCGGGCGAGGGGAGGGCGCAGCCCCGCAAACGGCAGCGCCCAGCGCCTGATCAGGGCATCTGCACTTCGATGGTGCCGTCTGCACTGACGCTGACGCGGCTGGTGCCGGCTTCGATCTCGGGGGCGGCGGCGCCATCGGCGTAACCCTTGGCAGCCATGGCACGCATCATGATCGGCTGTGGCGGCTGGAAGCCGGCGCTGTTCAGGCTCAGGTTGACCAGCTTGTAGCCCTTGCCGCCGAGGGCGTCGGTAGCCAGTTGTGCGCGGGCTTTAAAGGCGTCCACGGCCTGTTTGATCAGATCGTCTTCGTGGGTCTTGCGGGTCTTCTCGGCGATGCTGAAGTTCATCCCCGCCATCTTCAGGTCACCCAGCATATCGGCGCTGAGCTGGGACAGGGTGGCGAAGTCGGCACTCTCCAGGCGAAGTTCCGCGCGCTCGCGCCAGGCGGTGATCTTCTGGCCTTTCTCGTCGTACACCGGGTAGCTGTTGCGGCTGCCCAGGCTGACGGTCACGCCCTTGGCCTTGCGGGCCTTTTCCACGGCGGCGTTGAGGGTGCGGGTGATCTCGTCGGCGAGCTTGGCCGGGTCGGTGTTCTGCGACTCGCTATAAAGAGTGACGTGCATCAGGTCATGGGCCACTTCCTGGCTGACCTCGGCACGTACGGCTACCTGGTTGTAGTGCACATCGTCGGCCGCCTGGGCCGAGAGGCTGCCAAGGCTGGCGGCGCAAAGGGCAAGGGCGGCGGCGAGGCGAGTGAACTTGGGCATGACGACTCCTTGTGGGACAGGTTTCCGCGCGGGTTGCGCGGTGTTTCTCCGTATTGGACGAGGGTAAACGGCCATTCGGGTTAACGGCGACGCAAATTGACCAGAAATCGGGACGGTTGTTCCAGCCAATGCTGGCTTTCTGATTGTGGGGGAGTTCATTCGCCAGGCAGGCCGCAGGTCTGCCCTGGGAAGTCGAGGGGGCAGCTGCGCCTTCCTTGGCGAATGGGTTCGCTCCTACAGAAGTTCCATTGCCGCCCCGGCGTGGACTCACTGCGGCGAGTTGCCGCACAGAGGCGGGCCGAGGTGTGCCTTGGTTATACTCCGGCGATTCCTGGGAGTGCACATGCTAGAACCCGTACAACTTCTGTCTGCCAGCCGCCAGAACCTACTGCGGCTGACCCTGATTCGCATCCTCGTCCTGGCCGCCCAGGCCGGTTCGGTAGGACTTGCCTACAAGGCCCAGCTGCTGCAATTGCCCTGGATCGCTCTGAGCCTGACTCTCGGGGTCTCGCTGGTACTTTGCGTCGGCACGGCCTTGCGTCTGCGCGGCCCCTGGCCGGTGACGGAGCTGGAGTACTCCGTCCAACTCGGCTTCGACCTGGTTATCCACAGTGTGCTGCTGTACTTCTCGGGGGGCTCCACCAACCCCTTCGTTTCCTATTACCTGGTGCCGCTGACCATCGCCGCGGCGACCCTGCCCTGGCTCTACACCCTGACCCTCTCCGGTCTCGCGTTGGCGGCGTACACCCTGCTGCTGGTGTTGTTCCATCCGTTGGAGATGCCTACTGGCCAGCGTGAGTCCCTGCTGATTTACGGCATGTGGCTGAGCTTTGCCCTGGCGGCGGCGCTGATCACCTTCTTCGTCGCCCGCATGGCCGACGAACTGCGTCGACAGGACCAGTTGCAGGCGGTGCGCCGTGAAGAAAGCATGCGCGACCAGCAGTTGCTGGCCGTGGCCACCCAGGCCGCTGGCGCTGCCCACGAGCTGGGCACCCCGCTGGCGACCATGAGCGTGCTACTCAAGGAGCTGCGCCAGGAGCATGGCGACAAGCCCAGCCTGCAGGACGACCTGGCCCTGTTGCAGGAGCAGGTGATGCTATGCAAGGACACCTTGCAGCACTTGGTGCGTGCTGCCGAAGCTGATCGTCGCCAGGCGGTGGTGGAACAGTCGGTGATCGAGTGGCTGGAAGTCACCCTCAACCGCTGGCACCTGATGCGTCCGGAAGCCACCTACCGCTACCAGTGCATGGGACTTGGCGTGGCGCCCCGGTTGAAACCGCCGGCAGACCTGTCCCAGGCATTGCTGAACCTGCTAAACAACGCCGCCGATGCCTGCCCGGAAAAGCTCGACATTCGCGTCAACTGGGACCACCAGTGGATGGTACTGACCATCCGCGACCATGGCGCCGGCGTCCCCCTGGCTATTGCCGAGCAACTGGGGCGGCCATTCTTTACCACCAAGGGCAAGGGTTTCGGTCTTGGTCTGTTCCTGAGCCAGGCCAGCGTTACCCGTGCCGGCGGTACGGTTAAACTTTATAACCATGAAGAAGGCGGCACCCTGACTGAGTTGCGCCTGCCGCGCAGTTACGGCGTCGCCTGAGTGCCTTGACGAAGAGGAAGCGAGATGACTGACGAACCCCTGATCGAAGGCGAAGAACAACCCCATCTGCTGCTGGTGGACGATGATGCCACCTTCACCCGCGTGATGGCCCGGGCCATGGCCCGCCGCGGGCTGCGCGTAACGGTCGCGGGCTCCGCCGAAGAAGGCCTGCTGCTGGCCAAGGACGACCTGCCCGACTACGCCGTGCTGGACCTGAAGATGGACGGCGATTCCGGCCTGGTGCTGCTGCCCAAGCTGCTCGAGCTGGATGCGGAGATGCGCGTGGTGATCCTCACCGGCTATTCGAGCATCGCCACCGCTGTGGAAGCCATCAAGCGCGGTGCCACCAACTACCTGTGCAAGCCTGCCGACGCCGACGACGTTCTGACCGCGCTGCTCTCCGAGCATGCCGACCTGGACAGCCTGGTGCCGGAAAACCCGATGTCGGTGGACCGCCTGCAGTGGGAGCACATCCAGCGTGTGCTGGCCGAGCATGATGGCAACATCTCCGCCACCGCCCGTGCCTTGGGCATGCACCGCCGGACCTTGCAGCGCAAGCTGCAGAAGCGTCCCGTGCGCCGCTGACCCTTCATTGCTCGCTCTTTGTGGGGGTGAGTGAATTCGCCCCCACAAGGTAATTTCCTTTCCGCCCTTGGTATCCTTAGCCGCCTAACTATTCCCTCCGCCAAGGTTCGCCATGCTCGCCGTCGTTCAGCAGACCCTCAGCATCACCGCTCCGGTGTTCTCCATGCTGTTCCTGGGCGTGGGTCTCAAGCGCCTCGGCTGGATCGACGATTCCTTCGTCAACACTGCATCGTCACTGGTGTTCAAGGGCACGATGCCGACGCTGCTGTTCCTCGGGATCGTCCAGGCGGACCTGCGCACGGCGTTGCAGCCGGCGCTCATCGCCTATTTCGTTGCGGCGACCATCGTCTGTTTCCTGATCGGCTGGGGCTGGGCGATCCTGCGCTGCCCGGCAGAGGATCGCGGCATCTACACGCAGGGCGCCTTCCGCGGCAACAACGGCATCATCGGCCTGGCCCTGGCCACCAGCATGTACGGCGACTACGGCCTGTCGGTGGGTAGCATCCTCGGCGCGGTAGTGATCCTCAGCTACAACACGCTCTCTTCGATCGTACTGGCGATCTACAGTCCGAATGCCAAGAGCGACCCGCTGAGCCTTGCCAGAAGCATCATCAGCAACCCTCTGATCATCGGTGTGCTGGCAGCCGTTCCGGTCGCCTACTGGCAATTGCCGCTGCCGAAATGGCTGATGACGTCGGGCGAGTACTTCGCACAGATGACCCTGCCGCTGGCGCTGATCTGCATCGGCGGCACCCTGTCGCTGGCTTCCCTGCGTTCCAGCGGCAAGATCGCGGTCAGCGCCAGTCTGATGAAGATGGTCTGGCTGCCGATCCTGGCGACCTGCGGCGCCTGGCTGTGCGGGTTCCGCGAGGCGGACCTGGCGATCCTGTTCCTCTACTTCGCCAGCCCGACCGCTGCGGCAAGCTTCGTCATGGCCCGCGCGGTGAACGCCAACCACGAACTGGCAGCGGCCATCATCGTGATGACTACCCTGGCGGCAGTTGTAACTACCAATATCGGGCTGTTCGTGTTGCAGTGGGCGGGCTGGATCTGAGAGCCAGTTTGGAGGTGGTCCGGATGAAAACCTCGAAGCGGGCGAGGGGGGATCAAGCCTTCTGGTAGTCGTCGATGACTTCCTGGGCAGCGCGGAAGGCGTCGATAGCGGCGGGAACGCCGGCGTAGACGGCGCAGTGCAGCAGCGCTTCGCGAATTTCCTCGACCGTGCAGCCATTGTTCAGTGCGCCCCGCACGTGGCCTTTCAGTTCTTGCGGGCACTTCAGTGCGGTGAGGGCAGCAAGGGTAATCAGGCTGCGGGTCTTGCGCGGCAGCCCTTCGCGGTTCCATACGCCGCCCCAGGCATGCTCGTTGACGAAGTCCTGCAGCGGTTGGGTGAACTCGGTGGCATTGCCCAGGGCGCGGTCGACGAAGGCGTCGCCCATGACTTCCCGGCGCACCTGCAGGCCGGATTTGCGTTCTTCGCTCATTGTGATTCTCCAGTCAGTCGAGGGATTCCACGCGCACGGGTGCCACGCCGGCCCGCAGCATGCCCAGCCGTTCGGCAGCCTCGCGCGACAGGTCGATGATCCGGCCACGGACATGTGGGCCGCGATCGTTGATGCGAACCACCACCGTGCGGTCGTTGTTCAGGTTGGTCACCTTGACCCGGCTACCGAAAGGCAAGGTGCGGTGAGCGGCAGTGAGGGCGTGTTGGTCGAAGCGCTCGCCGCTTGCAGTGCGCTTGCCATGGTGCCGGGAACCGTAATAGGACGCCTTGCCTTCGGCGCGATAGCCATGGCCGCTTTCTCCATTGCCACTACCGAAAGGGCTCGTGCTGCAGCCAGCAAGCACAAGAGCGAACGTGGGAACCCAGAGCAGGGATCGAAACATCGTGCATGCCTCGGACAAGAAAACGCCGGGCATGCCCGGCGTCCTCAAAGGGTGTTTCAACCTTCGAGCTTCTTCTTGAGCAAATCGTTCACCTGGCCAGGGTTGGCCTTGCCCTTGGACGCCTTCATGGCCTGGCCGACGAAGAAGCCGAACATCTTCGCGCGCTTGGCTTCGTCGCTGGCGCGGTACTGTTCGACCTGAGCAGCGTTGGCGGCCAACACTTCGTCCAGCATGGATTCGATGGCGCCGCTGTCGGTGACCTGCTTCAGACCTTTCTTCTCGATGATCTCGTCGGCGGAACCTTCGCCTGCGGCCATGGCTTCGAAGACCATCTTGGCGATCTTGCCGGAGATGGTGTTGTCCTTGATGCGCAGGATCATGCCGCCCAACTGCTCGGCGGAAACCGGAGACTGCTCAATCTCCAGGCCTTCCTTGTTGAGCAGGCTGGCCAATTCGACCATTACCCAGTTCGCGGCGAGCTTGGCGTCACCGCAGGCCTTGAATACGGCCTCGAAGTAATCGGCCATTTCACGGCTTGCGGAGAGCACACTGGCGTCGTAGGCAGACAGGCCGAACTCGCTCTGGAAACGCTCGCGCTTCTGATTCGGGAGCTCAGGCAGCTGGCTGCGGACTTCATCGAGGAAGCTCTGCTCGATCATCACCGGCAGCAGGTCGGGGCAGGGGAAGTAACGGTAGTCGTTGGCTTCTTCCTTGCCGCGCATGGAGCGGGTTTCGTCCTTGTTCGGGTCGTACAGGCGAGTTTCCTGTATCACCTTGCCACCATCCTCGATCAGCTCGATCTGACGCTGGATCTCGTGGTTGATGGCCTTTTCGATGAAGCGGAACGAGTTGACGTTCTTGATCTCGGCGCGAGTGCCGAACGCAGCCTGGCCTTTCGGGCGAACCGACACGTTGCAGTCGCAGCGCAGGGAGCCTTCGGCCATGTTGCCGTCACAGATGCCCAGGTAGCGAACCAGGGCGTGGATGGCCTTGACGTAGGCCACCGCTTCCTTGGCACTGCGGATATCCGGCTCGGAAACGATTTCCAGCAGCGGCGTGCCGGCACGGTTCAGGTCGATGCCGCTCATGCCGTGGAAGTCTTCATGCAGGCTCTTGCCGGCGTCTTCTTCCAGGTGCGCGCGGGTAATACCGATGCGCTTGACGGTGCCGTCTTCCAGCGTGATGTCGAGGAAGCCCTTGCCGACAATCGGCAGGTCCATCTGGCTGGTCTGGTAGCCCTTGGGCAGATCCGGATAGAAGTAGTTCTTGCGGGCGAAGACGTTCTTCTCGGCGATTTCGGCGTCGATGGCCAGGCCGAACTTGCAGGCCATGCGAACCGCTTCCGCGTTCAGCACCGGCAGGGTGCCGGGCATGCCGAGGTCAACCAGGCTGGCCTGGGTGTTTGGCTCGGCGCCGAAGGTGGTGGCGCTGCCGGAGAAAATCTTCGATTGGGTGCTGAGCTGGGCATGAATTTCCAGCCCGATGACGGTTTCCCATTGCATTTGTGGTGTTCCTCAATCCTGCTGTGCCTGAGCAGTCCCTCTCCCGCCCCTTCGGGCCACCCTCTCCCTGGAGGGAGAGGGGAAAAGGACGCATGGCGTTGCCATGGCTTAGAAGCCGGCCGGAGCGCGTTTGTGCCAGTCAGTCGCTTGCTGGTACTGGTGGGCGACGTTGAGCAGGCGGCTTTCCTGGAAGTAGGGCGCCAGCAGCTGCACGCCGACCGGCAGGCCATCGATGAAGCCGGCAGGCATGGAGAGTCCCGGCACGCCCGCCAGGTTGGCGGTGATGGTGTAGATATCTTCCAGGTACTGTGCGACCGGGTCGTTGTTTTTCTCGCCGAGTTTCCAGGCCGGGTTCGGCGTAGTCGGGCCGAGGATCACGTCGACCTCATTGAAGGCGCTGATGAAGTCATTCTTGATCAGGCGGCGGATCTTCTGTGCCTTCAGGTAGTAGGCGTCGTAGTAGCCGGCCGACAGGGCGTAGGTGCCGACCATGATGCGACGCTTCACTTCGGCGCCAAAGCCTTCGGCGCGGGAGCGCTTGTACAGGTCTTCCAGGTTCTGCGGGTTCTCGCAGCGATAGCCGAAGCGCACGCCGTCGAAACGCGACAGGTTGGAGGAGGCTTCCGCCGGCGCGATCACGTAGTACGCCGGGATGGCGTGCTGCATGTTCGGCAGGCTGATTTCCTTGACGGTGGCACCGAGCTTCTTCAGCTCTTCGACCACGGCCATCACCGCGTCGGCGATGCGGCTGTCGAGGCCTGCACCGAAATACTCCTTCGGCAGGCCGATGCGCAGGCCGGCCAGCGGCTGGTTCAGGCCGGCCAGGTAGTCATCCACCGGCTGGTCGACGCTGGTGGAGTCCTTCGGATCGAAGCCGGCGATGGCGCCCAGCATCAGCGCGCAGTCCTCGGCGGTGCGGGCCAGCGGTCCGCCCTGATCGAGGCTGGAGGCGTAGGCGATCATGCCCCAGCGGGAAACCCGGCCGTAGGTGGGCTTGATGCCGGTGAGGTTGGTGAAGGCGGCCGGCTGGCGAATCGAACCGCCAGTGTCGGTGCCGGTGGCAGCGGGCACCAGGCGCGCGGCGACAGCCGCGGCGGAGCCACCAGAGGAGCCGCCGGGAACGCGGTCCAGCGCCCAGGGGTTCTTCACCGCGCCGTAGTGGCTGGATTCGTTGGAGGAGCCCATGGCGAACTCGTCCATGTTCAGCTTGCCGAGGCTGACCGCGCCGGCGGCTTTGAGGCGGGCGACCACGGTGGCGTCGTAGGGAGCCTTGAAGCCGCTGAGAATCTTCGAGGCGCAGCTGGTCAGCACGCCTTCGGTGCAAAACAGGTCCTTGTGGGCGATCGGCGCGCCGAGCAGGGCGCCTTGCTCACCGGCGGAGCGCCGTGCGTCGGCTGCCTTCGCCTGTTCGATGGCCGGTTCGTCGGTGATGCTGATGAAGCTGTTCAATTGCGGATCGAGCTGGTGGATGCGCGCGAGCAGGCCGCGGGTCAGCTCTTCAGCGGAGAATTCCTTGGCGGCAAGGCCGCGGGCGATCTCGGCGAGGGTCAGTTGATGCATGGGAAACCCTTTCCTTATTCGATGACTTTGGGCACGAGGTACAGACCGTTCTCGACGGCCGGCGCAATGGCCTGGTAGGCATCGCGACGATTTTCCTCGGTGACGCTATCGGCGCGCAGGCGCTGGGTGGCGTCGAGGGGGTGGGCCATGGGTTCGATACCGTCGGTATCAACCGCTTGCATGGCGTCGATCAGGCCGAGGATGTTGTTCAGGGTCTCGGTGGTACGCGGGATATCGGCCTCGTTCAGGCCCAGTCGGGCGAGATGGGCGATTTTTTCCACGTCGGAGCGTTCAAGCGCCATCGGGGGTCTCCAACTAGAAGCGGCGTGCGTGGGCAGTCGACCGTGCGGGAATCGAGCGGGGAACGGTGCTGCGAACGGGCGGTCAAAGGCCGCGATGATGGGCCTTGCTGGCCCGGAAAAACAGGCAATTTAACATATCGGCGCCTTGCCCAAAATCCCTGTCATTGTTAGAGTTTGCCGCACTTTTTTACCCACGCGTTGCCTAGGGTCCCTCTCCCATGTTCAAGAAACTGCGTGGCATGTTTTCCAGTGATCTGTCGATCGACCTGGGCACTGCCAATACCCTTATTTACGTGCGTGAGCGCGGTATCGTCCTCAACGAGCCCTCCGTGGTCGCCATCCGTAACCACGGCAACCAGAAGAGCGTGGTAGCCGTAGGTACCGACGCCAAGCGCATGCTGGGCCGTACTCCTGGCAACATTTCCGCCATCCGTCCGATGAAGGACGGTGTGATCGCCGACTTCAGCGTCTGCGAAAAGATGCTGCAGTACTTCATCAACAAGGTTCACGAGAACAGCTTCCTGCAGCCGAGCCCACGGGTCCTGATCTGCGTGCCGTGCAAATCCACCCAGGTGGAACGCCGTGCCATCCGTGAATCCGCCCTGGGCGCAGGCGCCCGCGAAGTCTTCCTGATCGAAGAGCCCATGGCCGCCGCCATCGGTGCTGGCCTGCCGGTTGAAGAAGCCCGCGGCTCCATGGTCGTGGACATCGGTGGTGGTACTACTGAAATCGCCCTGATCTCCCTGAATGGCGTGGTTTACGCCGAATCGGTACGTGTGGGCGGCGACCGCTTCGATGAATCCATCGTCACCTATGTGCGCCGCAACTACGGCAGCCTGATCGGCGAATCCACCGCCGAGCGCATCAAGCAGGAAATCGGCACCGCCTTCCCGGGTGGCGAGACCCGCGAGATCGACGTTCGTGGCCGTAACCTGGCCGAAGGCGTACCGCGCAGCTTCACTCTGAACTCCAACGAAGTGCTGGAAGCCCTGCAGGAGTCCCTGGCGACCATCGTCCAGGCAGTGAAGAGCGCCCTGGAACAATCTCCGCCGGAACTCGCTTCCGACATCGCCGAGCGCGGCCTCGTACTGACCGGTGGTGGCGCGCTGCTGCGTGATCTGGACAAACTGCTTGCCCAGGAAACCGGCCTGCCGGTGATCGTCGCTGAAGACCCGCTGACCTGCGTCGCCCGTGGTGGCGGCCGTGCCCTGGAGATGATGGATCGCCACGCGATGGACCTGCTCTCCACCGAATAAGGTTGGAGAGCGCTTAGCCATAGGAGCGGGCCATCAAGCCGCTATTCACCAAGGGACCTTCGCTCGGCGTACGCCTTCTGGTGTTCACCGTGCTCTCGGCTGCGCTGATGGTGGTCGATGCCCGTTTCGACACCCTCAAGCCCATGCGCAGCCAGATGGGGCTGGTCCTCACGCCTTTCTATTGGTTGGCTGACCTGCCGGTGCGTGCCTGGGATGGCGTCAGCGACCAGTTCACCAGTCGCAGCACGCTGATTGCCGAGAACGAGAAACTCAAGGCCGAAGCCCTGTTGATGCAGCGTCGCCTACAGAAACTGGCGACCCTCACCGAACAGAACGTGCGCCTGCGCGAGTTGCTCAACTCCTCCGCCCTGGTGGACGAAAAGGTTCTGGTCGGTGAGTTGATCGGCGTAGACCCCAATCCCTTCACCCACCGCATCCTGATCGACAAGGGCGAGAAGGACGGTGTTTTCCTCGGCCAGCCGGTGCTCGATGCCCGCGGGCTGATGGGGCAGGTGGTCGAGGTGATGCCGTATACCGCTCGCGTACTGCTGCTGACCGATATCACCCACAGCATTCCGGTACAGGTGAACCGCAACGGCCTGCGCGCCATCGCCAGCGGCACCGGAAACCCCGAACGTCTCGAGCTGCGCCATGTGGCGGACACGGCCGATATCAAGGAAGGCGACCTGCTGGTGAGCTCCGGTCTCGGGCAGCGCTTCCCGGCCGGCTATCCGGTAGCCACGGTCAAGGAAGTCATCCATGACTCCGGCCAGCCTTTCGCTATCGTTCGTGCCGTCCCGACTGCTGCACTGAACCGCAGTCGCTACATGCTGCTGGTGTTCACCGATACCCGCAGCCCTGAGGAGCGCGCCAACGCGGCCGCCAAGGCCCAGGAGGCCGCCGACCGCGAAGCCGCGGGGCAACCTGCCCAGGGCGGCACGCCTGCCCCGGCCGCTCCGGCAGCCCAGGCACCAGCGGTCACCAGCCCCCCCGCAGCGCCTGCCGCTCCCGCCGCTACGCCCTCGCCAGCAGTGCCGAACCAGCCGCCTGCCGCGCAGAACGCCCAGGAGAGTCACTGATGGTCGGCCAGCGCTCCAACAACGGCTGGGTCATCTGGGTCAGCCTGATCCTGGCCCTGGTGCTCAGCGTCGGTCCTATCCCCAGCTTCATGGAGATCGGCCGCCCGCTCTGGCTGGCGCTCTTCCTCACTTACTGGACCCTCGCCCTGCCGCACCGCGTGGGCATGACCACAGCCTGGCTGCTGGGGCTGGCGGAGGACGTGCTCTACGGCACGCTGCTTGGGCAGAACGCCCTTATCCTCGCGCTGATCACTTTCCTGGTGCTGACGCTGCACCAGCGCTTGCGCATGTTCCCCATGTGGCAGCAGTGCCTCGTGCTGCTCGTTGTCTTCGGTCTGGCCCAGCTGGTGCAGCTGTGGCTCAATGCCCTCACCGGTAATCGTCCCCCGACCCTGGTCTTCCTGCTGCCCGCACTGGTCAGCGCGTTGCTCTGGCCCTGGGTATATGCCGCCCTGCGCGGTACGAGTCGCCGCCTCAACGTCAACTGATCGGCTTGCGGCCATGTCGCAAGCCTCTGTCCTCGACAGGGAGAAGTCCGCATGGCCACGCTGTATCTGGCTTCGGGGTCGCCGCGCCGGCGTGAATTGCTGGCGCAGATCGGCGTTCCCCATATCACCCTGATCGCCTCCATCGACGAAACCGCACAGCCTGACGAGGCTGCTTCGGCCTATGTCGAGCGCCTGGCCCGCGAGAAAGCGCTGGCCGGTCTCGCCAGCCTGTCCGTGCCGGGCGACGCCTGCGTGTTGGGAGCGGACACCGCCGTTGTGCTGGATGGCCACATCCTCGGCAAACCGGTGGATCGAGACGACGCCCTGGCGACTCTCGAGCTGCTATCCGGCCGCGAGCACGAGGTGCTCACCGCTATCGCCCTGGCCGATGCGAACCGCTGCGAAGCGCGCGTTGTTGCGAGCCGGGTGCGCTTCCGTCCCATCGCGCGCGCCGAGCTGGAAACCTATTGGGCCAGCGGTGAACCCGCCGACAAGGCCGGCAGCTACGCTATTCAGGGGCTGGGTGCGGTATTCGTCAGTCGCGTTGAAGGCAGTTATTCAGCGGTAGTGGGATTGCCGCTGCTGGAAACGGCAGAGTTGCTAGCCGATTTCGGCATTCCTTGTTGGCAGCACCTGGGATAGGTCAACGGCATGAGCGAAGAGATTCTGATCAACATCACCCCAATGGAGTCGCGTGTGGCGGTGGTGGAGAACGGCGTGTTGCAGGAGGTGCATGTCGAGCGCACCCTGCGCAGGGGCATCGTCGGCAACATCTACAAGGGCAAGGTAGTGCGGGTGCTGCCGGGTATGCAGGCGGCCTTCGTCGACATCGGCCTGGACCGTGCAGCCTTCATCCATGCATCGGAGATCAGCAACCGCGAAGGCAGTGCGGTGGAAAGCATCAGTGCCCTGGTCCACGAAGGCCAGAGTCTGGTTGTACAGGTCACCAAGGACCCCATCGGCAGCAAGGGAGCGCGCCTGACCACCCAGCTGTCGATTCCTTCGCGTTACCTCGTGTACATGCCGCGCACCAGCCATGTGGGCATTTCCCTGAAGATCGAGGACGAGGCTGAGCGTGAGCGCCTCAAGCAGGTGGTGGCCGATTGCGTCGCCGCCGAGGGCATCGAGGAGGCGGGCGGCTTCATACTGCGTACCGCTGCCGATGGAGCTCGTGCCGACGAGATTCTTGCGGACATCCGCTACCTTCGCCGCCTGTGGGAGCAGATTTCCTCGCAGATGCAGACCGCTTCATCACCATCGGTCATTTACGAAGACCTGAGCCTTGCCCTGCGGACCCTGCGCGACCTGGTCAATCCGCGCATCGAGAAGATCCGCATCGATTCACGCGAAACCTTCCAGAAGATCACCCAGTTCGTCGATGAACTGATGCCGGAAATCTCCGACCGTCTGGAGCACTACCCCGGCGAGCGGCCGATCTTTGACCTCTACGGCGTCGAGGACGAAATCCAGAAGGCCCTTGAACGCAAGGTCCTGCTGAAGTCCGGCGGTTACCTGATCATCGACCCGACGGAGGCGATGACTACCATCGACGTGAACACCGGCGCGTTCGTCGGCCACCGCACCCTCGAAGAGACCATCTTCAAGACCAACCTCGAGGCTGCCACCGCCATCGCCCGCCAGCTGCGTCTGCGCAACCTGGGCGGAATCATCATCATTGACTTCATCGACATGGAAGATGAAGAACACCAGCGCCAGGTACTGCGCACTCTGGAAAAACAGCTGGAACGCGATCACGCCAAGACCAACATCATTGGCATCACCGAGCTCGGCCTGGTGCAGATGACCCGCAAGCGCACCCGCGAGAGCCTGATCCAGGTGCTCTGCGAGCCGTGCGTCAGTTGCCAGGGACGCGGCCTGTTGAAGACTGCGGAAACCATCTGCTACGAAATCTTCCGCGAGATCCTGCGCGAAGCCCGGGCCTACCAGGCGGAAGGTTACCTGGTGCTGGCGAACCAGAAGGTCGTGGATCGCCTGCTGGACGAAGAATCGGGCAACGTCGCCGATCTGGAGGCCTTCATCGGGCGTCCGATCAAGTTCCAGGTGGAAACGATGTATTCCCAGGAACAGTACGACGTGGTCCTGCTTTGAGGCGCTGAGTGGACGCCTTCGCCCGCTGGTTGATGCGCCTGCTGCGCTGGTCGCTGGCGCTTTGCGCGCTTTTCCTGGTGCTTGCCGCGCTCTATGTCAGCCTGGGGCGCGAACTCGTGCCCCTGGTGGCCGAGTACCGCGCCGAGGCGGAGGCCAAGGCATCCGCGGCGTTGGGCCAGAGCGTATCGCTAGGTGCCCTGGAAGGCCGTTGGCATGGGCTTTCACCGCTTCTGGTCGCGCACGATGTGCTGCTGGGGGAGGGCGACAATGCCCTGCGCCTGGATCAGATCCGTCTGGTGCCTGACGTACTGGGCAGCCTGTTGGCGCGGCAGCCACGGATCGCGCGCCTGGAACTGGACGGCGTGCAGCTTGGCTTGCATCAGGACGAGGCCGGCAAATGGCAACTTGAGGGGATCGCTTCCAATTCCGACAAACCCCTGCCGGGGCCGCGTCAGTTTCGCGACCTGATGAAGCAGGTCGGCCACGTTTCGGTGCTGAACAGCCAGCTCACCCTGGAGCCCTACGGGCACGAACCCTTAAGCCTCACCGATGTAAGCCTCAGCCTGAAGGCAAGCGGCAGTCGTCAACGCCTCGATGGCCACCTGACGCTACCGGATGGGCAGCCCATGGCCCTTCGCTTGCGCACCCGCCTCAACGCTGAGGTGTGGCTGCAGAGCGAGGCCGAACTCTATCTCAGCCTTCCGCAAACGGACTGGGCGCGCTGGCTGCCCGCCAGCCTCATGCACGAGTGGCGCTTGAAGCGGCTACAAGCCGGGGGCGAGATGTGGGGCGAGTGGGCCAAGGGCGGCTTGCAGCGCGCCGCCCTGCGTTTGCACGCGCCGGAGATTCGCGGCGCCTATGCCGAACGCAAGGCGGTTACCCTCGCGAATCTTGGGTTGAATGTCTTTTTTACCCGCACTGATGAAGGCTTTCAGATCCTGCTCGACTCCGTTGCCGCGAACATTGGCAAGGAGCGTTGGGGCGAGGCCCATCTGCGTATCGATCACAAGGCAGGCGAGCAACCGGAATGGTCGCTGGCTGCCGACCGTCTCGATGTGGGGCCCCTTCTACCTGTGGTGGATGCTCTGGTACCCCTGCCCGATGCCGCGGCAGCTGCTGTGGCGGGCCTCAAGCCACGAGGTGCCCTGCGCAACCTCAGCCTGCATTACCGCCCCAGGCAGGAGGGTGCCAAGCGCCTGGAGTTCAGCAGCAACCTGGACGCCGTCGGCATCAACGCCTACCACGGTGCGCCGGGGGCCGAAAACGTCAGCGGCAGCGTTACCGGTGATCTCAACCAGGGCGAATTGCGACTCGATTCGAACGACTTCGCGCTGCACCTCGATCACCTCTTCCCCAAGGCCTGGCGTTATCGAGAGGCCAATGCTCGGCTGACCTGGAAACTGGACGAAACCGCCGTCACCCTGGCCAGTCCGTACATGCGGCTGGAAGGTGAGGAGGGCAGCATCGCTGGAGACATGCTGATCCGGCTCATGCGCGATCCCGACGCCGAGGACTACATGGACTTGCGCGTCGGACTGCACGATGGCGATGCCAGTTACACCGAGAAGTACCTGCCAACTTTGTCTCCGGGGATGAGTCCGGCCCTGGCCAAATGGCTCAAGGAGGCGATCAAGGGCGGGGCAGTGGATGAGGGCTTCTTCCAGTACCAGGGTTCCCTGGCCCATGAGGCCGATCCGACGGCGCGCTCCCTCAGTCTGTTTTTCAAGGTGCATGATGCCGAGCTCGCCTATCAGCCTGGCTGGCCGGTACTGCGCGAGGCTCGTGGCGACGTGTTCATCGAGGATACCGGCGTGCGCATCAAGGTACCGGCCGGGCGCATTCTCGACTCGCGGGTGAGCGATGCCGAAGCCGAGGTGCCCCATGTCGAGCCCGGTCAAGTGCCGCGCCTGCAGCTGGATGCCAGGCTGGACAGCAGCTTCACCGATGGACTGAAAATCCTCCAGGAAGCCCCGATGGGGACGGCGACCATCTTCGCCGGCTGGCAGGGGCAGGGCACCCTCGATGGCAATCTGAAGCTGGACATTCCATTGGAGAAAGGTCATCCGCCCCACGTGGTGGTGGACCTCACTACCCACGATGCTCAATTGAAGATCCCCCGTCCGGAGCTGTCCCTCAGCCGGCTCAAGGGTGGATTCCGCTACGACACCGAGACGGGGTTGAGCGCTCAGGATATTCGTGGCCAGGCGTTCGGTCGTGAAGTCCGCGCCAGTGCCAAGGCCGAGGGGAGCAACGGCAAGGCCCGCTCGCGAATCCTCGCGACCAGCAGCATTGCCCTGAATGACCTCACCAAATGGCTCGGCGTCACTCAGTCGTTGCCGGCTTCGGGCACTCTGCCCTACAGCCTGAACCTGAGCCTGGATGGACCTAACAGCCAGCTACGCATCGATTCCAACCTCAAGGGACTGGCAATCGACCTGCCTGCACCTTTCGGCAAGTCCGTCGACGACAGTCGGGACGCCAGTTGGCGCATGACCCTGGAAGGCGATGAGCGGAGCTACTGGCTGGACTACGCAGGGCTCGCCAGCCTTGCCGTGGCTGCGCCGGCAGGCAATCTGGACGATGGGCGTGGCGAGTTGGTGCTGGGAGGCGGCGCCGCGACCGCGCCGGGCACCAAGGGCTTGCGCATCCGTGGACGGCTCGAGGAACTGGACACGGCACCCTGGATGGCGCTGGCCAAGCAATACACGCCGAAGGACGGTGCCGAGAAGGCCCGTATGCTGCGCAGCGCCAACCTGGAAATTGGCCAGTTCAAGGGTCTTGGCACGAGTATCGAGAACCTCAAGGTCAACCTCGATCGCTCCAGTACCGGCTGGAATCTAGGGTTGGACAGTGACCTCATGCAGGGAACGGTCGTGATGGCGGATGCCAGGGATGTACCCATTGCCATCCGCATGAAGCAAGTTCGGCTTCCAAAACCTCCCGAGAACGATGCCGAGGCCGATGCCAGGCCCGACCCCTTGGCGGGCATCGATCCCCACCAGGTCCCGGCGATGGATGTGCGTATCGACCAGGTGGTGCTGGGGGATTCTCCACTTGGCGCCTGGTCGTTCAAGGTGCGCCCCAATTCCACGGGCGTGGCATTCAGCGAGCTGGATCTCGATCTCAAGGGTCTGAAGGTCTCCGGGGTGGCAGGCTGGGAGGGCACGGCCGAAGGCAGTGCGTCCTGGTACAAGGGGCGGCTGGAAGGCAAGAACCTGGCTGATGTGCTCAAGGCCTGGAACTTCGCACCGTCGGCCACCAGCGAGCGCTTCCGCCTGGACGCCGATGGCCGCTGGCCGGGATCTCCCGCTTGGGTCAGCCTGAAGCGATTCTCCGGTTCCCTGGACGCGAGCCTGCGCAATGGCCAGTTCGTCGAAGTGGAAGGTGGCGCCCAGGCATTGCGGGTGTTTGGCCTGCTCAACTTCAACTCCATCGGCCGTCGCTTGCGCCTGGACTTCTCCGACCTGCTGGGCAAGGGCCTGGCCTATGACCGGGTAAAGGGATTACTGGTGGGAAGTGAAGGGCGCTTCGTCACTCGCAAGCCGATCACCCTTGAAGGACCGTCCAGCGGGCTGGAGCTGGACGGCACCATGGACCTGGCCGCCGATCGCATCGATGCCAAGTTGCTGGTGACCCTGCCGGTGACGAACAACCTGCCACTGGCGGCGCTGATAGTCGGTGCACCTGCCATCGGCGGTGCACTCTTCGTCGTGGACAAGTTGCTGGGTGACAAAGTGGCGCGCTTCGCCAGCGTGCAATACAAGGTTGAAGGCTCCTGGAAGAACCCCAAGATCACCTTTGAAAAGCCATTTGAAAAGTCTCGTTGAGGCGAGCTTTCGTGGCTTGGGTTAGCATGCATCCCATGCCTTGTGCGGAGATTCCGATGTCCCTTGCTGTAATTCAGATGGTCAGCCAGGACGATGTCCTGGCCAACCTCACCAGTGCCCGGCGCCTGCTGGAGCAGGCTGCTGAAGGTGGCGCCCGCCTGGCCGTGCTGCCAGAGAACTTCGCCGCCATCGGCCGTCGTGACCTCGCCGATCTGGGGCGCGCTGAAGCGGAAGGGCAGGGCCCGATCCTGCCGTGGCTGCGCCAGGCGGCTCGTGATCTCAAGTTGTGGATCGTGGCCGGTACGTTGCCCTTGCCACCCGACGGACGGCCAGCGGACAAGGCCAACGCCTGTTCCCTGCTGATCGACGAACAGGGCGAGCGGGTCGCGCGGTACGACAAGATCCATCTGTTCGATGTGGATGTAGCCGACAATCGCGGCCGCTATCGTGAGTCCGACGACTATGCGCACGGGGCTCATGTGGTGGTGGCTGATACCCCTGTTGGCCGCCTGGGCCTGACCGTCTGCTATGACTTGCGTTTCCCCGAGCTCTATGGCGCCCTTCGCGAGGCCGGTGCTGAGCTGATCAGCGCACCCGCCGCCTTTACTGCCGTCACAGGCGCTGCTCATTGGCAGGTGCTGGTCCGCGCTCGCGCCATCGAAACCCAGTGCTACCTACTGGCAGCCGGGCAGGGCGGCGTGCATCCCGGACCACGTGAGACCTTCGGTCATTCGGCCATCGTCGATCCCTGGGGCCGGGTACTGGCCGAGAAAGCCACTGGCGAGGCTGTGCTAATCGCGGAGCGCGACGCTGAGGAGCAGGCGGGGATCAGGCAGCGCATGCCCGTGAGCACCCACAGAAGATTCATTACGCCGGCCACACCTGGGCCGGCGCGTACGGAGAAGTTATGAGCGACCTCTTGTTATCCGTCAGCGAGCATCTGCTGGCGCCTGGCGACCTCAGCATCGAGCAGTTGCCGGAGATCCTCGGTGAACTTGCCGGCCCCGGCATCGATGCCGCTGATCTCTACTTCCAGGGGCAGATTTCCGAGTCCTGGGTGCTTGAAGACGGCATCGTCAAGGAAGGCAGTTTCCACCTTGATCAAGGCGTTGGCGTGCGCGCTCAGTCCGGTGAGAAGACCGGCTTCGCCTACAGCAATGCCATCACCGCCGATGCTTTGCGTCAGGCCGCGCGTGCCGCGCGCTCGATTTCCCGCGCCGGCCAGGCGGGCCGGGTTCAGGCCTTCGCCAGCCCTCAGATCACCCGGCTCTACGATTCCAGCAGCCCGCTCGATGTGATCAGCCGTGCCGAGAAAGTTGAGCTGCTGAAGCAGGTGGACGTCGCCACCCGCGCGCTGGACCCGCGAATCAAGCAGGTCACCGTGAGCATGGCCGGCGTCTGGGAACGTATCCTGATCGCCGCCAGTGACGGCAGCCTGGGCGCAGATATCCGCCCGCTGGTGCGTTTCAACGTCAGTGTCATCGTTGAGCAGAATGGTCGTCGCGAGCGCGGTGGCCACGGCGGTGGCGGGCGCACCGACTACCGTTACTTCCTGCAGGAAGATCGCGCCATGGGCTATGCGCGTGAGGCGCTACGTCAGGCGCTGGTCAACCTGGAAGCCATTCCGGCGCCGGCGGGCACCCTGCCGGTGGTGATGGGCGCAGGCTGGTCCGGTGTTCTGTTGCACGAAGCCGTGGGCCATGGTCTTGAAGGCGATTTCAATCGCAAGGGCAGCTCGGCCTATAGCGGTCGTATCGGCGAGAAGGTCGCCTCCAGCCTTTGCACCATTGTTGACGACGGCACCCTGGCTTATCGCCGCGGATCCCTCAGCGTCGACGACGAAGGCACTCCGACCCAGTGCACCACGCTGATCGAGAACGGCGTGCTCAAGGGTTACATGCAGGACAAGCTCAACGCCCGCCTGATGAAGGTGGCGCGTACCGGCAACGGCCGCCGTGAGTCCTATGCGCACCTGCCGATGCCGCGCATGACCAACACTTACATGCTGGCCGGCAAGAGCGATCCTCAGGAGATTATCGAATCGGTGGAACGCGGCATCTACTGCGCGAACCTGGGAGGAGGTCAGGTGGATATCACCAGTGGCAAGTTCGTCTTCTCCACCAGCGAGGCCTACCTGATCGAGAACGGCAAGATCACTGCACCGGTGAAAGGCGCCACCCTGATCGGTAATGGTCCGGAGGCGATGAGCCGGGTGTCCATGGTCGGCAATGACCTGGCACTGGACAGCGGCGTGGGTACCTGCGGCAAGGACGGGCAATCGGTGCCCGTTGGCGTAGGTCAACCGACGTTGAAGATCGATGCGATTACGGTCGGTGGGACGGGGGCCTGATGACGGCCCCCAAGAGGATCAGCGCAATCCGCGCTTGGCTTCGTCCAGGTCGCGGATGTACTTGAACACCTTGCGCGCTGCGGCCGGTGGCTTGTTGTGGGCCGCTTCGTGCTGGGCATGACGGATCAGGCCGCGCAGGTGCTGGCGGTCGGTTTCCGGGTAGTCGGCGACGAAGCTTTCCAGGGCGGCATCGCCACCCTCGATCAGGCGGTCGCGCCAGCGCTCCAGCGCGTGGAAGCGTTCGTTGTACTCACGGGTGGAGCTGTCGAGCTGGTCGATCAGGCTGACGATGGCCTCGATGTCCTGCTCGCGCATGAGCTTGCCGATGTACTGGATGTGCCGTTTGCGGGCGACATGCGCCTTATGCTTCGGCGCTTCCGCCAGGGCCTTTTGCAGCGCGTCGGTCAGCGGCAGCTTGGCCAGCACGTCGGCCTTGAAGGTAGTCAGGCGCTCGCCGAGTTCCTGCAGGGCATGCAGTTCGCGTTTGACCTGGGTTTTGCTCTTCTCTCCGGAGAAGTCGTCGTCGAAAAATTCAGACATGGGGGTGGTCCAATGGGAAACGCCGCCATGATAACCAGTCGGGGCCGCGTTGTCCGGCCCGGCTGGCGCCGCTGGAGTGCGGTAAATGCGGTGAGGCGCCGGGTTGCGCCTGCCGCGTCGAACAATATTTGAACTGGAGTGGCTATGAGTGAAGTAGAAGTGGTCGGCCCGGAGGCATTGCCGGAACTGCAGGCGCGGGTCGAACGCATCCTCGCCGAGGCCCGGCGCCAGGGCGCCAGCGGCTGCGAGGTGGCTGTTTCAGTAGAGCAGGGACTGTCCACCACCGTTCGCCAGGGCGAGGTGGAGACGGTCGAGTTCAACCGTGACCAGGGATTCGGAATCACCCTGTACGTGGGCCAGCGCAAGGGCTCGGCCAGCACCTCGGCCAGTGGTGAGGACGCGATTCGCGAAACGGTCGCCGCTGCGCTCGCCATCGCCAAGCATGCTTCCGAAGACGATTGTGCCGGCCTGGCCGACGCGGCGCTGATGGCCCGCGACCTGCCGGAACTCGATCTCTACCATCCCTGGTCGATCACCCCGGAGCAGGCGGTGGAGCAGGCGCTGATCTGTGAGACTGCGGCGTTCGAGACCGACAAGCGCGTGAGCAAGGCAGACGGCACCACCCTCAATACCCACCAGGGTTGCCGGGTTTACGGCAACAGCCATGGTTTCGTCGGCGGCTATGCGAGCACCCGCCACAGCCTGAGTTGCGTGATGATTGCCGAGCAGCAGGGGCAAATGCAGCGCGACTACTGGTATGACGTCAGCCGTATTGGCAGTCAGCTGGCTGATCCAGCCAGCATCGGCCGTCGCGCCGCCGAACGCACCGCAGCCCGTCTTGGCGCCCGGCCGGTGCCCACTTGCGAGGTGCCAGTACTGTTCGCCGCTGAGCTTGCAACCGGCTTGTTCAGTAGCTTCCTCGGCGCCATTTCCGGCGGCAATCTCTATCGCAAATCGTCGTTCCTCGAGGGCGCGCTGGGTCAACGGTTGTTCCCCGAGTGGCTGTCCATCGACGAGCGTCCGCATATTCCGCGTGCGATGGCCAGTGCGGCGTTCGACAACGATGGTCTGGCGACCTATGCCAAGCCCTTCGTCGAGAAGGGCGAGCTGGTGTCCTACATCCTTGGCACCTATTCCGGACGCAAGCTGGGGCTGCCGAGCACTGCCAACGCAGGTGGTGTCCACAACCTCTTCGTCAGCCATGGCCAGGAAGACCTCGCAGCCCTGATGCGCCGCATGGGTCGCGGCCTGCTGGTGACCGAGCTGATGGGACAGGGGCTGAACATGGTGACCGGTGACTACTCCCGTGGTGCGGCCGGTTACTGGGTAGAGAACGGCGAAATCCAGTTCCCGGTGCAGGAAGTGACCATTGCCGGCAATCTCAAGGATATGTTCCGTCAGATCCTTGCCGTGGGCAGCGATCTGGAACTGCGCGGCAATATCCGGACAGGCTCTGTCCTTATTGAGCGAATGACCGTAGCCGGCAGTTGATCCAGCCGCTCCATCCCCGTAGAGACGCGCCTGCCAGGGCGCGTTTTCGTTTGCGGCCGCACCGCAGTCCGTCAGGGCGGCTTGCATCCCTCTGCATTCAAGTGGTCATGATTGACCAACTCGATGCCCGCGTCGCCATGACTCCGCGCCACTTCCACGGTAGCCGGCTCCGGCCTGGCGCCTATTCCGGTGCGTATGTGGCAGGTGCTCAATGGCCGGGCGCAGCAGATTCAGGCCAATATCGAGCATCTGCGGAACCTGCAGCCGGCGCTCCAGCAACTGGCCCAAGGCGGGACCGCCGTGGGGACTGGTATCAATGCTCACCCGCGTTTCGCCGAGACGTTCTGCCGTGAACTGAGCGAGTTGACCGGTCAGCCGTTCACTCCGGGCCGAAATTTCTTCGCACTGATCGGTTCGCAGGACGCGGCAGTAGCGCTATCCGCGGCCCTGAAGACCACTGCCGTATCGCTGATGAAGATCGTCAACGACCTGCGCTGTACGGACTCCGGTTCGCTGGCGGGCCTTGCCGAGATCGAGCTCGAGGCGCTCCCGCCCGGCTCTTCGATCATGCCTGGCAAGGTCAACCCGGTAATTCCCGAAGCGACCGAAATGGTTACCGCAGAGGTGATCGGCAACGACGCCGCGATCGCAATTGCCGGGCAGTCCGGCAACTACGAGCTGGACGTGATGCTACCGGTAATTGCACACAACCTGCTCGGCGCGATTGGCGATGTCGGTCTGCCCGACTCCCAGGGGGAAGCGGCGCTGCGCCATAGCCGCACTACTACACGAGTCTGCTCGAATTCATCAGTGAATACGGCGCCTCCCCTCGCAACGACCGGTTGCCCGGCGTCGGAAGTAATGCGCCTGCGATGCCGGGCCACTTCTCCACTTGAGCGTGGCCAGGACGGGGCATCTGCTGGTGGAAAGTTCGGCCAACCAGGACAGTCCCTTGATGCAGGGAAACACACCGATCCTGGGGCTGGACGTCCAGGAGCATGCCCATTACCTGCGATACCAGAATCACAGGCCCGACTACATCGGCGCCGTCTACAACGTCGTTGATTGGGCTGAGTTTGGTCAGCGCTACCGGCAGGCCCTGATCTGAACCGCTTGGTGGACGAAGGGCGGGCCTCCGTTCGCATCTACGAAATTCAACAAGGTCCAGCATGCAGACTTTTTTGATTACCAGCGGCCGTTCCGTCCGTCTGTTCATTGGCGCGCTGGTGGCACTGGCTGGCCTCTTTATCCTGTTGATGCAGGCGTCGATTGCCTTGCGTCTGGTGCTTGAGGCGCATCTCTGGCAGGCGCTGCGCGCCGGTTCGCTTTGTGCGCTGGGAACGGCACTGGGGGCACTGCTGGTGCTTTTCCTGCGCAGTATCTCCGGATGGCTTTCCGATAGTCTGATGGGCTTTGGGGCTGGGGTCATGCTCGCCGCCACCGTGTTTTCCCTGCTGATGCCTGGGCTGGCAGCCGCAGGGGAACTGGGGTTCTCGAAGTGGGCGGCGGGTGCACTGATGAGCTTCGGTCTGCTACTGGGCGCGGCCTGTTCGGTCTTGGCAAGGTGCTGCCGCAGCCGCGGTTGGAGTTAGATGGTCAGGGCAAGCGGGTGATCATCACGCCGCGCGTGCTGCTTTTCGTTATCGCGATCGTGCTACACAACATTCCAGAAGGAATGGCCGTCGGAGTCGCAGCAGGGGCGGGGCTGGCGGGTGCCGATAGCCTGGCCCTGGGAATTGCACTGCAAGATATTCCGGAAGGACTGATTATTTCCCTTTTACTCGCCGGTTGCGTATGTCGCGAGGCCGCGCGCTACTGATCGGCGCTGCGTCTGGCCTGGTGGAGCCGCTATTCGCAGTGCTCTGTGCCTGGTTGGTCCAGGTTTCGGTGCTGTCATTGCCCTGGGGATTGGCCCTTGCCGCAGGCGCGATGCTCTTCGCCGTAGTCCAGGAGATCATCCCCGAGTCTCACCGAAAAGGGCATGAGACAGCTGCCAGCCTGGGTCTGGCTGCGGGCTTCTGCCTGATGATGGTGCTGGATACTGCGCTGGCCTAACGGCGGTAGGTGAATCGTGCCTTGCTTCTTGTTGGCGGGAGCCTGAGCGGGGGCAGGGAGGGAATTACTCGCCTTCGTCGAACTTGTTGTTGATCAGCTCGATCAAGGCATTGAGGGCGTCGTCATCTTGCTCGCCTTCGGTATGCAGGTGGATGGGGGTGCCTTTACCTGCGGCGAGCATCATTACCGCCATGATGCTTTTCCCGTCGACCAGGCTTTCCGATGTGCGACCCACGCGAATCTGGCAGGGATAACGACCGGCCACGCCGACGAACTTAGCCGCTGCCCGGGCGTGCAGGCCAAGCTTGTTGATGATTGTGATCTCGCAGGCGGGCATCGCGTTTCCAATCCTTCTAACTGAGGTCGCGGTGGCGAACCTGGACATTCTTCAAGCTGGGTTTCAGTGCCGCCCCCAGGCGATTGGCAATGTACACCGAGCGGTGGTGCCCACCGGTGCAGCCAATGGCAATAGTGACATAGGCCCTGTTACTGGCGGCAAAGCGCGGTAGCCATTTACTCAGATAGCTGTGGATATCCTGATACATCTCCTCCACATCCGGTTGGCCTGCGAGATATTCTTCGACCACCGAATCAAGCCCCGAATGGTCGCGCAACTCCGGCTTCCAGTAGGGGTTGGGCAGGCAGCGCACATCGAACACCAGGTCGGCATCCACAGGCATGCCACGCTTGAAGCCGAATGACTCGATCAGGAAGGCCGTACCGGGCTCGGGTTGATTGAGTAGGCGTAGCTTGATGCTGTCACGCAGCTGGTAAAGATTGAGATGCGTGGTGTCGATCTTCAGGTCGGCGAGATCGGCGATGGGTGCCAACAGCAGTTCTTCGTCCCGGATGGCTTCGGCCAGGGAGCGATTGTCATTGGTCAGTGGATGGCGCCGGCGTGTTTCGGAGAAGCGTTTGAGAAGAGTGTCGTGTTCGGCGTCGAGGTAAAGCACGTCGCATTTGATGTGACGATTGCGAGCCTCGACGAGCAGCTCGGGGAAACGTTGCAACTGACTGGGCAGGTTGCGCGCGTCGATGGATACAGCCACCTGGGGTTGCAGCAGTTCGGTGTGCAACAGTGCCCGCTCGGCCAGCTCGGGAAGCAGGGCGGCAGGAAGGTTGTCGATACAGTAGTAACCGTGGTCCTCGAGAACATCGAGGGCGGTGCTCTTGCCCGACCCGGAGCGGCCGCTGACGATGATCAGGCGCATGATGAAGCCCTAGCGTCCGCTCTGCACGTCCACCACTACCTGGTAGAGGCTGGTGCTGTCGGGAGCCTGGCGCAGACGCTCGCGCACATCGCTGCGGTCAAGCATGCTGGCTATCTGTCGGAGCAATTCAAGGTGCTCATCGGTGGCAGCTTCCGGGACCAGCAGGACAAACAGCAGGTCAACCGGAGCACCGTCGATGGCGTCGAAATCAACTGGCGCGTCAAGGCGCAGCACGGCGCTTATGGGCGCGATGCAGCCGATGAGGCGACAGTGGGGAATGGCGATGCCGTTGCCGAAACCGGTGGAACCGAGCTTCTCCCGGGCTACCAGGCTTTCGAAAATATCCTGGTTATCGAGGTCGGGGAGGTCACGGGAAACCAGCTTGGCAATCTGTTCCAGTACACGCTTTTTGCTGCCGCCCGGCACGTTCACCAGGGAACGGCCGGGGGTCAGGATTTGCTCGAGTCGAATCATAAGAGGGGGAAGAGTGTCAGCGGGCCGTAGCGCCCTGCTGGCGATTCAACTGCTTTTCCTTGTGTTTGATCAGTTGGCGGTCAAGTTTGTCGGTGAGCAGATCGATGGCGGCGTACATGTCTTCATGTTCCGCATTGGCCACGACCTCCCCGCCGGCGATGTGCAAGGTGGCTTCGATCTTTTGTTTCAGTTTCTCGACCTCCATGATGACTTGCACATTGGTGATCTTGTCGAAGTGGCGCTCGAGCCGGCCAAGTTTCTCGCCGACATAATCGCGCAGGGCGTCGGTCACATCCAGTTGATGTCCACTGATGTTGACTTGCATACCGCTTTCTCCTTATTGCCCGTGTATAAGAGACAGGCTAACGGGCCTGCCACCGGAACACTTTGGCGTGGGTCAATTTCCGCGTCACATCAGTCGCTTCCGCTCGCTGGAAGGCGCTATCCCAAGGGATTCGCGATACTTGGCTACTGTGCGACGGGCCACTTGAATGCCCTGTGCCTCCAGTAAACCAGCGATCTTGCTGTCGCTCAACGGCTTTTTCGGATTTTCCGCTGCGACCAGTTTCTTGATGATTGCGCGGATCGCGGTAGACGAACATTCACCGCCTTCCGAGGTGCTTACGTGGCTGGAGAAAAAGTACTTCAGCTCGTAGATTCCGCGGGGAGTGTGCATGTATTTCTGGGTAGTCACGCGCGAGATTGTGGACTCGTGCATACCTACGGCTTCGGCGATGTCATGCAGGACCAGGGGTTTCATCGCCTCTTCGCCATACTCCAGGAAGCCGCGCTGGTGCTCGACGATCTGGGTGGCGACCTTCATCAGAGTCTCGTTTCGGCTCTGCAGGCTCTTGATGAACCAGCGAGCCTCCTGAAGCTGATTGCGCATGAAGGTGTTGTCGGCGCTGGAATCGGCGCGACGAACGAAACCCGCGTAGTGCGGATTGACCCGCAGGCGCGGTACGGCTTCCTGGTTTAGCTCAACCAGCCAGCGTTCGTTGTGCTTGCGGACGATCACGTCGGGTACGACGTACTCGGGTTCGCTGGCTTCGATCTGCGAGCCGGGACGTGGATTCAGGGCCTGAATCAGTTCGATGATCTGGCGCAGTTCGTCTTCCTTGACCTTCATGCGCCGCATCAACTGGCTGTAGTCACGGCTGCCGAGCAGGTCTAGGAAGTCACCAGCCAGACGTTGGGCCTCGGTCAGCCACGGGGTGCCCGGAGGCAGCTGGCGAAGTTGCAGGATCAGGCATTCGCGCAGGTCGCGGGCACCGATGCCTGCGGGCTCGAACTGTTGGATGCGATGAAGGACGACTTCGACTTCGTCCAGCTCGATACCGAGCTCGGGGTCGAAGGCCTCGACTATCTCTGCCAGCGTCTCTTCGAGGTAACCGTCGTTATTGATGCAGTCGATGAGGGTGACACCAATCAGGCGGTCGGTGTCTGACATGGGGGCCAGGTTCAGCTGCCAGAGCAGGTGGCTCTGCAGGCTTTCACCGACCGAGGTGCGCGAGGTGAAATCCCACTCGTCGTCATCGTTGCTCGGCAGGCTGCTGGCGCTGGTCTGGTAGACATCTTCCCAGGCCGTATCGACAGGGAGTTCGCTGGGAATGCGTTCGTGCCATTCGCCATCTTCCATGGCTTCGGCATTGGTTTCGACGCTGGACTCCTGGAAGCTGGCTTCCTGGCTACTCGTGTTAGGCAGTTGGTCGCCTTCGGCCATCGGGTCGGAGGTGTCGAAATCGTCGCCATCCTCCTGCCGCTCAAGCATGGGATTGGACTCCAGTGCTTCCTGGATCTCCTGCTGGAGGTCCAGGGTGGAGAGTTGGAGTAGGCGGATGGCCTGTTGCAGCTGAGGGGTCATCGTCAGCTGCTGGCCCATCTTAAGGACTAGCGATGGTTTCATGGCAGAGGGCTTAGCACCTTGATTCGCCGGCGCTCACGCGCCATCCACAACAGGGCGCCGAAGCGCCACCAGGAAGCAAATTATATGCCTGACCTTGAAGGATTTTCCTAGCTCGCGCAACCCATCTTGTAGGAGATGTCGCGGGAGGCTACAGGCGGAACTCGTGGCCCAGATAGACTTCCTTCACCAGCTGGTTGGCCAGGATGGCTTCCGCACTACCCTCGGCAATCAGTTGTCCGTCACTGACAATGTAGGCGGTCTCGCAGATGTCCAGCGTTTCACGGACGTTGTGGTCGGTGATGAGCACACCGATTCCCTTGGCCTTGAGATGATGGATTATCTGCTTGATATCGCCCACGGAAATCGGGTCCACGCCGGCGAACGGTTCGTCCAGCAGGATGAATTTCGGGGAGGTAGCCAGCGCCCGGGCGATTTCCACCCGACGGCGCTCACCGCCTGACAGGCTCATGCCGAGACTGTCGCGAATGTGGCTGATGTGGAACTCCTGCAGCAGGCTTTCCAGCTCCTTGCGGCGCGTGGCGCGGTCGAGGTCCTTGCGGGTCTCGAGGATCGCCATGATGTTGTCCGCCACGCTGAGCTTGCGGAAGATCGAGGCTTCCTGCGGCAGGTAGCCGATGCCCGCACGGGCGCGGCCATGCATGGGCTGATGGGTGACGTCCTGCTGGTCGATCAGGACGCGGCCCTGGTCGGCCTGAACCAAGCCGACAATCATGTAGAAGCAGGTGGTCTTGCCGGCACCGTTGGGGCCGAGAAGGCCAACGATTTGTCCGCTGTCGATCGACAGGCTGACATCGCGGACCACCTGGCGGCTCTTGTAGCTCTTGGCCAGATGCTGGGCTTTGAGAGTCGCCATTACTGTGCTTTCTGCTCTTTCTTCTTCGGCTGGATGACCATGTCGATTCGCGGACGCGGAGTGGTCACGTTATTGCCGGTAGCGCGGCCTGCGTTGACGATCTGGCGCTGGGTGTCATAGACGATCTTCTCGCCTTCGAAGGTGTTGCCTTCCTGAACCACCTTGGCCTGGTCGAGCAGAATGATGCGCTCGTTGGCCGCGAAGTACTGGATGGTCAGGCCATAGGCCTTGACTATTTCCTTGTCCACCGCAGGCTTCTGTTCGTAGTAAGCGGGCTTGCCGACCGAGGTGAAGACCTCGACATCGCCATTCGCGTCCTGGGTAATGGTGACGGTATCGCCGGTGATCTTCAGGGTTCCCTGGGTGATCACGACGTTGCCGCGGTAGACCGCGACGCCCTGCTTGTCATCGAGCTCGGCGCTGTCGGCCTGGACGCGAATCGGTTGATCGCGGTCCGTGGGCAGGGCCCAGGCGGCAGCACTTCCGAGTGCGGTACCCAGGCTGAGCAACAGGGGGAGGGTTTTAACGAACCTCATGCTGGCCTCTTACGTTGGACTGCAGGATCATCCTGCTGTCATTCAAGTACGCTTTCATTCCTTGTGCCGTGGTCACCCCATTGGCCGCGTCGATTCTAACGGCTTGCTGGGTCTGCGCATATTCCTCGTCAGGGAACACGGTCAGGCGGCTAGTGGTCAGGATGGTCGGGCGCCCCTTGCCGTCGGTGCGCGCCACCCGGACCTTGTCGATCAGTTCGACCTGCTTGCCTTCAGGGCCGACTTCGCCTCGCTCGCTTTGTACGTGCCAGGGGTATGCGGTGCCGCGATGCAGGAGCAGGTCCGGATTGGTCAGCAGTGTGACATCAGTGGCCTTTATATGTTCGAGGTGGGTCGCGGTCATTTCGTAGTGGAGCTTGCCATCTTCCTGGAACTGGGTGCTCTTGCCATTTTCCACGTAGAAATCGATGGCGTTGTCGTTGCCTGTGGCTGCTGTCCGGTCCATGAAGCTTTCGGGACGGATATTCCAGTACCCCAGAGCGATGAGTAGCGCCGCGATCGGGGTCAGGATCAGCGCAAGGCGGATGTTCTTTGGCATGAAAAACCTCAGAGATAAGCAGCTTGCGCCGCTTCCAGGCTGCCCTGGGCGCGCAGTATGAGTTCGCAGAACTCACGGGCTGCGCCTTCGCCGCCACGTGCCTGGGTGATGCCATGGGCATGCTGGCGGACGAAAGCATCGGCGTTGGCCACGGCCATGCCCAGGCCGACACGGCGAATCACCGGTAGGTCGGGAAGGTCGTCACCGAGGTAGGCGACCTGATCATAATTCAACCCCAGTTCCGCGAGCAGGCCGTCGAGGACAGCCAGTTTGTCTTCGCGCCCCTGGAACAGATGCTGTATGCCGAGGTTCTGTGCGCGACGCTCGACAACCTCCGACTGGCGGCCGCTGATGATGGCAGTGCGCACGCCAGCATTCATCAGCATCTTGATGCCTTGGCCGTCGAGGGTGTTGAAGGTCTTGAATTCTCCGCCGCCGGGTAGGAAGTAGAGGCGGCCGTCGGTCAGCACGCCGTCCACGTCGAACACGGCCAGGCGAACGGCCTTGGCACGAGTGAGGAGTTCATTGCTCATCAGATCACTCCGGCGCGGGTCATGTCATGGATATGCAGGGCGCCGATGGGGCGGTCGTCTTCATCGACCACAACCAGCACGTTGATCTTGTGGTCGTCCATGATCTTCAGCGCTTCAGCTGCAAGCATGTCGGGGCGTACGGTCTTGCCGTGCACCGTCATGACGTCGTCGATGCTGGCCTGGCGCACATCGACACCTTTGTCCAAAGTGCGGCGCAGGTCGCCGTCGGTGAATATGCCGGCGAGGTGGCCGTCACTTTCCACCACCGCGGTCATGCCCAGGCCCTTGCGTGTCATTTCCAGCAGGGCTTCGCGCAGCGGCGTACCGCGGGCGACGCTGGGCAGGCTTTCGCCGCTGTGCATGATGTTCTCCACCTTGAGCAGGAGGCGACGGCCAAGCGCGCCGCCCGGATGAGAGAAGGCGAAGTCTTCGGCGGTGAAACCACGAGCTTCCAACAGGGCGATGGCCAGAGCGTCACCCAGGACCAGCGCCGCAGTGGTGGACGATGTGGGAGCCAGGTTTAGTGGGCAGGCTTCCTGGCCTACTCGAGCATCCAGATTCGCAGCTGCGGCTTTGGCCAGGGGCGAGTCCGGATTGCCAGTGAGGCTGATCAGGGTGATTCCCAGGCGCTTGATCAGCGGCAGCAGCGTGACGATTTCGGCAGTCGAGCCGGAATTGGAGAGCGCCAGGACCACGTCTTCACGGGTGATCATGCCCATGTCGCCATGGCTGGCCTCGGCCGGGTGAACAAAGAAGGATGGGGTGCCGGTGCTGGCCAGGGTGGCAGCAATCTTGTTCCCGACATGTCCGGACTTGCCCATACCCACCACCACTACGCGTCCCTTGCAATCCAGGATGAGTTCGCAGGCGCGAACGAAATCTGCGTCGATGCGTGGCATAAGGGCGTCGATCGCCTCGCGTTCGAGCTGGATAGTGCGTTGTGCGGACTTGATGAGATCGCTGGATTGGCTCATGGGCATGCAGTGGCCGGGGGAAAAGGCGCCGATTATAGCGATAAAGGTGATTTAGCTCACGCGTCAATGGCGTCGAAGCTGTCGCAAAGCTGAACAGACGCTAGCGTGGCCTTGGGAGGCGCAAGGCCGCGGTGATATAGTTCGCGCCCTGTTCGGCCCGTTCTGAGCGGAGTGTCCTTGCGTTGGGGCGCGTCGTCTTCCAGGGAGGCTGTATCGCAAGGAGTCTAGATGAGTGCCGAAAACACCTACGCCGTCGAGTTGAAGGGGGTTACCTTCAATCGTGGCGCGCGCAGCATTTTCCAAGACGTCGATATTCGTATCCCGCGCGGCAAGGTTACCGGCATCATGGGGCCTTCCGGCTGCGGCAAGACCACGCTACTGCGCCTGATTGCTGCCCAGCTCAAGCCCGCGAGTGGCGAAGTCTGGGTCAACGGTCAGAATCTGCCCAAGCTCTCCCGCGCCGACCTGTTCGACATGCGCAAGCAGTTTGGCGTGCTGTTCCAGAGCGGTGCGTTGTTCACCGATCTGGATGTCTTCGAGAACGTCGCGTTTCCTTTGCGGGTGCACACCAAGCTGCCTGAGGAAATGATTCGTGACATTGTCTTGCTGAAACTTCAGGCAGTTGGCCTGCGTGGCGCCATCGAACTGATGCCGGACGAGTTGTCTGGCGGCATGAAGCGGCGCGTGGCGCTGGCGCGCGCAATTGCGCTCGATCCTCAGATCCTGATGTATGACGAACCGTTCGTCGGTCAGGACCCCATTGCCATGGGGGTTCTGGTGCGCTTGATTCGCCTGCTTAACGATGCACTCGGTATCACCAGCATCGTGGTTTCCCACGATCTGGCGGAAACCGCCAGCATTGCTGACTACATCTATGTGGTGGGTGATGCGCAGGTGCTGGGGCAGGGAACTCCGGACGAGCTGATGAATTCCGATAACCCGCGTATCCGCCAGTTCATGAAAGGCATTCCGGATGGACCGGTGCCCTTCCATTTCCCGGCACCTGATTACCGCAAAGACTTGCTGGGGGGGCGCTGATGCGCAAGAAGTCCTTGCTCGAGCGCGTTCGCCTGCTCGGGCGTTCTGGTCTGGACGTGCTGGAAGCGCTTGGGCGCTCCACACTGTTCCTGTTGCATGCCCTGTTCGGCCGCACTGGCGTTGGCAATGGCTTTCAGTTGCTGGTCAAGCAGCTCTATGCCGTCGGCGTGATGTCGCTGGCGATCATCGTCGTTTCCGGCGTTTTCATCGGCATGGTGTTGGCCCTGCAGGGATACAACATCCTGGTCGACTACGGTTCAGAGCAGGCAGTCGGCCAGATGGTGGCGCTGACGCTGCTGCGTGAGCTTGGTCCAGTAGTGACCGGCCTGCTTTTCGCTGGTCGGGCTGGCTCCGCGCTGACCGCCGAGATCGGCAACATGAAATCCACCGAGCAGCTCTCAAGCCTGGAAATGATCGGCGTCGACCCGCTCAAGTACATCATCGCCCCCCGGCTCTGGGCCGGCTTTATCTCGATGCCGCTGCTGGCGATGATTTTCAGCGTCGTGGGCATCTGGGGTGGCGCCATGGTGGCCGTGGACTGGCTGGGCGTCTATGAGGGCTCTTTCTGGGCCAATATGCAGAACAGTGTGCAATTCACCGAGGATGTGCTGAACGGCGTGATCAAGAGCGTCGTATTCGCCTTCGTGGTGACCTGGATCGCCGTGTTCCAAGGGTATGACTGCGAGCCGACCTCGGAAGGGATCAGCCGCGCTACGACTAAAACCGTGGTCTATGCCTCGCTCGCCGTGCTGGGGCTGGACTTCATCCTGACCGCCTTGATGTTTGGAGATTTCTGATGCAAATCCGCACCTTGGAGATTGGTGTCGGCCTGTTCCTCCTGGCCGGTCTGTTGGCCTTGCTGCTGCTGGCTTTACGGGTCAGCGGCCTGTCCTACGGCGTCAGCGATGACACCTATAAGCTTTACGCGCATTTCGACAATATTGCCGGTTTGACTGTCAGAGCAAAGGTAACCATGGCCGGTGTCACCATCGGCAAGGTTACAGCGATCGATCTGGATCGCGACAGCTACACCGGCCGCGTCACGATGGAAGTCGAAAAGCGTGTGGACAACCTGCCTGCGGACTCCACCGCGTCCATCCTCACGGCCGGCCTGCTGGGTGAAAAGTACATTGGCATCAGCGTCGGCGGCGACGAGGAACTGCTCAAGGATGGCGGAACCATCCGTGACACCCAGTCGGCCCTGGTGTTGGAAGACCTGATCGGCAAGTTCCTGCTGAACTCGGTCAACAAAGAGAGCAAATGAGGATGCGAAACATGATCAATGCCCTGCGTAACGGCCTGCTGGTCCTGCTGGCGGCCCTGCCTCTGCTGGCCACCGCTGCGCCGAGCGCGCGCGATGTGGTGCAGCAAACCACCGACCAGCTGCTGGCCGACCTGAGGGCCAATAAAGAGCAATATCGCAGCGACCCGAACGCGTTCTACGAGGCCCTGAACGGCATTCTTGGTCCAGTGGTGGATGCCGATGGCATCTCCCGCAGCATCATGACCGTGAAGTACTCGCGTAAGGCTACTCCTGAGCAGATGACGCGCTTCCAGGATAATTTCAAACGCAGCCTGATCCAGTTCTACGGCAATGCCCTGCTGGAGTACGACAACCAGGAAATTCGTGTACTGCCGGCCAAGCAGGAAGATCCTGAGCGCACCAGCGTCGGCATGGAGGTCAAAGACAGCAAAGGCACCGTCTACCCGGTTTCCTACACCATGGTGAACGTCAATGGGCAGTGGATGCTGCGCAACGTGATCATCAACGGCATCAACATCGGCAAGCTGTTCCGCGACCAGTTCGCCGACACCATGCAGCGCAATGGTAACGACCTCGACAAGACCATCAATGGTTGGGCCGAAGTGGTTGCCAAGGCCAAACAGTCTGAAGAAGCCAAGCAGGCGGGCGGTCAATGAGCGAGGCCCGTATCGAACAGGCCGCTCCGGGCGAGTTGCGCCTGGTTGGCGTGCTCGATTACAGCACCGGACCGCAACTGCGCGAAGACGGGAGGCGGCTGATCCAGACGAGCAGCACCGCCTCCGTGCTGCTGGACTGCTCCGCGGTAGAGAAGACCAGCAGTGTCGGCCTCGCGCTGCTGCTGGCTTTCATGCGCGATTCCAGCGCTTCCGGTAAGTCGTTAACGGTACGTGGAGTGCCAGAAGACATGCGGCAGATTGCCGACGTCTCCGGATTGACCGAGCTGCTGCCGCTGGAGGCTTGATTCGATCAAACCGCCCTCCGTCTGGCCCCGCGCGCGCGGGGTTCGCAGGCAGAGGGCTTTTTTGTATCATGGCCGACCCGCGCGCGTTGGGCGCCGATTGAGGTTGAGCATGCAGGCCGTAGAAGTGAAAAGCCTCCTGGAGGCGAAACTGCCAGGTACCCAGGTGGAAGTTGAAGGGGAAGGCTGCAACTTCCAGTTGAACCTGATCAGCGACGAGCTGGCCGGCCTGAGCCCGGTGAAGCGTCAGCAACAGGTATACGCCCACCTGAACGCCTGGATCGCTGATGGCAGCATCCACGCTGTCACCATGAAATTCTTCAGCCAGGCCGATTGGGCCGAGCGTTCCTGAGCCCAGCTTTCGAGAGAGCAATGGACAAACTGATTATTACCGGCGGTCAACGCCTCGATGGCGAGATCCGCATTTCCGGCGCCAAGAACTCTGCGTTGCCGATCCTGGCCGCTACCTTGCTGGCTGATACCCCAGTCACCGTAGCTAACCTTCCGCACCTGCACGACATCACCACCATGATCGAACTTTTCGGTCGCATGGGCGTGCAGCCAGTGATCGACGAGAAGCTGGCCGTTGAAGTCGACGCCAGCAGTATCAAGACCCTGGTCGCGCCCTACGAGCTGGTCAAGACCATGCGCGCTTCCATCCTGGTGCTTGGTCCGATGGTGGCTCGCTTTGGTGAAGCCGAAGTAGCGCTTCCCGGTGGCTGTGCCATTGGTTCGCGTCCGGTTGACCTTCACATCCGCGGCCTCGAGGCCATGGGCGCGAAGATCGACGTCGAGGGTGGTTACATCAAGGCCAAGGCTCCGGCCGGCGGCCTGCGTGGCGCCAACTTCTTCTTCGATACGGTCAGTGTGACCGGTACCGAGAACATCATGATGGCTGCAGCGCTGGCCAACGGCCGTACCGTTCTGCAGAACGCTGCCCGCGAGCCGGAAGTGGTTGACCTGGCCAACTGCCTGATCGCCATGGGCGCGCAGATCCAGGGTGCGGGTACCGACACCATCACCATCGACGGCGTGAAACGCCTTGGCGGTGCGCGCTACAACGTGATGCCCGACCGTATCGAAACGGGTACCTACCTGGTGGCAGCTGCCGCCACTGGTGGCCGCGTCAAGCTCAAGGACACTGATCCGACCATCCTCGAAGCCGTGCTCCAGAAGCTGGAAGAGGCCGGTGCACACATCAACACCGGCAACAACTGGATCGAGCTGGACATGAAGGGCAATCGCCCGAAAGCGGTCAACGTGCGCACTGCGCCGTACCCGGCGTTCCCCACCGACATGCAGGCCCAGTTCATCTCCATGAACGCCGTGGCCGAAGGCACCGGTGCGGTGATCGAGACCGTATTCGAAAACCGCTTCATGCACGTCTACGAAATGAATCGCATGGGCGCTCAGATCCTGGTGGAAGGCAACACCGCCATCGTTACCGGCGTGCCGAAGCTCAAGGGCGCACCGGTCATGGCGACCGACCTGCGCGCTTCCGCCAGCCTGGTGATTGCCGGTCTGGTGGCAGAGGGCGATACCCTGATCGACCGCATCTACCACATCGACCGTGGTTACGAGTGCATCGAAGAAAAACTGCAGTTGCTCGGCGCCAAGATTCGCCGCGTGCCGGGTTAGGTCGAAATGCGGGCCGGCCCTGAAAGGGCCGGTCCGTGATGACCGCGCAACAGGCCCGTCAAGGGCCGTAGCCAAGGAAATCCAGTTTCATGCTCACCATCGCGCTGTCCAAGGGCCGAATTCTCGACGACACCCTGCCGCTACTTGCCGAGGCCGGCATCGTACCGACCGAGAATCCGGACAAGAGCCGCAAGCTGATCATCCCTACTACCCAGGAGGATGTACGCCTGCTCATCGTGCGTGCCACTGACGTGCCGACCTATGTCGAGCATGGCGCGGCCGATCTCGGCGTTGCTGGCAAGGACGTGTTGATGGAGTACGGTGGCCAGGGCCTGTACGAGCCGCTGGACCTCAGGATCGCCTGCTGCAAGCTGATGACCGCTGGCGCGATCGGTGCGCCTGAGCCAAAGGGGCGCCTTCGCGTAGCCACCAAATTCGTCAACGTCGCCAAACGCTACTACGCCGAACAGGGCCGCCAGGTCGATGTGATCAAGCTCTATGGCTCGATGGAGTTGGCGCCCCTGGTGGGCCTGGCTGACAAGATCATCGACGTCGTCGACACCGGCAATACCCTGCGCGCCAACGGCCTGGAACCCCAGGAGTTGATCGCCACCATCAGCTCGCGACTGATCGTCAACAAGGCATCGATGAAGATGCAGCACGCGCGCATCCAGGCACTGATCGAAGTGCTGCGCAGCGCGGTCGAGTCTCGACACCCCAGCTGACACCTGAGTGCGGCCCTGCGCCGCACGCGCCTATCCGTGTCATAGCCAATATTCTCGGGTGCCCGCACGGTGGGCTTGCTACTCTAGCGGCGCCCGAGCAATTGCCATTCAAGAGGCCCGCTATGACCGCTCCAATCGCCATCCGCCGACTCAATGCCGCTGATCAGGATTTCGCGCGACACCTGGATCATCTGCTGAGCTGGGAAAGCGTATCCGACGAAGCGGTCAACCAGCGTGTCCTCGACATCATCCAGGCCGTGCGTGAGCGTGGCGACGCTGCTGTAGTCGAGTTCACCCAGCGCTTCGACGGTGTGCAGGCGACCACCATGGCGGAACTGATCCTTCCGCGCGAGCGCCTGGAGCTGGCCCTGACCCGTATTACCGCCGAGCAGCGCAAGGCGCTGGAAACCGCTGCCGCTCGTGTGCGTAGCTATCACGAGAAGCAGAAACAGGACTCCTGGACCTACACCGAAGCTGACGGCACGGTACTGGGCCAGCAGGTAACTCCGCTGGATCGCGCAGGTCTTTATGTACCCGGCGGCAAGGCGTCGTATCCGTCGTCCGTGTTGATGAATGCGATTCCCGCCAAGGTCGCTGGAGTTGCCGAGGTGGTGATGGTCGTGCCGACGCCTCGCGGCGAAATCAACGAGATCGTCCTTGCGGCTGCCTGTGTGGCTGGGGTGGACCGTGTCTTCACCATCGGCGGCGCCCAGGCGGTGGCCGCACTGGCCTATGGCACCGAGAGCGTGCCCCAGGTGGACAAGATCGTCGGTCCGGGCAACATCTATGTCGCCACGGCCAAGCGCCACGTCTTCGGACAGGTAGGTATCGATATGATTGCTGGTCCGTCGGAAATTCTCGTGGTCTGCGATGGCGGCACCGATCCCGACTGGATCGCCATGGACCTGTTCTCGCAGGCCGAGCACGACGAAGACGCCCAGGCCATCCTGGTCAGCCCCGATGCCGCCTTCCTCGACAAGGTTGCCGCCAGCATCGACAAACTGCTCCCGACCATGGAGCGTGCCGAGATCATTCGCACCTCCCTGGAGAACCGCGGCGCACTGATCCTGGTGGCCGATGAGGCCCAGGCGTGCCAAGTGGCCAACCGCATCGCTCCCGAGCACCTGGAGCTGTCCGTTGCCGATCCGCAGTCCTGGCTCCCGCATATCCGCCACGCCGGCGCCATCTTCATGGGGCGTTATACCGCCGAAGCCTTGGGCGACTACTGCGCTGGTCCGAACCACGTTCTGCCGACCTCCGGCACTGCGCGCTTCTCCTCACCGCTGGGTGTGTACGACTTCCAGAAGCGTTCCTCGATCATTTTCTGCTCGGCCGACGGCGCGTCCGAACTGGGCAAGACCGCGTCCATCCTGGCCCGGGGCGAGTCTCTGACAGCCCACGCGCGCAGCGCCGAATTCCGCATCAAGGGGGAGTGAGCATGAGCAAATTCTGGAGTCCCTTCGTCAAGGGCCTGGTGCCCTACGTTCCTGGCGAGCAGCCCAAGCTGGCGAAGCTGGTCAAGCTGAACACCAACGAGAATCCTTACGGTCCGTCGCCCAAAGCGGTGGCGGCCATGCAGGCTGAGGTGGGTGACAACCTGCGCCTGTATCCAGACCCGAACAGTGACCGCCTGAAGCAGGCGGTGGCCGACTACTACGGTGTGCAGACGAACCAGGTGTTCGTCGGCAACGGCTCGGACGAGGTCCTGGCACACGCTTTCCACGGCCTGTTCCAGCACGGCAAGCCGCTGCTGTTCCCGGATGTGAGCTACAGCTTCTACCCGGTCTACTGTGGGCTGTATGGCATCCCCTTCGAGGCGCTGCCGCTGGACGAACAGTTTCAGATTCGCGTCGAAGACTATGCGCGCCCCAATGGCGGCATCGTCTTCCCCAACCCCAATGCACCCACTGGCTGCCTGCTGGCGCTGGAGGCTATCGAACGTCTGCTCAGGGCCAACCCGGACACCGTAGTGCTGGTGGACGAGGCCTACATCGACTTCGGTGGCGAGACGGCTATCAGCCTGGTGGACCGCTATCCGAACCTGCTGGTGACCCAGACCCTGTCCAAGTCCCGGTCTCTGGCGGGGCTGCGGGTTGGCCTGGCTGTCGGCCATCCGGACCTGATCGAGGCGCTGGATCGGATCAAGAACAGCTTCAACTCCTACCCGCTGGATCGCATGGCAATCGCTGGTGCCGCGGTTGCGTTCGAAGACAAGGCGTACTTCGAGGCAACCTGCCGCAAGGTGATCGACAGCCGCGAATCGCTAGTGGCTGATCTGGGAAAGCTGGGCTTCGAGGTGCTGCCCTCGGCGGCCAACTTCGTATTCGCGCGCCATCCCCAGAAGGATGCCGCCAGCATTGCCGCTGGATTGCGCGAACAGGGCGTGATCGTTCGCCACTTCAAGCAGGAGCGAATTGCCCAGTTCCTGCGCATCACCATTGGCACGCCCGAGCAGAACCAGGCGTTGCTGGATGCCTTGCGTAATCTCTGATTTTCGCGGGTGAGTAAAAGAAAAGCCGAGCGCGGGTCACCGCCTCGGCTTTTTTCTTGGGCGCTCATTCGTGGTGCGGTGCGCCAAGGAAGGTCAGCGAACTGAACAGTCCGTGCTGTTTCACGTCGGGATCGTTCGGAGTATCCAGGGTGACCTGGGCGGCGATGATGTTCAGCCCGGAATTGCGTACCGGCATCTTGGCGCGACCGTCGGCGTCGGTTGTGGCGCTTACGGTATCGGGTTCGCCCCGGTAGTCGCCGATCAGTTCGACACCGGACGCCGGCTTGCCGTCCAGTAGCACCCTTACCGGCAGCGAATTACCCGGTCCAACCGCCAGCGGATCGGCTTCCGGCACTATCGCCAGGCGTATGCGCTTGAGCTCCGGGAGCTGCGTTCCTGATTGATAAAACGCCAGGTTGTACTTCCAGGTATGGATGGACGCAACAGCCCCGGGAACCTGCCGCTGCCCCTGGTTTATCCACTGCTTGTCGGCGGTCTGCGACCAAGGACCGTTGTCCAGGGCTACCGCCAGGATTGCTGGCGCTTTCAAGGGTTTGAGCCGTGCATGGTCCACCAGGCGCTCGACCGACACCGGGATCATCCGCCCCTGTGCGTCAAAGGCCCAGGCACCGCTGACTTTATCCGCCTTGAAGGCGTCGTCTTCGGCGCCGTGTCCGTAGATCACTTCGATGTTGCCGCGCCGTTGTTCGGTCCACAGTCCGTGGGCATGAACGTGACCTGCGAAGGCAGCTGCAAGGATGGGGGTGAGGAAGAAGCGTTTGTCCAGGCGCATGGAGATTTCCTATCAGAGGTCGAGGGTGAGACTGAAGTTGAGGTTGCGGGGCTCGCCGGGCATGACCCAAGCGCTGTTGTACGAGCGCTCGTAGTACTTGCGGTCGAAGAGGTTGTTGAGGTTCAGGCCGACTGTTGCTCGTTCGCTCGCCTCGTAATGGGCGAGCAGGTCGAGGGTGGCGTAGGCAGGGAGCTCGAGCGGGCTGCCGGCCTGGCCGGAGCGATTGCCGACATAGTTGAGGGCGGCTCCGATATCCGAGCCCTGCAGACGACCGCCCTTGAACTCATAGACAGCCAGCAGGCTGCCACTGTGCTCGGGCACGCCGAGCAGGCGACTGCCTTCGGGCAGCACGTTGTCCTTGGTGATCTCGGCGTCGATGTAGGCATAGGCGCCGATCAGCCGTACCGTGTCGGTCAGCTGTCCACTGACCTGCAGGTCCAGGCCCTGGCTGCGCGCGCGGCCGGCTGCGATGTTTTCGCCGGGATTGTTTGGGGCGGCCGTGAGTACGTTTTCCTTGTCGATGTGGAAGAGTGCGACCGTTGCACCGATGCGGCCACCCAGCAGGTCGAGCTTTAAGCCAGCCTCCTTGCCGAAACCTTTTTCCGGATCGAAGCCAGTGCCCTGGCTGCCGATTGCGTTGGGTTTGACTGATGTCGCCGCGTTGGCGAACAGGCCTATCTCTGGTGTCAGCTGGTAGAGCAGGCCGCTTCGCAGGGTCAGGCTTTCCTTGTCCTGGCCATTGCTGATTCGCGTCGCGCGGTTCAGTGCCGTCTGTTCGAAATGTTCGAAGCGGGCGCCGATCAAGCCCTTCCAGCCTTGGCCGAAGTCGATCTGGTCCTGCAGGTTCAATGCGCGGCTTTCCACCTGTTCGAAGAAGTCGTTTGGATTGACGATTGGCGGCTTCGGCCTGCCGTACACCGGGTTATAGATGTCCAGGCCGTAATCCAGTGATGTCAGGCTTTGTGGGTACTTCTGGCTGTTGCGGTAGTTCTCGTACTCGATGCCAGCCAGGCTCTGGTGCAGCCAATTGCCCGTCTCGAAGAGGCCATGCAGTTCCAGTTGAGTGATGCTGTCGTTCCACTCGAAATCCCGCTGGCGATAGAAACGGGTCACCTGGGTGCCGATCAGTCGTGAGGTCTCTGAGGAGTCACCCTGCAAGTGTCCCTGGGCGTAATGATTGGCCAGGCGCAGTTTCCAGCTGTCATTGAGGTGATGCTCCAGGCTGGCCTGGATCATCTGGTTGCGATTGCGGACTTCACCGTCGTAGGGTTCGCCGAGGAAGGTGGAGCGTTTGACCGTTCCCAGCTCTCCGTTCACGGCCGGGATACCGCGATCGAACACCGATTCGTGCTGGACGAACTCCGTCTCCAGCAGCAGGCGGGTATCGGGGGTCAGTTGCCAGCTCAGGGAGGGGCTGATCGCCAGGCGTTGGTTGCCGGCATGGTTGCGAAAGCTGCTGTTGTCCTCAGTTGCCAGATTGATGCGCGACAGCAGCATGTCTTCATCATCGAGCGGCGCGTTGACATCCAGGCTGACGCGATAGCGGTCCCAACTCCCGGCACTGGCCTTGAAGCGCGAGAAGCGTTCGGCCTGGGGCTTCTTGGTCACTATATTCACAGTGCCACCCGGATCGCCGCGCCCATACAGGCTGGCGGCGGGTCCCTTGAGCACTTCGATGCGCTCGATGACGGAGGTGTCTGGCGAGCTGTAGCTGCCGCGGTTTATTGCGAAACCGTTCTTGTACAACTCGCCCGTGGTGAAGCCGCGGATGCTGTAGGAGAGTAAGGTCAGGCCGCCGAAGTTGTTCTGCCGCGATACGCCCCCGGCGAAATCCAAGGCTCGATCGAGGCGGGAAATGTCCAGGTCCTCCAGCACTTGAGCCGGAATCACGCTTATCGCCTGGGGGATGTCGCGGATATCGGTATCGGTGCGGGTAGCACTGGCCGAACGGGTTGCGCGGTAGCCGCGTACCGGGCCATCCGCGTTTTCCTGACGGTGCTCGTTGATCTGAATGTCGTCCAGTAGAAGGGGGAGGGTCGCTTCGGCGGCAGTGGCTTCGCCCAGCAGGCTGAGAAGCAACCCGGTGACAGGCGCGAGGTGGTGGGAGCGCATCGGAAGTCTCGCAGAAGATGTAATAACATAACATTTTGCAAGGCGAGAATCGTTCTTGTCCAGCGTCGGATGATTCCTGCTTTGGCCCAGAAATCGAAAACGGCGCCCTCAGGCGCCGTGTTTATCGATCAGCTGCCGCCGTTGCTACTGGGCGGCGGCCGCACACCGACTTCTGCGGTCAATTCCAGTTCCTGGCCGTTGCGCATCACCTGAATGCTTACCTTTTCACCGGGGCGAGTACGCGCCACCTGGTTCATCGAGCGGCGGCCGTCACCAGCCGGTTCGCCGTCGATGCTGAGAATGATGTCACCGGGTTGCAGGGTGGCGCGTTGGGCTGGGCTGTCGCGGTAGATGCCGGCGACTACGATGCCGGGGCGACCTTCCAGGCCGAAGGATTCCGCGAGCTCCGGGGTCAGGGGTTGTACTTCGATGCCTAGCCAGCCGCGAATCACCGAGCCGTGCTCGACGATCGCCTTCATGACTTCCAGCGCCAGTTTGACCGGAATGGCGAAGCCGATGCCCTGGGAGCCACCTGACTTGGAGAAAATCGCGGTGTTGATGCCGATCAGGTTGCCGTTGGCGTCAACCAGCGCGCCGCCGGAGTTACCGGGGTTGATCGCGGCGTCGGTCTGGATGAAGTCTTCATAGGTGTTCAGGCCCAACTGGTTCCGGCCGGTGGCGCTGATGATGCCCATGGTCACGGTCTGGCCGACTCCGAAAGGGTTACCGATCGCCAGGGCAACGTCGCCGATGCGGATATTGTCCGAGCGGCCGAGGGTGATCGGCGGGAGATCCTTGAGGTCGATCTTCAGCACCGCGAGGTCGGTTTCAGGATCGCTTCCCACCAGGCGTGCCAGGGTTTCACGTCCGTCCTTCAGGGCTACCACGATCTGGTCGGCACCTGCGGTCACGTGGTTGTTGGTCAGCAGGTAGCCTTCCGGGCTCATGATCACCGCCGAACCCAGGCTGGACTCCATGCGTCGCTGGCGCGGCAGGTTGTCACCGAAGAACCGGCGGAACTGCGGATCTTCGAACAGCGGATGCGCCGGCTTGCTCACCATCTTGGTGGTGTAGAGGTTGGCAACCGCAGGCGATGCACTGGTGACCGCATCGGCATAAGAGTCGGGGCCCTGGCGGGTGAAATTGAACTTGGGGGCCTCCTGCAGATGCACTTCCTGGCGGGGCAGGCCGACCCATTCCGGGTATTGCTGGATGATCAGCAGTGCCGCGAGCACGCCGACAATCAGGGGCCAGCTGAAAAATCGCAGGGCCTTGAGCATCGAGGGAGAATCCTGAGGGTTGCGGGGGGCAGGGGTGCCCCTTAAGGTGGCGCCATTATACGAGGGCGCTTGTTAAAAACGAGCCGTCCGCAACAGCTTGTGAGGAATGCCATGGCGATTGCCCTGAACACCCTGGTAGAAGAAGCGGACCGTTACCTCAACGCCGCGCGCATCCAGGATTACTGCCCCAACGGCCTGCAGGTCGAGGGGCGTCCGCAGGTCAGCCGGATCGTCACCGGCGTCACCGCCAGCCAAGCGTTGTTGGACGCAGCAGTGGAGGCTGAGGCGGACGTAGTACTGGTGCACCACGGCTACTTCTGGAAAGGCGAGAACCCCTGTGTGGTGGGCATGAAGCAGCGTCGCCTGAAGACCCTGCTAGCCAATGACGTCAGCCTGCTCGCCTATCACTTGCCGCTGGATCTGCATCCGGATGTGGGTAACAACGTGCAGCTCGCGCGCCAACTGGACATCATCGTCGAAGGCCCACTGGAGCCGGATAATCCGCGGACTGTCGGGTTGATCGGCTCCCTGGCCGAGCCCATGACCGCCACCGACTTCGCCCGTCGCGTACGCGAGGTGCTCGGGCGTGAACCCCTGGTGGTGGAGGGCGATCGCATGATCAGCCGGATCGGCTGGTGCACCGGCGGTGGACAGGGCTATATCGATCAGGCGATTGCTGCGGGTGTCGATGCCTATCTCACTGGCGAAGTCTCCGAACAGACAGTGCATAGCGCGCGGGAGAATGGTGTCAGTTTCATCGCCGCCGGCCACCATGCCACTGAGCGGTATGGCGTGCAGGCGCTAGGCGACTACCTGGCCAAGCGCTTCGCCATCGAGCACTTGTTCATCGACTGCGCCAATCCTGCCTGAGTTCGTATGGCAAAGAAAAAACGGCCGGCTCAGTAAACCGGCCGTTTTTCATCGGGAGCCGTGACGTTGGCTCTCCACCGCCTTGCCCAGTTCCCACACCGCCATGGCGTAGTGCGTGCTGTGGTTATAGCGGGTGATCACGTAGAAGTTTGGTAGGCCATACCAGTACTGGTAGGTGTTGCCCATGTCCAGGCGCAGCAGGCTGGCGCTTTGGTGATTGCCCAGCGAACTTTGCGGCCGGAGCCCGGCTGCAGTCAGGACACTGACCGGATATTGGGTCTTGAAGCCGTCTTCCAGCGAGCGCGCCTGGCCGATGGCGCGCACGGCGACGGCGTCGCCGGTGATCCAGCCATGCTGCTTGAAGTAGTTGGCCACGCTGCCGATAGCATCGCGGGGGTTCCACAAGTCTCGTTGTCCGTTGCCATCGAAGTCCACGGCATATTTGGTGAAGGACGTCGGCATGAACTGTCCATAGCCCATCGCGCCGGCATAGGAGCCGCGCAGCGACAGTGGGTCGTCACCTTCCTTGCGCGCCTGCAGAAGAAACTGCTCAAGTTCGCCACTGAAGAACTCGGCGCGGCGAGGGTAAGAGAAGGAAAGGGTGGCCAGCGCGTCGATGATCCGAGTCTTGCCCATTACGCGTCCCCAACGGGTCTCCACACCGATGATGCCGACAATGATTTCCGGCGGTACGCCGTACGTTTGGAAGGCGCGCTGCAGATCAGCTTCGTGCTGGTCCCAGAACAACACGCCGTTGCGCACGTTGCCCGGTGTGATGAATTTCTTTCGGTAGCGTAGCCAGGCGCCGTTGGGGCCACTGGGCGGTGTGTAGGTGGGCGCCTGGCGGTCCATCAGGCGGATCACCCAATCAAGTTCGCGGGTTTGGGAGAACAGGTCTTGCAGGTGCTGGCGATTGAAGTCGTGCTGGCTGACCATGCGATCGATGAAGCGCCGGGCACTGACGTTGCCCGCGAAGTCGCCGCGCAGCGGCGTGATCGGTTGCACCGAACCGAATGTCGGATGGGCACTGGGAGTTATGAGCGTCGGTTGCTTTGGCTTCTGGACCGGCTTTGGGACGGAAGTTGGTTTGCTGCTGCACGCGGAGATCAGGACGAGCAAAGGCAGGGCGAAAGCGACGCGGCGCATAGAAAGTCTTCCGGACAGGAAAATGTGCCGGCTATGCTATCGCGCCGCTGCGCAGGCACAAGTCGCGAGTTGAGTTTGCCCTGCCGGCCCTGTCGTACCCTCTTGGCAGAAGTCCGAGGAAGGTGCGAGCCGCCGAGCTGCTGCACCCTCCGAGGCTGCGTCGTGGCTCAGGTGAAATGGTCCTGGCAACGTCTATGTCACTGAATTCGTACGGCTATATAAGTATATTTTTTTGGTATAAGCCGTCCTCCAGTTAGAGTCTTCTGCTGTGATAGAGTGCCCGCTCGTCCACGGCCCGCCGGCCGTCGTATCAGAAAGACCTTCGTGAGTAGCCATGCTCGATAAACTGACGCACCTGAAACAGCTGGAGGCGGAGAGCATCCACATCATTCGTGAAGTGGCCGCCGAATTCGACAACCCGGTGATGCTCTACTCCATCGGTAAAGACTCCGCCGTCATGCTGCACCTGGCGCGCAAGGCGTTCTTCCCTGGCAAGCTGCCGTTCCCGGTCATGCATGTCGACACTCGCTGGAAGTTCCAGGAGATGTACCAGTTTCGCGACAAGATGGTCGCCGAAATGGGCCTGGACCTGATCACTCATGTGAACCCGGAAGGCGTCGCCCAGGGCATCAACCCCTTCACCCATGGCAGCGCGAAGCACACTGACGTGATGAAGACCGAGGGCCTCAAGCAGGCACTCGACAAGTACGGCTTCGATGCGGCCTTCGGCGGCGCCCGTCGCGACGAGGAGAAGTCCCGCGCCAAGGAGCGTGTGTACTCCTTCCGCGACAGCAAGCATCGCTGGGACCCGAAGAACCAGCGCCCGGAACTGTGGAACGTCTACAACGGCAAGGTGAAGAAGGGCGAGTCGATCCGCGTCTTCCCGCTGTCCAACTGGACCGAGCTGGACATCTGGCAGTACATCTATCTGGAACAGATCCCGATCGTCCCGCTGTACTTCGCCGCCGAGCGTGAAGTCATCGAGAAGAACGGTACGCTGATCATGATCGACGACGAGCGCATCCTCGAGCATCTCTCCGACGAAGAGAAAGCACGCATCGAGAAGCGTATGGTGCGTTTCCGCACCTTGGGCTGCTACCCGCTCACCGGTGCGGTGGAATCCACTGCTACGACTCTGCCGGAAATCATCCAGGAAATGCTCCTGACCCGTACTTCCGAACGCCAGGGGCGGGTCATCGACCACGACGCCGCCGGCTCGATGGAAGAGAAGAAACGTCAGGGCTATTTCTAAGGATTCCGCACCATGAGCCACCAATCCGATCTGATCAGCGAGGACATCCTCGCTTACCTGGCCCAGCACGAACGCAAGGAACTGCTGCGCTTCCTAACTTGCGGCAACGTCGACGACGGCAAGAGCACCCTGATTGGGCGTCTGCTGCACGACTCCAAGATGATCTACGAAGACCATCTGGAAGCCATTACCCGCGACTCCAAGAAAGTCGGCACCACCGGTGACGATGTCGACCTGGCACTGCTGGTTGACGGCCTGCAGGCCGAGCGCGAACAAGGCATCACCATCGACGTGGCGTACCGCTACTTCAGCACCGCCAAGCGCAAGTTCATCATCGCCGACACGCCCGGCCATGAGCAGTACACCCGTAACATGGCCACTGGCGCGTCCACCTGCGACCTGGCCATCATCCTGGTTGATGCCCGCTACGGCGTGCAGACCCAGACCCGCCGGCACAGCTACATCGCGTCCTTGCTGGGTATCAAGCACATCGTCGTCGCCATCAACAAGATGGACCTGAAAGACTTCGACCAGGGTGTGTTCGAGAGCATCAAGGCCGACTACCTGCAGTTTGCCGAACGCATCAAGCTCAACCCCACTTCGATCCACTTCGTGCCGATGTCGGCGCTGAAGGGCGACAACGTGGTGAACAAGAGCGAGCGCTCGCCCTGGTACACCGGGCAGTCGCTGATGGAAATCCTTGAAACCGTGGAAATCGCCGGCGACCGAAACGTCTCCGATATGCGCTTCCCGGTGCAGTACGTGAACCGTCCGAACCTGAACTTCCGCGGCTTCGCCGGCACCCTCGCCAGCGGCATCGTGCGCAAGGGGGACGACGTGGTAGCCCTGCCGTCCGGCAAGGGTAGCCGGGTCAAGTCCATCGTCACCTACGAAGGTGAACTGGAGCAGGCAGGTCCCGGCCAGGCGGTTACCCTGACCCTGGAAGACGAGATCGACGTCTCCCGCGGCGACATGCTGGTACATGCCGACAACCGTCCCGTGGTGACCGACAGCTTCGACGCCATGCTGGTATGGATGGCCGAGGAGCCCATGCTTCCGGGCAAGAAATACGACATCAAGCGCGCAACCAGCTATGTGCCGGGCTCCATCCCGAGCATCGTGCACAAGGTGGACGTCAATACCCTTGAAGAAGCCCCAGCCAGCAGCCTGCAGTTGAACGAGATCGCCAAGGTCAAGGTCAGCCTGGATGCCTCCGTTGCTCTCGATGGCTACGAGCAGAACCGCACGACTGGTGCTTTCATCGTTATCGACCGCCTGACCAATGGCACCGTCGGCGCCGGCATGATCATTGCCGACCCGCAGGCGGGCCGTAACGTCGTTGGCCACCATGGCAAGCTGGCCCACGTTTCTCGCGAAGAGCGGTCCGCTCGGTTCGGCCAGCAACCGGCAACCGTGCTGTTCAGTGGCCTGTCCGGCGCTGGCAAGAGCACACTGGCCTATGCCGTGGAGCGCAAGCTGTTCGACATGGGGCGTGCCGTCTACGTGCTTGATGGTCAGAACCTGCGCCACGACCTGAACAAGGGACTGCCGCAAGATCGAGCTGGGCGCACTGAGAACTGGCGTCGAGCCGCTCACGTCGCGCGTCAGTTCAACGAAGCCGGCCTGGTTACCCTGGCTGCTTTCGTGGCGCCGGATGCCGAAGGGCGCGAGCAGGCCAAGGCGCTGATCGGTGCCGACCGTCTGATCACCGTCTACGTGCAGGCATCGCCACTGGCATGCCGCGAGCGTGATCCACAAGGCCTCTACGCTGCTGGCCAGGACAATATCCCGGGTGAGTCCTTCCCCTACGATGTTCCTCTGAATGCCGATCTGGTGATCGATACTCAGTCCGTCAATGTGGAAGAAGGTGTGAAGCTGGTGCTTGAGGTGCTCCGCGAACGCGGTGCGATCTAACGCCTAGCCCAATAAAAAGCCCCGCAAATGCGGGGCTTTTTATTGCCTTCCGATTAGACCGGCCGTTGGGCCAGCCTGCTGGAAATCAGTACTTGCCTTTAAGGCCGAAAGTCTCGTCCAGGGTGCCGGGGGCGTCCGGTGCCTTGGGTGCATAGTCTTTCGGTGCTTCGTTACTCTTGGGCGGGGTCAGGCGCTCGCGTGGGCTGGCAGCCTCGTCAGCGTGCAGCGCAGCCAGCAGACGCTGGCGGGTCAGTTCGTCCAGAGCCAGGCGGCTGGCGCCTTCGGACAGATGCTCCTGTACTTCCTGGTAGCTCTGGGTGAGCTTTTTCACCAGGCTGGCGGTGGTGTTGAAGTGAGTGACCACCTCGCTCTGATAGGTATCGAAGCGTTCCTGCAGATCATCCAGCTGACGCTGCGTCCGGCTTGGAGCCGCATTTGGCACCAGACGGGCGATCAGGAAACCGATGCCGATACCGGCGAGCAGGGCGAAGGCTGGTAACAACCAGACGGTGAGCGACTGTTCCACGAGTCCTTCCTCTATAAACGGCTTTGCTTTACGTTAACGGCTCGAATCCGCGCTGTATACCGCGACACAAGCCCTGTTGTGCTAATCCAAGACGAGTCGACCCGTCACGAGGTCACGGAGTTTCCCTTGTTGATCCGCGAAAACCCTCTTCTGCTCGATGGCCCATGTGGTCAACTCGAGGCGTTGCATCTTGATTTGCCTGAGGCCAAGGGCCTGGCGCTGATCTGTCATCCCAACCCGGTGCAAGGCGGCACCATGCTCAACAAAGTGGTTTCTACCCTGCAGCGCACTGCCCGTGACGCAGGCTACAGCACCTTGCGATTCAACTATCGTGGCGTGGGTGCCAGCGCTGGCAGTCATGACATGGGAACAGGCGAAGTGGACGATGCCGAAGCTGCGGCCCACTGGTTCCGTGCGCAACGTCCGGAGCTGACGCTGACCCTGTTCGGCTTCTCCTTCGGGGGCTTCGTTGCGGCCAGTCTGGCTGGTCGTCTGGAACGTCAGGGCATCACGGTTCCGCGTCTGTTCATGGTGGCTCCGGCCGTAATGCGCCTGACTGCGGACAACCCGTTGCCCGAGAGGGGTGAACTGGCCGTCATCCAGCCGGACGCCGACGAGGTCGTCCCACCCCAGGCGGTCTACGACTGGTCCGCCGGCCTTGCGCGTCCCCATGAGCTGCTGAAAGTGGCAGAATGCGGGCACTTCTTCCACGGCAAGCTGACCGATCTCAAGGACCTGGTCCTGCCGCGTCTCTGATTCTGAACGTAGTCCGACAAGCGAACTCCATGAGCACTCGAATCCTTACCGGCATTACCACCACCGGCACGCCGCACCTGGGCAACTACGCGGGCGCAATCCGCCCGGCCATCGTCGCCAGCCGCGCCAGCGACGTCGACTCCTTCTACTTCCTGGCCGACTACCACGCACTGATCAAGTGCGACGACCCGGCCCGTATCCAGCGCTCGCGGCTTGAAATCGCCGCCACCTGGCTGGCCTGTGGCCTGGATACCGACAAGGCGACCTTCTATCGCCAGTCCGACATTCCCGAAATTCCCGAACTCACCTGGCTGCTTACCTGCGTCAGTGCCAAGGGGCTGTTGAACCGCGCGCACGCCTACAAGGCTTCCGTGGACAAGAACCTGGAGAACGGTGAAGACCCGGACGCAGGTGTCACCATGGGCCTGTACAGCTACCCGGTGCTGATGGCTGCGGACATCCTGATGTTCAACGCGCACAAGGTGCCGGTAGGGCGCGACCAGATCCAGCACGTGGAGATGGCCCGCGACATCGGTCAGCGCTTCAACCACCTGTTCGGCGCTGGCCGTGAGTTCTTCACCCTGCCCGAGGCGGTGATCGAGGAAGAAGTGGCGACCCTGCCCGGTCTCGATGGCCGCAAGATGTCGAAGAGCTACGACAACACCATTCCGCTGTTCGGCAGTGCCAAGCAACTGAAGGACGCCATTGCCCGTATCGTCACCGACTCCCGCGCGCCGGGTGAACCGAAGGATCCGGACAACGCCCACCTGTTCACCCTCTACCAGGCCTTCGCCACTCCAGTGCAGCTGGCCGAGTTCCGCGCCGACCTGCTGGCGGGCCTTGCTTGGGGTGAAGCCAAGCAGCGCCTGTTCCAATTGCTGGACAACGAACTGGGTGAGGCTCGCGAGCGCTATCACGCACTGATCGAGCGTCCATCCGATCTGGAAGACATTCTCCTAGCTGGCGCCGCCAAGGCTCGCAAGATCGCTACGCCTTTCCTCAACGAGCTGCGTGAGGCGGTCGGCCTGCGTTCCTTCCGCACCAACGTGCAGGCCGGCGGCGACACCAAGAAGAAGGCCGCCAAGAGCGCCCGTTTCGTCAGCTTCCGCGATGAAGATGGCAGCTTCCGCTTCCGCCTGCTGGACGCCGATGGCGAGCAGTTGCTGCTCTCGCGATCTTTTGCCGACGGCAAAGCAGCTGGCCAGGCCAGCAAGCGCCTGCAGTCGGGCGATGAGCTGGATCTGCGTGTGGAAGAAGACGCGTTCGGCATCTGGCTGGACGATGAGCAAGTGGCCTCCAGCCCGGCGTTCGCCGATGCTGCGGCCCGAGATGCGGCGATCCAGCGCCTCTACTCGGCTCTCGCCCCCCAGGAATAACTGTCTTTCCAGCGGCCGGTTCAGCCGGCCAATTGCCAATCGACGGGGCAGGCTCTAAAGTACCTGCCCCGTTTTTCGTTGCCTTGCTATCGATCATGACCCCCCTCGAGCGCTACCAGTCCGATCTCAAGCGGCCGGATTTTTTCCACGATGCCGCGCAGGAAACCGCCGTTCGCCATTTGCAGCGGCTGTATGACGACCTGATCGCCGATGAACGCAGCAAGCCCGGATTGCTGGGCAGTCTGTTCGGCAAGAAGCGCCAAGGTCCGGTGAAGGGCCTGTACTTCTGGGGTGGCGTGGGTCGCGGCAAGACCTACCTGGTGGATACCTTCTACGAGGCACTGCCGTTCAAGCAGAAGATGCGTACCCACTTCCACCGCTTCATGAAGCGCGTCCACGAGGAGATGAAAACCCTCAAGGGCGAGAAGAACCCGCTGACCATCATCGGCAAGCGATTTGCCGACGAGGCCCGGGTAATCTGCTTCGACGAATTCTTCGTCTCCGATATTACCGACGCCATGATCCTGGCCACGCTCCTCGAGGAGCTGTTCAAGAATGGTGTCAGTCTGGTGGCGACTTCCAACATCGTTCCCGACGGCCTCTACAAGGATGGCCTGCAGCGTGCGCGCTTCCTGCCGGCGATTGCTCTGCTCAAGGAGCACACCGACATCGTCAACGTCGACAGCGGCGTGGACTACCGCCTGCGCGCCTTGGAGCAGGCCGAGCTGTTCCACTTCCCGCTGGACGCTGAAGCCGAAGCCAGCCTGAGTCGCAGCTTCAAGAGCCTCTTGCCGGACTGCACCATGGCGCAGGAAAACGAAGCCCTGATGATCGAAAACCGCGAGATCCGAGCCGTCCGCGTCTGCGAAGACGTTGCCTGGTTCGAGTTCCGCGAACTCTGCGACGGTCCGCGCAGCCAGAACGACTACATCGAGCTTGGCAAGATCTTCCACGCGGTGATCCTCGCCAACGTCGAGCAGATGGGCGTGGCCAAGGACGACATGGCGCGCCGCTTCATCAACCTGGTGGACGAGTTCTACGATCGCAACGTGAAACTGATCATTTCCGCCGAGGTGGAGCTGAAGGATCTCTATTCCGGTGGCCGATTGAATTTCGAGTTCCAGCGTACGTTGAGCCGGCTGCTGGAGATGCAATCGCACGAGTTCCTTTCGCGGCCTCACAAACCCTGAGATGCGTACGAAAAAAGGCTGCCTGAAGGCAGCCTTTTTCATTTCCGCTGGTGTGTCAGTTCTGCGCCAGCTTCTGTTCCTGCTGTTTCAGCAACCTCTGTGCATGAGCCACTTCCAGGGCTTCCATGGCGTTGATCGGCTTGATCGCCACCGCCATTTTCAGGTGCTCCAGGACCCTGGCTTCCTCGTCCTCGCCGTATACGTACTCCAGGGCGTTGGCGTATTCGTAGTGGCCTATGGGCAAATCGTCGATGGCCTTGAAGGAGCGGGCGAAGTACTGCTCCATCTTGTCCGAGCTGACTCCGTAGGTCATCTTGCCCACCAGCTTGCCCACCTTGCGAATGACACCGGCTTCGTAGCCACCGTAGAGGGCCAGGGCGAAGGGTTGCCCAGGCTGCGTCTTCAACAGGGCATCCAGTTCATCGGGGATTTGGCTGGTATACCCGCGCTTGAGCACCACCGGTACCGGCAGCTCTTCGCCCAACCGGGCCTTGGCATAGGCGCGACCGAACTGTGCGACCACATCGGCCTTGACCAGGTCGCCGGCTTCATCGGTGTAGCGGATCACTTCCTCCAGCAGGCGATGCTTCTCCTCCTGGTCCGGT